>JAITAV010000015.1 GCA_031283895.1 Puniceicoccales bacterium | reverse complement strand
CCTAAAATCATACATACCTTATCCTCTGTCAACTATATTCGATATATCTTTCTAAACTAAATGGGTAACACCTTCATTGGCGTCTTACCATCTCCATGCTTTTGCCCGATTAGATCCTTTTGCCAAAACTTTGTGAACATAAAAAATCGCAACCCATCTTCTGTTCAACATAGAAATGACATTTAACGCATCTAAAAAACAAGGTACATTATTAAATACCTTTATTTTAAGCCAACATTCTTAACTTAAGATATCTACCCTATACTTTCTAATTTTTAAGGCAGAAAACTTGACCTTTGTACGACTCGCAATACTTTTAGAAGTAATGTTTTTTAAAATTCTGCAGCAACACCTCGACCCTCTATGGAATGGACATTGCTTGTGGGCAGATACCCAAAAACATCAGCTACACTTGTTTACAATGCATCCATCGGGATTTTCTTTTCGAAAAACCTACCTATTTTCTTCCAGCAGAGCTCCACAAAGTTGCGTATATAATAGCTTTGGCACGCCGTATGGACTGCATCGAATTTGTGAAAAAATAGGCGATACGGTACCCATGCACGGAGTTTTTAAACACAGACACTTCACGGGAGTGATTTGCCCTCCTTCAACTCACAAATCTGCATGCGGATTCATTACGACACGCATCCTACGCCTTCAGGGACTTGAAATAGCCAAAAATCGTGGATACAACGCACAAAAACTTTGTTGCGATACTTACAAACGCGCCGTTTACATGCATGGTACCAATCTAGAAAATTTCATTCCGCAACCACTTTCCCAAGGGTGTATTTTATTATCTAATGCAGATATGCTCGACTTATTTGACGCCACCTACGAAGGTGACTACCTTTACATTACGCCTCCCCATGAATAAACTTGCAGCATTCTCGTGTGAAACACGTTTTTCTTGAAGAAAATGCTTTCGGCCGTAACAACACATTATTAGAATCAGTCTGCCAATACTCAATCACTTAAATTCCACGATAGGATTTGTTAAAGATAAATCGACACGCAATAATTGCGAACGTTGCTGCGGTGTCAACGCATACAAAACACCTTTTAATTTCCTCATTTGCACATCAATGTGAGTACAATTAAAAATAAGATGTTGGTTATGAGATGTTCTCAAATCCACTTGCAGCCACTTTTCTTCCAACAATGGATCAAAATTTTTCAATGAAATTTGAACGATGGTCGCGTAAACATCCGGATACTGACGCATCAATGCGACCAACAAGGCATAAATTCTATCAAATTTAAGAATTTTTCCCTCCTGGATGAGTTGTATCGTTACATCGGATAAGGTGGGTAAAGTTTTTATACCATGTTTTGTGTACGCTATGGGCGTAAACAATCTACCTTCGGCAGAAATCAATCGAACGCAACGTTTTCCTTGCGTGGATACGAAAAGTTTAGCCACCGGTTTAAATTCCTTGATTTCAATCACTAAAGTATCTGGAAATTGCCGTGTAATGATTGCCGAAGCTACTTGCGAACAAGCCTCCAATTGAGTTTTTATGCATCCAAGATCAATACGCATGAGGTTTTTTCCTAATGGAATGGATACGCATCTTTTCAGCCAATTTTCCGACAACACACCATCCGAAATAAAAGTGATTCTTCGTAAAGGTTGAGGACATAAAAGTGGTTTGTGACAATAGGCACACCACCTAAAAGCAATCACGCATAGAGAACTTACCGCAATCAAAACGAAAAATTTACTCAAAAGCCCTTTACAACGGACTTTGGTTAATTGTGCATCCTGTTGCAAACTACGCCACGAATGATCTTTTTTATTCAACACCATCTATTTCAGTAAATTACAGCACCGATTGCGATCGACAGCTCCACGGATAACACGTTGTAAGACTTCATCAAAACTCATTCCACAACAGGCAGCACTTTTAGGAAATAAACTTTGACTCGTCATTCCAGGAATCGTATTCATTTCTAAAAACCAAATGCTTCCATCGTCTTCTAACAAAAAGTCTGCCCTAGCAAAATCAAGGCAATGAGCTCTTTTAAAAAATTCACCGGCAATAGCACGTACTTTTCGAGACGTATCCGCATCTACAGGAGCCGGCAACAAGTAATCGCAAGCACCCGCCGTATACTTATTTTTAAAATCGTAAAAGCCGACTTTGGGTCGAATTTCAACAACCTCCAAAGGTTCACCCTGTAAAATGCCCACCGTTAGCTCCCTACCATGCACATACCGCTCTACCATCCAATTCCCACCTTTGACGGTCGACCAAATATGCTGCAATGCCTGAAAACTTTCACACAAGTGAACTCCAATGCTACTTCCCTTGTCCGTCGGTTTTAAGACGAATGTCTCACTTTTTAGTACTGTCTTCAAATGCGTTTCATCCAGCGCTTCACCCACAGCAAGGTCCATGGCCGGCAACACGGGGATACCCCATCGACCCACCAATCGCTTACTTTTCATTTTATCTATGCACAAACGACTCGCTTTGGAACCACTGCCCACCATGGCGTACCCCCCCCGTTCCAATAAATATTGTAAACGACCGTCTTCACCAAAATCACCGTGGATTAACGGAAAAACCAAGTCTTTGTGAAGCCTTAAATGTATGGGCAACTCGTTAGCATCTAACCGAATGGATCGAACGTTAACAAACTGCTTCAAATGATCAATTGTCGGTTCAGCTGATTTGAATGAAATTTCTCTCTCCTCACTATCCCCACCAAATAAAACAACCACTTCCACATCACACGTCATAAAACATTCTCCCATGTTTCACCTAAAATTCTTACCTCGGGAACAAGCACTTGACCAGTTTTTTGAGCGACGATGGACCTAATTTTGGATACTAATTCAATCACGTGATAAAAGGTGGCCGTACCATCGTTCAAAATGAAATTCGCGTGTTTAGGTGACACAAACGCTCCTCCCACCCGCATTCCTTTCAATCCCAATTGATCCAGCAATTTTCCGGTAGGGCCACTAGCCGTATTTTTAAAAAAACAGCCCAAACTGATACCTTTAGGTTGTGAAATTGCACGTTGCGCGCGTATGCATTGCCTCTCTGTTTGTATTGCTTTCGACTCACATGCGTATCCTTTGACGACAACATCTAAAGCGATTTTCCCTTCCAAGCTTGCGCATGTACGGTAACCCGTTTGAACGTCACCGCGTTGCCATGATTCCACTTCTCCGCGTTCATTCATAACTTCAACCGACACAACACATTCCCAAATGCCTTTCGAATTTGTCCCAGCATTCATCTGCAAAGCCCCTCCCAGCGTTCCCGGAATCCCATCTAAAAATTCAAATCCGCCTATGCCTTTATTTTGCATGAAATTAAGCATTTTACCCAGCGTACATCCCGCACCTACTCGAAAACATGCAGGATCCAGCGAAACAATGGTGCCCCACATAGGATCTGACAACTGCAACACAACCCCATCGTATCGCGCATGCGGCATAAGTACGTTGGATCCACTGCCCAAAATATACCAAGGGATCCCTAAATCTTTTGAAACCAATACAAGTGAACGTAAGCCTGATAAAGTTTTTGGAGCGCAAAAAAATAACCCCTCTCCACCTATACCCAAAGTAGATTTTTTATCTAAACGATCGTATACCGTCACACTCTCTCCTGAATTCTCCTCCAAGTAATCTTTCCATAAATACACCAGTCTTTTTACCCAGTCACGTGCAAAGGAATCGATATTCCCTGCACCAATAAACGAAATCGTTTTCCGATCACGCGCCATAAAAAAAGAATCCGGTAATAAAGCTTCCAACTTCTGTGCCAACGGCATCTGTGGTAATATAACATCTCTGGAAAACAGCACTTCATTTTCAAATGCACGGTATGTTTCACCTAAAAAAACGTGCGGATACGTTTTTAAAATACGGATAAAATCGTTGGAAAATAAGCGCATTCGAGAACTTCGATGCGGTTCAAAGGCAATCCAATGTTCGCCCGTAAAAAATTTTTTCGCATATTCCAAGTAAGTCTCTAATTCGGTTGGATGATGTGCATAATCGCTTAACACGCATACACGTTCCGTTTTCAACAAAATTTCCTGACGGCGCCAAATACCTGGAAAAGATTTGAGTGCAAAACTATCTACTGCGTTTTCGGTAATCAAATAAAAAGCGCTTAAAGCCATTAAAGCATTGTTTAGATTGAAAACATTTCCTTTGATATACTCCTTCTGAAAATTGTCTTTTAAGCATTTGAAAATAAACGACTTGCCGGTTTCAGTGATGGAAAAATCACGCCCCAATTGAAATACAGGGATTTCCGGCAAAGGGGTCCCAGCAATGGTCTCTGGCATCATTATCCAAGACCGTGTACGTTGGCACAATCGATGTAAGGCTGATTTGTAAGCATCGGCAGTTGGATAGTAATTTGAATGATCCCAATCATCGTTTAAAACAAGTGTTGCCGTTGGAGAAAATTCTTCAATGGTCCCATCGCTCTCATCCACTTCCACCAGATTCCACATTGCGTTTGCATGGTAATCACCTGTTGGGTAGTATGCGGTTTGATATTGGGCTCCCAATAAATAATTTACGGCAATTCCAGCCTGCTTAAAAAAATGGATCAAATAGGCCGTGGTGCTCGATTTTCCATGACTACCTACGATGGCTAAAACATTGGCATTTTTTAACCATTGGGCTAAAAAACTGCCTCGGCGTGCAACCGGCCATTGCCGTTGGATTGCCGCTTGTATTAGAGGATGTTTTAGCGAAACCGCGGAAGAATAAATCAATAAACAATCATTTTCAGGCAAAATATTTGTCCACACGAAACCATTTCGTTGCAGCTGGTTCATGCGTGCCGCCGTAATACAATCATCCCATCCATATATTTGATATCCTTGTTGCTGCAAATATAAGCCCAAGGATTCCATACCCATACCCCCCAACCCTAATAAAAAAGCACTTTTTTGCAATCCCGCCTCTCTTCTATAACCTGCATACCAAATTAGTGTTAAAAAAGTTCTATAGGCAAGATTTTTTAGCTCAGGAAAATGTTGTATACGCTTTGGGAATATTTACACAAGAGATTAATAGGTACCTGGGTGGAAAATTTTTCTGCATTGTAAAAAATTTTTTGAAAAACTTTTCTAATACCATACGAAACAGTTAAAGTCTTTTTGAAAGTTTACGAATGATATTGAATGAGATAACTCCACTGCATAATTTTTTCGTAGAAAAAATTTCCAATGATCTTTTTCACAACTGCAAAAAACTTCTCACGACTGGCGTTTTTCTTGCTACTATTAACAATAACCCTACCGATATATATGCTACTCAAACATATCCTTTTCAGTATACACCTCTTGTATTTCCAACTAGACTCCTATTCAATTCCTCAACAAATTGAAAGTAATTGTTCCGTTTTATGCGTCTGTTCTCAAAAATTTGAACGCGATGCAATCCTTCGACAATTACAAAGACTTCCCGATTGCAAATTTATGGGGAAAAAACAATACAACAATTTAACCGTACGTTTCTTCTCATATAGAGATCATTACCTAGCTTTGGCCGTTTCCGGTAAGAACTTTTTATCAACATCGCACCGATTGTTTAAACTATTTATTCTGCTTCCAAACGTCGAAAAGGTGTTCTTTACAGGCATTGGCGGAAGCTTAGATCCATGCTTAAAGCCGGGTGACGTATGCATTCCAGAAAAATGGGCGTGTCATTCTACAGGGTACCTTTACAATAAAAGAACGGATGAAACGCACGCTGTACGCTATGAACCAGAATTGCCAAACTATGAAGACTTTTACCCTAGTTCTACAGAAATAGGTGTTGACTCAAACGATGAAATCGTTCGTACCCATTTTTTAGCATGCTCACCCTCGTTATTTACTGCAGTTCAAACTATCTTACCACCGACAAATCCTGACTACAACTTTTCTGTACAGTGTGGAGGCATTGGTGTCAGTGGTACCGTATTCGTTGACAGTGCTCCATATAGGCAACATCTAGTTAAAACTTATGGTGCTGGGGTAGTCGACATGGAGTCTTTTGCAGTTGCTGCCGCCTGCTGCGAATTCCAAACCCCCTTTTGTGTCATTCGCGGCATTAGCGACTTAGCCGGGAATCGCAAACATGGTAATTCGGAAAATGCCATTGACGCTTACAGAGATACCGCCGCTAACAACGCTGCCATAACCTTTACGGATATTCTAAGGTCTATTGAGTTACCCAAAATAAATCATCCCCAAATGCCTTTAAAGCTCATTCAACAATGCTTATTCCCACATCCAAAGCTAGAATTCAACATAGAAAACGTACCTCATTCACCTAAAGTGACTGCACATTGAAAGGTAACTCAATGCTTGTTTCCAACAAACCGGCATTCAAATGTAAAAAGGTTGGATAAAATGTTCTAAAACGGGGTAAATAAAGTGTTCTCAAATACTCTACACACTTTAGAGCATGTCTCATATGCTTATAAAATAGGATAATACAATTGGTATCCGAATACTTTAGCCATACATTCAGCGTGAAATATGCACAGGTGGCTTATTAACCCTGTTTCCCTTGGTCCAAGGCATTCATCGTTTTTTCTAAAACTTCCCTTAACAAGGTTTCGGTGTGCATTAAACTTTTTCTGGAACCAAAATTTTTCTCAAAAACTTTGAATGCCTCTTCTTGAATGCAATCTTCTTTGACGGAACGGCTTTTACAAACAAACAGAATTCTCGTACCGTCTTTACCTCGCAACGCAGATGTCCATTGTTCTTGTTTCAGAGTTTCTAACATTTTAATCAGGCGGAAAATTTCATCCGCTTCCAAGATCTGAGATAAGGATACGATGGATGAATCCAGGGTAAAAGTGTCTACATTGTGAATTTCTAAACCTCTATCGGCTAACAATTTTTCCACATTCGTATTAGGCTTATTCAAGTCTTCAGCCAAGCTGGACAATTGTTGATTGAAAATTTTGTCACGTTCGTTTCGTTGGTAATCTTGCAAAATTTTTTCTTTGACGGTATCTAAGATAGGGTAATACGGATCCAAAAACTGTTTTAACGCGACCAAAACGTACCCATTTTTTACAGGCATTGGGTCGCTTAAAAACCTTTCTTGGTCCAAATCAAATGCCTTCAGCAATACATCTTTACCGAGGCCTTTGCGTTCGGGTAAAGAATTTTGTCCATAGGGAGGCAACGTGTCAATCGTCCTAACATCGTTATCGTTAAGCCACTGCTTCCATTCCACCGTTTGCATCTGTATACCCTTATCGTAAACCGTTAGAGCAAATTGTGTAGCACACTTCTCGGCGAGCGCATTTAACTGTTCTTTTTCCCAACGATCCTTTACTGCTGATTTTACAACCTCAAAAGACACTTCTTCCGAATCCACTTTTTTGAATTCATGCTTGTGCAATGCAAAATAACGTTCCAATTCTTGATCAGAAACTAAGGGTAAGGATGCCCTATGTTTGTTAGCTTCAAAAAATAACAAGACAACTTCCGCTTTACGCTCAATCCTGTAATCATTCTTATGCAACTCAAAAAATTCCTGCAATGCCTTTTCCGAAACATTTTCTGGGGGCACAGCTTCGTTTCGAAGACTTACGTATTGTAATTGATAAGAGGCTGTCCAATACTTGTACATCACTTCACATTCTCTGGGTAAGACAAAACCTGGTTCGGCTAAAACTTTTTTCACTCTCTCACACAGGTAATCTTCCGTTAATAACCTGCGTAAATTTTGAGTTTTACCAAATTGTTCGAACCACTTTTTTAGGTAATCGTTGTACAATTGAGGCTGAAATTCTTTATTCTCATCTAAAAACAAAGGCTTCGTTTTAATAAATTGATGCAACTCATCCTCTATGGGATCTGGCAAACCTACAACACGCGCAACATGAAGTAAAAATAAACGATAAAAGGCATACCCTTGAGCAGCTTCCATCCAAGCATTTTCTTCTGAACCCGTCTGCAATGCAATGCTCAAAGCACCATCGCGTACGACACGTTCCATTTGCTTGGGATCTCCAAGATCGTAACCCCAAAATTGCGTTCCCACTCTCTTTTTACCGTAACCTAGCCCCGGCATGCTACCGATGGTAAACACGAACGGAATAACGATTACGATCAACAAAAGTGCAAACAGCCACCTGCGGTTTTTTTCTAAAAACAATTGAATGCCGCTCAACATAAAGCAATCTCACCATTCAAACTTATCGCTTGCCTTCAAAGAACGTGTAAAGTCAACAAGCAGTTGGATGGTCCATTCTATATCGTCTAGGCAAACCATTTCATTGGGCGTATGCATGTAACGCAAAGGAATACTGACCAATCCTGTGGCCACACCGTTACGCGACATTTGGATAACACGGGCATCTGTTCCCGTAGGTCCCGATTCGGCTTGAACCTGATAAGGAATTTTGAGTCGCTCTGCACATTCTTTGAGTTTAACAAACACGATGGGACTGATGTTGGGGCCCCGGGCTAAAATAGGTCCCGCGCCCAGTTTAAAATCTCCTAAACGGTTACTCTCCCCATCGGGAAAATCAGTTGCATGGCCAACGTCTACCGCAATACCCACATCGGGATGAATTGCGTAGGTAACCGGCATTGCCCCTCGAATCCCAATCTCCTCCTGCGTTGTGGAAACCGAGGTAAGTGAGGCCTCTAAATGGTGATCTTTTGCTAAACGGCGCAACACTTCTTGCACCACATACGTACCTCCTCGGTCGTCAATACCGCGTCCGCACATGCAACCATTGAGTACGTAAAAAGGCTCCTGTTCGTAAACAATGGGATCTCCGATAGCAATTTTTTTTAAAGCCTCTTCGCGGGATTTTGCCCCGATGTCAATCCAAATAGCCCGCAGCTTGGGTAATTTTTTTCTCTCTTCCGCATCCAATAAATGGACAGCACGTCTACCGGTAACACCGTACACAACTCCTTTAGTTGTTAAAATCTTAACTTTGCGCCCTGAAATGAGTCCAACATCGTGCCCCCCGATGGCATCAAAAAACACAAATCCTTCCTTGTTGACATGACTAACGATAAAACCAATTTCGTCCATGTGACCGGTCATCAAAACGTGCGGGCACCCTTGCGAGTGAATCGTTGCAATACGATTTCCCAAAACATCCTTACTAAAATTTTCGGCCACCGGAGCCACATATTTTTCAATAACGGCTTGAACCTCTGATTCATATCCGGAAGGCGATGACGCTTTCAATAAGTCAATGAGAAAATCGTCCGCTACAGTTTTTAATGGTTTCTTTGCCTTTTTGTCACTGGATTTCATAGCACACTTTCCCCATAAGACATAGACTTTTTTAATGAAA
>JAITAV010000013.1 GCA_031283895.1 Puniceicoccales bacterium | reverse complement strand
ATCCAGAGGTTGGAACCGGTCCAGGGGTTAGAGTATTCGTCCATAAGTCGAAACGGCTTCACCCTCATCGAAATCATCGTCGCCCTGTGCATCGTGGCCATCCTCTCCGCCATCGCCATTCCGGGTTTTAGGAAAGCCACCGAAGACTTTCGTCTCAATTCCACCCTGGAAGATACCTTGGATATCATGAAAGCTTGCCGCGCCTATTACCTCATCTTTAATGAATGGCCGCCTAACGTATCCAATGATATACCGGACAAACTGTATCCGTTTGTCCCTAGCCACCTCATCGATCCTCGTCCAAGTTATGGGAGTTTACATCAATGGAATCATCGACCGTTGGGCAAGACGGCGTACAATTACGATTTAGATAATTGGATGACTATTTCTAGTCAAAGGCCTCACAGCATGGGTGTGTCATTGTATGGAATTAAGGGTACTGCGGATTGGAACAAAATATATAACAAATTTAAACCAATTATTGGAGAAAAGTATGTTATCACTTCTGTCAGCCCTAGCGATCGCATGATGTGTCTTCTGCCCGAATGCCCTGGCTCGACGGATCCTAACAGCAACACGACTTGGGAAAATCGCTACTATTAAGGCTGATTGTTCGTTTGTTTGGATTCTCTTACACGAGGTATAGTCTCTTGACGGTATACTCGTACATATTTTGCAGCACTGCATGAAATGAAAAGGAACCTGCGGATTGAAGCAAGTCCTACCTAGGCTTCCACTAAACTGGGGGGATGCATATCATAGGCAAAATGCCATAATAAATTTAAATCGTATCGGAGAAAACATATCATTCTCTGGTTAATTATACTAACGGTTTTATTGTTTTGCTCCTTGCCTAAGCTCTAATCGGCTATGGGCATAGATGTGGACAAGATGATGTACCTTTCTATTCTGGTTCGGTGCAGTTTTTACCCTATTCCCATGTATCCACATCTCAATGGTAATGTAACTTAAGAAAATAAATATATGAATGACCACCGAGTGCCCAACACAATGGCCAATAACTGTACCGTCAAATCATCTTTGTTCCATTCCTAAATCCATGGCCGTCGGTATCCAATGGGAATTACCAAATTGTAATGCATACATCGTTCATCCTGGATAAAACGATCGAAGTTACTTCTGTGGAAGAGTCAGTTAAGCAATCACAATTCCCAATGATACTTACAATATCACGACTGAATAACCCTTCTTCTTGGATGTTGGCTTATAGAATTTATACCTGCTGCTTTATATTTTGTTCAACATTTTTCTTAAAGTGGTGATTTTATCCGACGTGGATATCCTCAAAATGTACACTATCTGGATTATACTTCTTGAGTGCTGAAATTTTTAAAGTAAGTCCAATTGGGGTTGTGTATCGGAAGGCGGGGTACGTTCATGGAGCAGTTTTCGTAAAACTTTACCTTCCGACTCCATATTGGCTAAAATGGTTTTGGCGCGTTCGATGACGGCGGTTGGAAGACCGGCAAGTTTGGCCACTTGAATGCCATAAGATCGATGTGCACACCCGGTGCATATTTGGTGAACGAATAAAATTTCGTCATTCCACTCCTTAACGGCTACGTAGGCGTTAAAGATGCGCGGGAAAAGCTTTTCCAGTTGGGTGAGTTCTCGATAATGGGTTGCAAACAGTGTACGTGGCCCCATTTCTGTATCTCGATGCAAATATTCCACAACGGACCACGCAATGCTTAAACCATCGTACGTACTCGTCCCACGTCCAATTTCATCCAGGATAATCAAACTGCGTTGCGTTGCATTATTTAGGATATTGGCCGTTTCGAGCATTTCAACCATGAAAGTGGATTGGCCGCGTGCAAGGTCATCGCTGGCTCCAATGCGGGAAAAAATGCGATCTACCCATCCCATGCGACACGATTGAGCGGGTACCCAACATCCCATGTGGGCCATGAGTGCAATCAGGGCATTTTGGCGAATATAAGTTGATTTACCTGCCATATTTGGACCCGTAAGGATCAAAATTTGTCGCTGCTGCGCGTCCAAATGGAGGTCGTTGGCCACAAACGTTTGAGGCAATCCTTGATTTTCCCGCAAAGAGGCTTCTACGAGAGGATGGCGACCCGCTTCGATCTCAAAAACAGTACTGGTATCCACATTGGGTTTCGTATAATGGTAGTTTCTGGCCAAACAACTCCAACCGGTAAAAACGTCTATTTCGGCCAATGTTTGCGCAGTTCGTTGCAATTGGCTTGCGTGCACAAGAACCGCTTCCACCAGCTGGGCAAATAAAACCTTTTCACGTTCAATGGCGCGCGTTTGTCCGTGCAAGATAAGATCTTCTTTGGACTTTAATTCTTCCGTCGAATAACGTTCGACGTGTGCCATGGTTTGCTTGCGGATGTAGTGGCATGGGACAAGATTTAAATTAGATTTTGTGACTTCGATAAAGAATCCGGCCGCAGCATTGTACTTAACCCGTAAATTTCGAATACCCGTGCGTTGTTGTTCCGTACGTTCGAAATCTTGCAGCCAGGTTTTATTTTGTACTTGTGTAGAACGCAATTGATCCAGCGTTTCGTCGTAACCTACCTTGATGTAATTCCCTTCCGTTAAATCGTTGGGTAAAGTTTCTTCGAGTGCATCCTGTAGGTGACGCAAAAGATCTTGGAATAAGTGAATATTTGGGGTTAGAATTTTGATTTCCGGTAAATCCAAAGTTTGCAATTTAGCTTTAATGAAGGGTAGCTGTTCCAAGGTTTCTCGAATGGCACCCAATTCTCTGGGTGTGCGTAATCGGTTATAAAGTCGCGATAAAATACGATTTAAGTCGCGTGTACGTTTCAAGCATTCCTGAATGCTGCGTGTTACCAGAGGTTGGTCGTAGAAAATTTGAATGAGGTTTTGCCGCACTTGAATTTGTTGCAAATCGAGCAAAGGGTAAGTCAAATAATGTTGGACTAGTCGGCTGCCGGCTGCCGTTTTTGTGTTATCCAAGAAGCTTAACAGAGATCCTTCTCGAGTTCCCTGCTGCGTCTGAAATATTTCCAAATTTTTTAGGGTAGACGCATCCAAAATCATGTTGTGGGCACACGTGTGCAAGGTGATCTTATTAAGATTTTTTGGAGAGTGAAATAAGTTTTCGGTAATGTAAGCGACAAGCGCGTTTGCGCAACCTAATGCGAGACAATCCGGTGGAATGCCAAAACCTTCCAGGTGTTGTACCCCAAAAAGTTTTTCCAAGTTTTTCCGAGCTTGCGTTTGTTCAAAAGCGAAATGGGGAAGTTCGGAAATGGCTTTATTGCACAAAAGCGGTGCCAGGAAGGTTTTGTGCTCCTGCGTTGTTCGTTCGGAAAGAACAATTTCTTTGACATCTAAAGCACACAAAAAAGATAGGAGATCTTGGCGTTGCGTTTCCGAAGCAATGGTAAATTCACTGGTCGATAAATCTAACCAAGCCGCATTTAAAGCGTTGTGATCCAGGGTAGCACAAAGGATGTAGTGATTACTTTTGGATTCAATTTGAGAATCTTCCAGAACGGTTCCAGGCGTTAAGATACGCGTTAACGAGCGATCAACCAATTTTTTGCCGGGTTGAGGGGCTTCCATCTGATCGCAAATGGCCACTTTTTTGCCCGCTTTAAGCAGTTTATCAATGTACGTCTCCGAAGCATGAAAAGGGATGCCTGCCATGGGAACACCGGAACGTTGCGTGAGGGTAAGTCCTAGAATTTTTGCCCCCGTTTCGGCATCGTCAAAGAACATTTCGTAAAAATCGCCTAAGCGAAAAAATAAAATCGTATCTTGAGGTAATTTTTTATGTACTGACAGGTATTGTTGCATCATGGGCGTACTCGCCGCCATCTGCTCTTCCATACTATCTTCTTTAAATAGTACGCATATTTTGACAATACTTATTTTGTAAATACGCCTTCAATCGGTTGTGTTGTCCATCGAGGCTGTTGATGTGAAATCTCCATTTTTATGCTTCAAAATCGTTCCCGGATAAAGATATTTTTTTGGGTGGGTAACGACAAAAAAGCAGGCGTATTGAGGTATATAGGGCTGTTAAATACAGAGCTTATTGGCGAGAGAACTTTTGTGGCAAATAAGTTATTTTTGACTTGTGTACAATAAATAAACGTGCTTACAATGATTTTGTAACGATGAGAGAACGTGTAAATGATCTTTTAAAACGTATTGGAGAGGGTCTAAGTTTACCCGATTTATGTCTAGACGAAAATAATCATTGTATTTTACTGTTTGATGAAAAAATTGTTCTCAACATCGATTTTGACGAAGCAGGTAGCAAATTGGTGATCTATGCTTACGTCGGAGAAATCCCACTTGATTGCCGTGAAATTATTTTTGAAAAGGCTTTGGAAGGAAATTTTTTTTGGAATGAGACGGATGGTGGAACTTTGGGTATCGACAGACAATCGCAATCTTTAGTTTTAGCAAAGGCCTTCGACTGGCCATTAAAACGTATTGAAAGCTTTGAAGATGAGCTGGCTACGTTTGTTGAAGTCATCGAAAAATGGATTAGCCGTATTGAAAATTTCATCAAGGAAGCAACAGAGAGAATGGAGAATGAAAAGTAATGTTTCCCAGTAACCATTTGCGTATATAATCTAGGAATGAACACTTATGCATATAGACACAATAAACTGCTCTCAAAAGAGCACCCGTAGAGGTGTGTTTGCACCCCTACTTCTTGATCATATAGGTGGACTTAACGACCATAACGTTAAGCATTTGCAACATACGAATCAAATTCCTCCAGCCGTACCGCGGCAGGGAATATCTTATTTGCAAGCTAAGTCTTATTTGGCGTAGTCGTTTTGCCTATTGAAGAAAAACGCCCTGCTGTACTCGAGGGCGTTTTTTGTTGCGGTATTGGTAAAATAAACGTTGTTTTCATTCGTATCCACAGTCTCCACTTTATCATCCAAGTCACTCAAATTGTCGGATCACGTACATTTTTCAAACTTACACCTACCATAGGCTGCTTGTAATACGGTCGACGGCCTTCCACTATTTCCCCGTCGTCCTTACAATTTTCTGGGAACACGGGAAAATGTTCAATGGACGGTTTTGCAGGTGTTTAAGTTGAGGAAAATAAATGCGCCAAGACTCTGAAACTGAGTATTGTAAATAAAGTTGGAATCAAGGCACCCAAGAAGAGAGGGAAGGGTTTAACAATGGTATTTGTAAAGAATTTTGACAGTAGAGACTGTCCTGCTGGATTCGGTGCATTCGCGATGACGGTGAGTCCACCACCCGCCACGGCACCGCTGACAACGGCGTACTGCAGGTGAAAATTATTTTCGAAATCTGGGACTAGCGAAGCTAAATAAGTGATGGCCGCATTGTCGTTGAAGGCCGTCAAGCATAAAGCTCCGAAAAATAAAGATTGTTCACCCAAACGCGATAAAATAATCTCAATCCACCATTCTTGCAATCCGCCGTGCGTAACGAGACCTGCCAGGAAACATCCTACCAAAAGGGCATTGTGTAGGGCAATTGGGCTTTGGTGTACGGCAGTAATGCGTGTAAAAACCAAAAATGCTAGAAATCCCCAAATAAGAAAAGGTATGTGGTGCGCATTAAAGACGGTCCAGACAAGAAATAAAACGTGTGCCAGGATAATACCGTATGGAATTTTTTCGTGCGACTTATTTGGAGGTACACAAGTTTTGGCTTGCCTGTTCATTTTATACAATTGCCTGTGAAAAACGAGTGCATAAAATATGGTTGACATCAAAATACTCACTATGGCTTCCCACCCGAAATGTTTAAACACAAAGCTGGAATTCCAATGCCATCGCGTGGCGACCATCAAAATCGGTGGGGCGGCAAAATTTGTCAAAACACCTCCTATGGATACGTTCACGAAAAGTAGTCCCAAGGTTGCGTAGGAAAAAATAGTATTGGTATTGTGAATCAAAACTTGTTTGGCCAACATAAGGGCCGCTATCGTCATGGCTGCAGGTTCTGTGATGATGGATCCCAACAAGGGTGCGAACACCAAAATACAGATCCACCAAGTTGCGGGAGTTTCTCCTCCAAAGCACTTGACCAACGATCGTAATATACTTTCAGCGAGCGTTAAAATGGGATGTGTGGCGGCAATGGTCATGATGATAACAACAAAAATGGGTTCCGTATATTGTCTCGTCTCAAAATAGCGAATCGTGGCGTCCCAACCCTTATAATATATAAAACACAATACGAGCGGCAGCAACCAGAGAGCAAAAATAACTTCAATTTCCCCCAAAAGATGATAAATTTGTGACTTATAAGTAGAATGTCCACACTGAACGGTTAAGGCCTGCGCATGTTTAGTAAACGTACTGGCCAAAAATGTATGCAAAATGGCGCCCAGAAAAATACACGTTGAGATTAAGTAAAAAGGATCCACATTTGCTTGTTGAGTGAGTACATCCATTAAAGGTAGGTTATTTCCATAGGTTATTTTAGGTCCAAATAACAGGAGTGGTAAAAACACGCGCATGACCTTTAGCCTACGTCGTATCTTGATGGGGGCAATCTTTTATTTAACTACATTTTAACTACAATAATGTTGCCTGTTGTGTAAAAAACGCATTGTAATACGATTGTTTCCCATACGTATGGTCGATAAAGACGTAAAAATACACTTACAGAAGCCTTTTCTGGGATTTTTTTTAATCCTTGTGGGCTTATTTATAACGTTGTCTTTCATCGATTACGATCCTTTACAATCTCAGTTTTATACCACAAAAGTACACAATCATTGGCAATCGCGTGGGAATCGGCTAGGGTATTGCGGTATCTATTTTTCTTTTTACGCCTATCGCATAGGCGGCGTGGCAGCTTGGCTAATACCCATTTATTTATTGTGGACAGGCATTTTATTTTTTATAGGACGCGGAGAAAAATGCTCCCGATGGAAATGGTTTTTCTTTGGGTTAGCCTGCTTTTTCGCAACCACCCTATTTGCCTTTTTTGAAGCGCTACGATGGTGGACACCAGATTACCGCTTTTTTTCGGCGGGTGCCGGTGGTTTGGTTGGACTATACCTTTTTCAGTACGTTTTTGCGCGCTATTTTGGAGAAATTGGTTGTATGCTTGTTTTAATCCCCAGTGCACTCCTCTCTACATTTTTAGCCTTTGTACATCCCAGTCGCATTTTTTACTGGGTCACGGGAGGATTGAGACAAGTCTTTGCGGATTTGAAAATTTTTCGGAAGAGCAATTTCAATGGATTAACTGCGATGCTGCGCAAAAGTTGTGTTTTGTTCGCAGGTTGGGGAAGAGTCTTTCTAAATAGGCGACAAAAGAAAGTTTTAGGGCAGGCAGAAAACGCGTTTTCGGAAAGTGAACAACAGATTCCCATCAACAAACTCGTAACCATGGAAATGTCGCCATTGAATTCGCACACTTTGAAGCACGAAACACAAGGGACGCGTGTTGCCGGTGAATCTCACTTGGAAAAATCGCGTAAGGAAAAGACGCTCCAAGAAATTAAAGTATTGGAGAGTGAAGTTGTGGAAAAGTCTTCGGGGTTGATACCCGCAAAATCGGGTGATTATCTTTTTCCTCCTATTCAATTATTGAGAGATCCACCACCCGTTTTAAAAGATGCTGATGCAAGTGAAGATTACTATGAAACGGCGCAAGATCTTGTGCAAAAGCTTGCCGAATTTGGGGTCGAAGTTAAAGTGGAGGCAATTCAATCGGGACCTGTCATCACAAGGTATGAGGTCACACCAGCTCGCGGTGTCCGGGTAGAAAAAATTACCACGTTGGACAAGAATATTGCTTTGGGATTAAAAGCGTTGTCCGTACGTATTCAGGCTCCGGTACCCGGTAAGGGTTGTGTCGGTATAGAGATTCCAAATAAATTCCCTTTGCCTGTCTGCCTGCGTGAAATTTTGGAATCGAAAGCCTGGGCGCATTCGGACGCCGAAATTCCCATTGTTTTGGGTAAGGAAGTGACGGGCAAACCAATCGTGGCAGATTTGACAAAGATGCCCCATTTGTTGATCGCAGGTTCTACGGGATCCGGTAAGACGGTTTGCATCAATGCCATCATTGCTTCGCTGTTGTTTCATTCGAGCCCAGAAGAATTAAAGTTTATCATGGTGGATCCAAAAATCGTTGAAATGAAGTTGTACAACGATCTGCCGCATATGCTTATTCCTGTGGTAACGGAACCTAAGCGTGTTCCTTCGGCGCTTAAATGGTTAATTGGTGAAATGGAACGACGGTATCAATTATTTGCGGAACATGGAGCGCGCAACATTGCAACTTTTAACGGTAAGGTAAAGAAACTGTCCACCGAAAGCGCTACGGAGAAAAATATGCGTCACCTACCTTACATTGTGTGCATTATTGACGAACTGGCCGATTTAATGATGGTGGCACCCGGTGACATCGAAACATGCATCGCCCGACTAGCACAACTTGCGAGGGCTGCCGGTATTCACTTAATTATTGCCACACAAAGACCATCGGTCAACGTTATTACGGGGATTATCAAGGCAAATTTACCGAGTCGTATTGCGTTTAAAGTTGCTTCGAAAGTAGATAGTCGAACGATTTTGGATGTAGGTGGTGCCGATAGTTTAATCGGTAAAGGGGATATGTTATTCATTCCGCCGGGTGCTTCCCAATTAATTCGTGCTCAGGGTGCTTGGGTATCCGATGAAGAAATCAACGATATGGTTCAGTTCTTAACAAGAAATGGCCCTCCTTCTTTTGCAGAAGAAGTACAACGTGTTCTGGATGTTAACGAAGAAGATGCCGAGGGGGATACCTGGTCTACGGAAGACGAAGATGCGCTTATTCCGCAGGCCTTAGAGGTATTAAAAACTTCGGATCGTATTTCGACATCTTTATTGCAGCGTCGTTTAAAAATTGGCTACAACCGGGCTGCACGTATCATGGAAACCTTGGAACAGAGAGGTTGGGTGCCAAACGGCGATGTGCATCCTGAAGTGTAAGAATGAGACTGTACTGCATTTGTTTGCATAGGCGCTCTTATGCAGCTGAGATTACGAGCATACATGTTAGAAAGACCGCTAAAACGTATTGAAAGTAGGTAACCGTTGAAGCGTTAAGGGTAATTTTGTCCGGAAGCAGAAATGCAATCCATTACAATGAACGATGCATAAGTGTGGAGTTTTTTAATCCAATCATGGATATACAATGTAGTTAAAGGAGTCGTTCTTTGTTATGTTGGATATTTTGGATAAATTGTGTGGATAACGCATGTATATCCACAACATCAACGTTGATGGGAATATTTGAATTGGATAGGGCGAAACGTAATTTTTCTAAAGTACTTTCCAATAAAGGACAATCTCCCTGCAGCAATAAATCGATGTCCGAGTACTTTTGAGCGTTGCCTTGAACACGGGATCCAAAGACAAACACACGGCATTCCGGGACATAAGCCCGTAGTATTTTTTTTAACTTATGGGCGATGAAAGGATCCAAATCAATCATTCGTGCATTCTATTTGATGTAAGAGGAATTGAGCATCCAATAAAAATTGAGGTGCCAAATGATAGATCTTTGTCGCTTGCGCTTTTTGGTAAGTATGCGAAGTTAAGTTGCGCGCCTCTCCGTATAAAAACCATGCTTGTGGATCTCGAATCAGCTGGTACCGAGCCGCTAGACGAAAAAGATCTTTACGTGTTCTCACGTGGTCGACATCGTTAGGCTGATTTACGCGTAACCAGCGTTGCATGAACTTCCAACACATTTCGTAAACAATTTCAAAATTTTGTATAATACCCGCCCGTACAACTTCTTGAATGGAAGCCTCGGCACAATGAACTTGTTTCCCCACGGCGATGGCGCGTTCTAGGGAAGCGATCGTGTCTTGCAAAGGTGTAAGATCCAGCATAAACACTGAGAGAGTTGCACCAAAGGTTAAGTTTTTCAATGTTATTTTTTGCTTCTTTGTTGCTAAGAGCTTTACCTCCGATAATTTTTACTTTATTTTTACAGTGTGAATTTAAAAGTTTTATTTCTTATTCATGAAGGTTTTGAAGAGATTGAAACAATAGTTCCGTTGGATGTATTGCGTAGAGCGGGTGTGGATGTTTTAACAACCTCTTTATCGGGGAACATTCGAGTTACGGGGGCACATCAAATCCAAGTGATGACCAATTGTCTTTTTTCTTCACTGCAATCGTACGATGATTTTCACGGTATTATTATTCCAGGAGGTCCTGGAATTTTTAATGTACTGAGTAGAACGGATGTGCACCAATGCCTGCAACAATTTAATCATGATTCCAAATGGATTGCAGCAATTTGCGCCGCTCCGTTACTGTTGAAGCGAGCGGGTATATTACCCGAAAGATTTACGGCACATATTTCGGTTAAAGATGATTTACCTCAGCTGAGGACGGAATCGGTGGTTGTGGATCACCACTTTATTACAGCCAATGGGCCTGGGGCCGCATTTGAATTCGCTTTTGAGGTTGTTGGTGCCTTGTTGTCAAAAGATCTTGCCTTTTCA
>JAITAV010000029.1 GCA_031283895.1 Puniceicoccales bacterium | reverse complement strand
CAAGACCTAAGACATTTAAGCATTTAGTTTCCGAGATCATTTCGGGGGTCGGGACCCCAGGGCAAAGGTGGGAGCCGAGCCGGAATCCGAACCCCGGTCGAAGGCTAGGACTCAATCGGGAAGCAGAATCTCGTCGTGGATCGAAGCCAATTCAGGGATCGGAACCGAGCCGGAAATTGCAACCGAATCGAACATTGAGGCCGGTCCAGGGGTTAGAGTATTCGTCTGTAAATCGTAACGGCTTTCACCGAGACACCAAGAGCTTTGACCGTTCAATCGTAAGGGGGCATCCTAAGTCGGTTCCAAGTCAAGCGGCGAGGTGTTCCAGGACATCGGTTTCCCTCCGGACGTCTGGACTTGGCCGGGCACAGGAGTATTCATCCGCATCCCTAAGCCGAAACGGTTTTACGCTCATCGAAGTCGTCGTTGCCCTGTGCATCGTGGCCATCCTCTCCGCCATCGCCATTCCGGGCTTTAGGAAAGCCACCGAAGATTTTCGACTCAACGAATGCGTATATAATATTGAATGCGTGATTAAAGCTTGTCGCAACTATTACTTGATTTTTAACGAGTTTCCGCCGAATGGTTCGAACAATACGGTTCCTGCCGGCAATATCCGTTGTTTTTTGCCGAATCATTTGTATAAAGGAGATTGGTTTACCTATGTACCTCTTAGGAAAAGTGGGACTGGATTCGACTTTGAAAATATGATCGGTTGGAATAGTTGTAGTATCATGCAGGCAGGAATATCAGTGCGTATGGCGAATACAAATTACTTCAAAATCGTGTGGGATAAATTTCAGTCGCTGGATGATTACAAAAAACATATCTACAACGTCAACGATGTGTACCTGACCAAAGATAAGGATATGTATTGTATTACGATTTTCCAGAATTTCCTCGGAAAACAGAAAGCATACGAAAAGCTGAAAACAGGTACTATTAAGGTTTAAGCTAATACGACTAGCATTTTCTTCATAAACGGAAAGTACCAATTTGCAATATTGCCATAAAAATTGTGGTCAAATTTCCCCAGGGGATAATTGGGCAAAATGAGTCGAAACCTTTTTTCACGCCCTAAAACTTTCTTGCAATCGGGCCCATTTTTACGCTACATTATTTTGCTTTATGGAGTACGCAAGGAAGTTTTTAAAAATACTTGCAGTGTTTGCAAAAGAGTTTAAATCACAGATTACGTATAGGAAGAATATTTGCTAAACGACAAATTTTAAATATTCAAGAAGCATTCATTGGCACTTATGGAACAGGGTACAGATACAAATCAAAATGCAGAAACGAAGATAGAACCACAGGCTGATAATGCCACCGATATTTCCACCAACGAAACGGATATTTTAAAAGTAAAGCTTGCAGAGCTGGAACAACGATGCAATGATTTACAAGATCAATTTTTACGGGCACGGGCTGATCTAGACAATGCACGTAAACGTTTTGTAAGAGATAAAGAGGATTTACGTTTGTTTACCATACAATCCGTTCTGGGTGAGGTTATTAACATTTTTGATGCATTCCAGATAGGATTAATAAACGCTGCACAGAGTGGCCTTTCTGCAGACGTTGCTAGTGGCCTTCAAATGATATTGCAGCAGTTTAAGGCGAGCTTGGACAAGCTGGGAGTTACTTCCATAGAGCCTAAGGAAGAATTTTTTAATCCATACTTCCATGAAGCTGTATCAACCTGTTACAACGATTCCGTTCTCGAAGGATACGTTGTACATACCGTTAGAAATGGATACCGTCTGGGTGACAAATTGCTACGTCCCGCCAGTGTTGTTGTTTCTAAAGGCAAGATGCCTGAAGAATCTCCGAATGATCATTAAAAGATAAAAACGAAAATGGGTAAACAAGACTATTACGAATTATTGGGTGTTTCCAGGCAAGCTTCTGCAGAAGAAATTAAAAAAGCTTATCGTAAAAAGGCTGTCCAATATCATCCGGATAAAAATCCGGGAAATAAGGAGGCCGAAGAAAAGTTTAAACAAATTTCCGAAGCGTACGAAATTCTGAGAGATCCCAACAAAAGAGCCACCTACGATCAATATGGTCATGCAGCTTTTGAAGGCGGTTTTGGCAGTGGCTCTTCAAGTGCGCAAGGTGGATTCAGTGATCCATTCGATGTATTTAGAGAGGTTTTTGGAAGTCGAGGTGGGGGCATTTTTGAAAGTTTTTTCGGAGATTATCAAGGTTATAAGGGTGAATCGCAGGGCGCAGATTTACGTTATGATTTAGAAATTACCCTCGAAGAAGCCGCAAGTGGTGTTACCAAGACGATTGAATACCAGCGGCACATCCCCTGTTCACATTGTAATGGGAATGGCTGCAAGTCTGGAACGCAGCCAAAAGTGTGCCCTCAATGCCGTGGACGTGGCCAAATTATCACCTCTCAAGGTTTTTTTAGCATGAGCCGCACTTGCCCTCAGTGTCACGGCGCGGGGAAAATTATCGAAAACCCTTGTCCTTATTGCCATGGGAAAGGTTTAGAGGTCAACAAAACACAGGTTAAAGTAAAGATTCCTGTAGGTATTAACCATGGCGCAAAATTGCGATTTTCGGGTTTAGGAGAAACGGGACCCTTGGGAGGATCACCGGGCGACCTATACGTAGTTATTTTTGTTAAAAAACACGACTTATTTCAACGTGATGGTGTAGATCTACTGTATCATCAGGACATTTCATTCACTTTGGCGGCTTTAGGCGGTGACATTGAAATTCCCACTTTAACCGGCAAGGCAACTTTAAAAATTCCTGCGGGTACTCAACCGAATACTATATTTAGACTCAAGGGATACGGTATGCCGCAACTGGATAAAAAAGCAACTTATGGCGCAAAAATGGGTGATTTGTTGGTACATATTGCGATCACCGTCCCTAAAAAATTGACACGGGAACAACGCAAATGTTTGGAAGCTTTCGCCATCTCTCTTGGAGAACAAACAGATGTTTCTGGAAAAAGTGTAAAAAAAAACTGATGAATTGGTTTAGGCAATTTTTTAATCAATAACTTATGGAAACTAACAAGGCAACGGTCAAAAAACCGGGAGAACTGCATATCGAAGATAAAACGCTGGAACTGGCTATTGCGGCCATTAACAAACAATTTGGTGATGGAGCCATCATGCGCATGGGGAGTACGGCAAAAATGGATGTATCCGTCATTTCAACGGGCTCTTTGGCAATTGATCTTGCTCTCGGCGTAGGCGGTCTTCCAAGAGGCCGTATTTGTGAAATTTTTGGCCCAGAATCTTCGGGTAAAACAACTTTATGCCTCAGCATTATCTCACAAGTTCAGAAGAAGGGTGGACGAGCTGTTTTTATCGATGTAGAAAATGCGTTGGATCCCCGTTATACAAAAATTGTAGGTGTTGATTTGGACAATTTAATCGTTTCTCAACCCGAAAGTGGTGAAGATGCGCTCAATATTGCGGAGACGCTTATACGATCGGGCGCCATTGAAGTTATCGTTGTTGACTCTGTGGCTGCCTTGGTGTCGAAAGCTGAACTGAGTGGTCAAATGGGCGATACCAATGTTGGCCTGCAAGCACGCATGATGAGTCAAGCGATGCGCCGCCTAACATCCGTTATTAACAAATCAAAATGCATTTGTATTTTTACGAACCAAATTCGTGAAAAAATTGGTGTCATGTTTGGTAGTCCGGAAACAACTACGGGGGGACGAGCACTTAAGTTCTTTGCATCCGTTCGCATGGATATTCGTCGCGTTGGACAACTGAAGGATACTGTGGGTCGTGTTGTTGGCAATAGAACACGACTCAAAGTGGTTAAGAATAAAGTAGCGCCTCCTTTTACGGAATGTGAATTTGATATTATGTACGATGAGGGAATATCGCAAGCATCCTCCGTACTTGATTTAGCCATCGAACATCAGATTTTTGAAAAGAAAGGAGCATGGGTTGCTTATAAAGGCAATTTGATTGGCCAAGGTCGCGAAGCCGCCAAAAACTATTTAAAAGAAAATCCAACTGTCATGGAAGAAGCCACGCAAGCCATTATAGACAAAGTGCGTGTATCGGGAGGTATGGTGCTTGCAAAAGGTGCTTTTTCAGAAAACCGAGATGACACCTTGGAAACCTAATCGAAAGGCAATTTTTGGAGCCCGGTAGTGGTTGCAAAAGTTGCCGTAAATCCGCAGTGATTTTGTGTTAGGGAAAAAATATGAACGTTGTACATTTTATATTTTTTACTATAAATTTTGACTTTTACAAAAAATGTTAAACAATAAGAGCATGAGATATTTGTTCGCGTTTATCCTAAACATTTGCTGCCTAAACGTTAGTTGGGGAGTCATTCAAACACCTCAACGTCAACTGTCTTCTTTGATTGAAGAAGTTTATCTATTGACGCAGGAAGTAAAACGCATAGGGGCAGAACAAGAACGCATCGTGGCAAATAATGTACAGTTGCAGAAAAAAGTGGCTGCTTTAGAAGACTTACAGAAAAATTGCCTTTCACTAGCCACCCAAATTGAAGCATTGAATGCATTGCAGTCGAAGTATGCAATTCTGGAAACGCAATGTGAAGATTTGCAGAAAAATTACCTTTCGTTGGCCACTAAAATCGAAGAGTTAAGCGCGTTGCAGTCGAAATGTACAACCCTGGAAACGCAATACGAAGATTTTTTGAAAAAATATGCTGAATTTGAACAACGATGCGCTTCTTCTCAAGATCAGGTGCAACAAGTGTGCGAGCGATGCCAATTGAAAATCTTATCAGACGTCAATGAACGCATTCAAGATCTTGCACAACAAATGCAAGAGGGCTTTGACAAGATTGTGCAGATGGAACAAGTGGCCAATACACCTGCAGATTACTATCCCCAAACCGGAATCATGTACGAAATTAAATCTGGAGACTCGTTGGCAAGCATTGCGCAAAAGCTCAATTCGCGTACGGAGTATATCCGGGCTGCCAACAAAATTTCCGATCCAAAACAACTCAAAGTGGGTGACAAAATTTTCATCCCAAAAGCAATCCAATAAAGGTTTCAGAAAACATCTGTGGGCAAAATTTTGATCCTCGAGAAGGTGTGTATTTTTGTTGAAGGGATAAAATGACTGCCTACAGGGCTCTCTTAAATGTGTTATACTCAAAAATCATGTGCTTTAAAAGGTTTAATAATCGTCGAATTGCCCTTGCCAAGTGTAAATTATGGTAGCACAATCTTACGAAGACATATTGTTACAACACATGGAAGTTTTAATAACTACCAAAATAAGTTTTACACAGCATAAACCTCGTTTGAAGTAACAAATGCCTGGGCAATTTCTTCACGAATTTTAAGAATATACGCTTCAGGATCTTTCTGCTTAAGACATGATTCTCCCAAAATAAGAGTTTTTGCGCCACGTTTAGCCATTTTAAAAAATGGGTAACGTTCTTGTGTTGCATTCAAGTCGCTACCATAAATTATGTAAGAAAAATGCGCACCAAAGTGTTTTAACAAAAATGGAAATTCGTAAGTCGTACACATAACGTGATAAATTTTTGCAGCTACAGCCAACCGGTAATAATAGTTCGTTAAATTTTTGCTCAAATGGTTAAAAATTTTTGACAAAGTTTCGTGACGGTGTAGGTGGTATAAAAGGGTGGTTGCAACCAGTTGCGCATTTGGTAAAGATTGTTTGAGGGCAGTTTGAGCGAACTGCAAAGAGGGTAATCCTTGAATGAGTTGAACGCTGATCTGGTCAATGGGTTGGTGGTGTAGGCTTAAGATGCTCGCCGCCATCGATAACGGTGTATCCGAAAGTCGGATGTCTAAAAAAGTTTTGTATCCGTAATTGTTTAATTGTTGAAGTAATGCTATTCCATACGGGAAAAATAGTTGATTTGTAACACGTACCCATTCCACGCTATGACCAATTTTAGTCAAGAAATCAAACGCCTCTTTATCTGTTACACAATCTAAGGAAATCATTAACTCGCAAGGTAAATTATCATATCGCATCACCCAAGTTTAGCATGCAAAAACGTGAAACGCAAGATTCGTATTTTCTACTATTATAATATTTAACTTACGCATTTTTTGGACAGTTTTTATGGCGATCAATTTGCAAATTTAAAATTTTAAGATTGCAGAAAGCAAACTCGGACCCTGAAATTATAGTTCATGCTGGGCCCTCAGAACAATACGGATGGAACCCTTTTCAAAGTTTTCAGGTTACAAAGATTATGTGTAGGTGTTTTGGATAAGAGACTCACCCAAAATCGGATGCAATTATTGTTCAGCGTGTTGGATATTGATTTTCAACGGAATGCAACAAAAATCCACTGCATTGCATTTCCCGAGTTAAAAGTAGTAGGATTTACATTCGCACGCACACAAATGTGTGGACGGAAAGAAAAAGTTATTTATGGCAGCTGTTGAATCTATATGACAACTCATGCGGAGGGACACCGTGCTCGCTTGCGAGAACGTTTTCGTAAAAGTGGACTCCAGGGATTTTCGGATCATGAAATTTTAGAATTATTGTTAACTTTGTGCATACCACGCAAAGATGTAAAGCCTCAAGCAAAAGCCTTACTCGGTAAGTTTGGGTCCATAGGGCGAGTATTGGATGCTTCACACGAATCCATCGAGGCCATGGAAGGGTTAGGGGAGAGTGCAGCAACCTGTTTGTTGATTCTCAAAGAACTAGCTGCCTATTATTTGCAAGAGAAAACTAAACGTGGACCTCTGTTCAAAAATAACGAAGAACTTGTTAATTTCTGGAAGTTACGTTTGAAAAGCCTCACATACGAAGTGTTTGAAGTTGCGTACCTAGATCAACATTATCGGCTTATGGATGACGGGATTGAGCGATTGGAAGAAGGTACCGTAAACCGAACGGTTGTTTATCCAAGAAAGGTTATATGTTCGGCTCTAAAACGTGGCGCTGCACATATTGTGATTGCGCACAACCATCCATCGGGAGATCCTTCGCCTTCACAAAATGACTTGCAGCTTACGCAGACTTTAAAATATGTGGGAGAAATTATTTCGCTAAGGCTTTTAGATCATATGATTGTTGGCCAACACAAAGTATATTCTTTTAGGCAAGAAGGTTTCTTGGAATAATTGATATAACAAATTCTAAGCGCTCAAAATGCTAAATATTCATGGAAATGACCTGCTTGGAAGCGA
>JAITAV010000014.1 GCA_031283895.1 Puniceicoccales bacterium | reverse complement strand
GGCTTGTTGATAACAGCCCTCCATCTCATCCTGCGTGAATCTTTACAAAGGAAAACGAGCAGGCATTCAAGCCACGAGACAATACCTTCAAATGCCTCCGTTGCAATTCAGGATACGAAAACAATGAGATCTCGGCAAAACCGTTTTTATGGATTATGGCTAATGGCAACAAGGCTTATACGGACCTATTGGGCAGCAACGTACTCAAACCAAAGTTTAATTAAAACATGCTCACAAATGCCTCGGTTATCCTTGGTTGGAACGTGTATCCATGATAGATACCACTTGCTTCAACAAGATACTTTCACAACTAAAGTATGTTTTTTCTCTATGGATGCTACCTCCAGGAAAGCCCACAGAACAAGACGGAAGCCCCTTGTGTTTCTATTTAAGACAAGTATACCCCCTAATAAGGATTAAAATAGTCTACTTTATTTTTGGAAGATTCCTTCAACAGGGTACATAAAACTTAAGTTTTAAAGCTAAAGTTTTATAAACATTTTGGGGATCACTTTACTTAAAAATAAAAACTTTTGGATCTATATTAGGATGCTATTGTGCGTTATTAGAAGATGTATTGAGTTGGTAATATTACAGCAAGAGAAAGTATTGCAAAACATCTATGATGCGTACTTTAGTTTTTGTTATTGAAAACGTGTTAAAATTTTTGATGGGAAAAGTTCGTTAATGCTTTGATTGGTATGAATACGAATAATGGCTTCGGCGAACAGTTTTGAGATTGATAAGACTGTGAAGGAAAATTTGCCTAAATTTTGAGACTGAACGGGTAATGTATCGGTTGTAATGAATTCATCCAATCCACTTTGGGCTATTTTTCCCAAAACCTCTTGGCGTGTAACGGGATGTGTAATCATCGCAATAACATGTTTTGCACCTGCTTGTTTAAGCAGTTGAGTAGCTGCTATCAGTGTGTTTCCCGTATCAGATATGTCATCCACCAAAATAACATGTTTATTTTTGGCGTCTCCAATAACATTTAAAACTTCTACCTCGTAAGCGCTTTTACGTCGTTTTGCAATTATCCCCACCGAACATTCCAGGAAGTCTGCGTAGGCAATTGCCCGCTTAACACCACCCAAATCGGGAGAAAATACAGCCCAGGAAGCTTGTGGATGCGCTTGCTTCAGGTATTCAAAAAAAACTGGACTTGCATACAAATGGTCTACCGGTATATCGAAGAAACCAACGATTTGCTGCGCATGCAAATCCATTGTCAAAATGCGATTCACTCCGGCGGCAACAAGCAAATTTGCGATTAATTTTGATGTAATGGGAACACGAGGCCTATCTTTCCTATCTTGTCGCGCGTAAGCATAAAAAGGAATAACGGCCGTAATACGATTTGCGGATGCACGTCGAGCCGCGTCAATTATAACCAATAATTCCATAAAATGGTGATTAACGGGACTTGCAATGGATTGCACTAAAAAAACATCTGCACCTCGAATGTTTTCCTGAATTTGCACAAAAGTTTCTCCATTTGGAAATGAATTAACCAAGGCATGTCCCAGCTCAATTCCTAAATGTTCACAAATATTTTTTGCCAGGGTATGATGCGCATTTCCAGAGAAAATTTTAATCTTTGCGTTCATCTTTACTGAGAAAGCATGCTTTTGTGGTATCGGTCGTCAAATAAGCAAATGTTTTTTCCAAATTGTCTACACGTCTGAACAATTCTGGCAATCGACGTTTTAACGCATCAATGCGGTGGGCTAACATGTACGGGAGTGTCGGAGTGCCACGTACAAAGCTGTTATCTTCTAAATCGTGATTTACGCCCGATTGAGCTCCAATCATCACGTGATTTCCAATACATAAGTGCCCCGTTAAACCTGCTTGCCCTCCAATAACAGCGTAATCACCGATCGTTGTGCTTCCGGCAATACCTACAAAAGCAATAATGAAGCAGTGTTTACCAATCACTACATTGTGACCAATTTGGACCAAATTATCAATTTTTGTGCCTTCGCCAATGCGCGTTTCATTAAAACGTGCTCTATCGATTGTCGTATTTGCACCTACATCCACTTCATCTTCCAGTACAACACGTCCCAGTTGTGGCGAACGCTTGTGGCATCCATTCTCCGTTTCGTACCCGTAACCTTCGGATCCCAAAACAACGCCAGCATCGATAAAGCAATTGCATCCAATTTCTGTACCCTCTAAAATAGAACAATGGGGGCGAATGAATGTTCCTCGTTTAATGAGCACTTCTTCTCCAACAACGACATGTGCCTGTAAGCAGACACCTTCCTCAATGATTGCATTGGGTCCAACAATACACAGAGGTCCCACGTAGGCTCTAGGAGAAATCTTTGCGCTTGGATCAATGATGGCTGTAGTATGTATACCCGTAGGTATGGGTTTTTTGCATTGCAGTTCAATATCTCGGCAGATGGCATCCAGTGCTTTGGATGGATTTTCCACCATAAGTAAAACTTGTCCGGGATGTGGAGAGCCTACATAAGATTCGGGGACAAGAATAAGCGATGCTTTAGAACCGAAGACTTCTGCTTTATATTTTTGATTGCCTAAAAAAGAAATGTCACCCGCTTTTGCTTTGTTTAAACTGGCAATTCCGGTAAAAACATCGACATTCAATTTGCCTTGAATTTTTGAAGGATTTACTAATTCAATAATACGATTTAAAGTGTAATGAATAGTAAACATAACGTTTTTTCGTTACTTACTTTTAAGTGGACCAGAAATCTGTTGAGAAACAGGTTTATTGGCAATTTCAATGATTTCTTTGGTTAAATCATACTCCGGTTTAGTATACAAAACACCCATACCTGCCGAATTTAAAATAAAATCTGCACCTTTTTGTTTTGCTAGGTTAGCAATGTGCGCGTTAAGTTCTTTGAAATGCTCCGATAGAACAGCCTGCCGTTTCTGGGTCAGGTTATCATCTTTGTCTTGGCGAAACTGATTGATCTCAATTTCTTTTTTGTGCAAATTTTCGCCTTCTGCATTTAATTCTGCGTGTATTTTCTCTTTGGCTTGTTCATCCAGGGCTACACCGTCGTTCAACTTCTTTTGCAAAGATTGTATCTTTTCGATGATGTTTCTCCCTTCCTGCATCATTTTTTCAATTTCATCTTGAACTTGTTTTGTGAGTATTTCAAAGCTATTGCGCGCTTCTTTACCCTTATAGAAGTTGTCGTAAACTTCTGCCATATTAACAGTATAAATGGTATACTGAAAATCCTTGCTTTCGGCAATTATATTTAACACGGAAACGGATATAATGCCTATACCAAGTCCGATACGTTTTATCAACTGGTTCATATTTTTGTCCTGCGAGTTTTAAAAAGAGACCCCAAAATTGTACGAGATATGAGGTGCTTTTTTCTTATTATAGTTGTCCCCTTTTAAAGGGAAAGCAAAATTTAAACAAAAAGGTGCCCCTAGAATATGTAAGCGAATACCTATACCCCAGTCACAATTGTATCCGGAAGCTTTCCAACAAAAAGTTTTTTCGTTAACGAACCCTACGTCGAAAAAGCCTACCAATCGAACAATGGAGTGTACTTTCGCAGAATATTCTACTTTGGAAAATGCAAAGCTTTTACCCCCCAGGGGGTCATGAAATTTATCCTGCGTTTTAGGTCCGACTTTTCTTAAATCAAACCCTCGTAAATCATCGGGGCCACCTAAAAATTCTCGTTCAAATAAAGGAACATCCTTGCCGCCAAATCCTCTTATGGTACCTACTTTCCCTCCCACCAAAAATGTTTGTTCATGTTCGGGTGTAACCAAAAACCATTTTGCCGCGGTAAAGCGTGTTCTCATGTAATTTGTTTGTCCACGACAGGGGCCTCCCGCCAATTGATTATCCCATTCTAAATAAGTACCTTCCGTAGGGTAAAGGAAATGATCACGCGTGTCGCGTTCCATAGAAAAACCAACTTTGGACAAGCTGCGTTTGCCACGTTCCGCCCAAATGGCACTTGATACATGGTCTTGCTTTACATCTTTCAAATTAAATTCCTCAATACGATAATAAATTTTACCTTGTACTTGCTCAAATAATCGCTTCCACAAATAGATTTCAGTCCCGAGATGCTGTTCCGTGTAATGATCACTGGTGTATTTGTTAACCGTTCTGAAGACGTTAAATCCAAATCTTAATTCCCTATCAAATAGCCAAGGTTCTTCAAAGGATAGATTAACTTCGTTGGAATACTTGCCTAAGCTTGTTCCCAATTGAAATTTTTGTCCGGCACCCCGAAAGTAATTGCCTGTATTCTTATAGTCAAAATTGTTTTGGCTCAATGTGACACCTACGGTCATTTTTTCCTCACTATTGAAACCTCCAGAAAAAAACACACTGCCTGTTTTGGCTTCTTCCACGCTTATTTTTAAATTCTTTTGATGAGGGGTATTGGTATCTTCCGGTAAAATGGATACAGCATTAAAAAATCCCGTATTGGTCAAACGCTGTTCGGCCTTTTTCATGCGTGTGCGATCGACGATATCGCCTGGAGCTAAATTGGTTTCACGTAGGATAACACGTGCCTGCGTATTAATGTTACCGGTAATGTAAATGGAATTAATTTTTGATTGGATACCCCGCTGTATTGTAAATTGTAGATCAAAAGATTTTCCATCTACCCAAAGTCGTTTCACCTGAATCTCTACGTCGATATATCCGTAACATCCATAAAAATCTCTCAATTTTTCGCGTGCTAATTCGATTTTTTCCGGAGAATAAACATCCCCTTCCTTTAAGCCTGTGATGTGAATGAGGTGTTGCGGAGGCAAAGTATCATCCGTCGTTAATTGGATAGAATGAATCGTATAACGTATGCCCTCTTCGATGGGAATTGTAATACGTATTTGCGTTTTGCTTTTTTCTAAGCGTATTTGCTGTGCACTAATGTTTACATCCAAAAACCCTTTGTTTTGGTAATACTCTACAATTCGGTCCAGGTCGTGCTGCAATTGATCTTTTTTGTAAACCCCTGTATTGGTTAACCACGCTAACCAATCCCACGTCTTGGTGGATATGAGCGACAAAAGTTCTTTTTCTGTGCAGGCATGAATGCCTTCAAAGCGAATAGCCTGAAGTCGATAACGGAATCCCTCCGTAATCAAAAATTGAACATCCCTGCAATCTGAAAAATCTTGTTGACCTGAGGCGAGTTGTACGCTTGCATCACAGTATCCTTTAGATTCATAAAACTGTAATAGACGTTGACAGTCGCTGCGCAATTTTAATTCGTCTAAAGGTTGATTACTGCGGCTTTTTATCTCATTTAATAGGGCGTTATCCCTTAACCGTCGGTTACCTATGAATTCAATTTTTCGAATTTTAGGGAGTACGTGTAAGCAAACTTTGATATCAAAGCCATCGGCTGTTTCATTTTCTTTGAATATTTGTATGCTATCGAACCATCCTGTCTTGTAAAGGCGCTTAAGCGCAGCATCCACTTGCGCCTTGTTGCAAATTTGCCCTTCTGCAATACCTAAATGCGTACGAATAAAATGAAGCGTTATGTGTTTTGAGCCCGAACATTCAATGTTTATTTTGCCGATAGTCCCTGTATACCATGCGGTTTCTTGACAAAAAGCTACGTATGTATATGCAAATAGTAATGCGAATGCTTGATAAAAAGTTTTAGCTTTGTATTTCTTCATAAACTTCTCCTGTATAATTTTCAAATCTTGTAAAATGTTTTAAAAATACGAGTGGAATAATGCCTACAGGTCCATTGCGTTGTTTCGCTATAATCAATTCTCGAAGCACGCAAGTATCATTGAGATTTTCTTGTACATTTGTATCCTCTTTTATTTTTTTGGACAATAGCAATACTAAATCCGCATCTTGCTCTATGGCACCCGATTCTCGTAAGTCAGATAACCGTGGTTGACGGCGTTCTTTTTCCGACTCACGGTTTAATTGACTGAGAACGAGCACCGGTACGTTGAGTTCTTTAGCCATGGTTTTCAGTCCTCGCGAAATTTCTGCAATCTGCTGTTCTCTAGGGGCTTTAGGATCAGTACCTGCAATGAGTTGCAAGTAATCGATGACGATAAATCCCAAGTTGCTTTGCGCTTTAATTCTTCGTGCTTTAGCGCGCATTTCTAAGATGGTTATATTGGTGGATTCATCGATCCATAGAGGTGCTTTTTTAATTTCAGATGCCGTAGATGCCAAGGTTTGGTAATGTTCTTTGCGTAAAAATCCTTCCCTTAATTTGCTCATATTGATACGCGCTCGTCCACATAACATGCGCATGGCAAGTTGTTCTGCGCTCATTTCTAAGCTGAAAAATAGAGTTGGAATGGGGCAAAAATCTTTTTTCTTGGTACCTAAAACGGCCGCCTCGGCAATGTTGAGAGCGAGGGCCGTTTTCCCCATGGAAGGACGTGCCGCTAAAACAATCATTTCCGCGCGATGGAGTCCAAAGGTTAGAGTATCTAAATCGTCGAATCCTGTACTTACGCCGCTGATGGAACCTTTGGCGGCCAATAACCGTTGGACGGTATTAACCGCTTTCGACATGGATACTTCAATGGGAGCTGCCGTTTCCGCAACACGATCTTCGCCAATCTCTAGTACTTTGTGTTCAACATTTTCCAAAAATTGATCTATGTCGACGATCCCACCGTACGCGGAATCCAAACCTGTCAAAAAAAAACGTACAAGCCGTCGTGCAAGTTCCAATTCTTTGACTTTTTTTGCATAGAATGTTAGATGTGCCGGCGTTTCAATACGATTGTTAACTTCGTTTAAATAGGCATATCCACCGACACGATCCAATTTTCCGCACGTTTTAAGCTGCTCTGCAACCGTTAATTCGTTGATGGGAGAACCTGCTTCGTAAAGATCTAGACACACTTTAAAGATTTCAGCGTGTGACGGAATGTAGAAAGAATTGGGAGAAATTTTAACATCGATACACTTCGTTAAGCTATCCTGACCACCTTCCAGCATGCATGCCGCCAACAATGCCTGCTCATAGTCTACGCTGTATGGAGGTTCCCGAAAACCTTCTTTGGGTTTCGAATGGTTTGCCGTTTGATCCGTCACATTACTTAAAACACAAATCGTATGTACACGAAGATACTGTTAAAACGTTAAATATCATCCAATTGGATTTTCGGAGACGACTTCTACCGACAAATCTAAAATAATTTCTTTGTGCAATCGCATCTGAAAAACATGACGTCCTAAGGTTTTGATAGGGTGTGGCAAGCGAATAAAACTCTTGTCCAATTCAACACCTTCTTCCCTAAAACGTTTCCACAAATCTGTGGAAGACACAGAGCCGAACAACTTACCTTCTTCCCCTGTTTTAACCGCAATCGTGAGAGGAATCGCCCGAATACGCTCTGCGAGTGTTTTGGCGGATTCCAGTTCTTTAGCTTCGCGCAAAGTACGAGCTTTCTGCAGGGCTTCCACTTGCCGTTGATTAGACCGATTCAAGGGTATAACCAGAGACTGAGGTAATAAATAATTACGTGCGTAGCCAGCTTTGACACTGACTATTTCGCCTTCGCTTCCCAAATGCTTTACGGGTTTTAATAATAAAACTTGTATCGTTGCCATAATATTTTTACCTCTATTCTACGCGTTGTTAAAAGGGGACGTCTTCGTCTGTCATTGCATTGTCCTGTAATTCACCAGAAGACATTTCAGGCTTCACGTTTACCGTTTCATAGGAAAATGAAGATTTAGAACCTTCAGTGTCAGTACCTGGCTTTAAGCTGTTGTTGCCCTGATTACCTACAAAAACAAAATTTTCCATAACAACAAGCAACTTGCTTCTTTTTTCACCTGCACTTGTTTGCCACTCATTGAGTCTTAGACGACCTTCAACAAAAATAGGTTTGCCTTTTACAAAATGCTTCGCGACAATTTCTCCCTGTTTCCCGAAAGATTCGACATCTACAAATGTTGTTTCTTCTCTGGAACCTGTATCCGATTTAATCGTACGCGAGCATGCAAGGGTACAGCGACACACCGAAAGACCGCTGGGTGTGACTCGCAACTCGGGATCTCGAACAAGATTCCCCATTAATAGTACTTTATTGAAAGATGCCATGTTACGCTTCTATAGTTTCAACGATGACACGATTTATATTCGGATTCAACCCAATACGTTCTTGGAGGATAACATTGAATTGTGGTTCAGCCAAACATCTCAAGATAACGTAATGACCTTCTACAAAATCTCGACGAGGTACTCTCGCGAACGGTTTAATACCTAGCTTTTGTACAGATTTAATTTCTCCATTAATTTCCTCGACGATTGCTTTAATTTGATCGATTAATGCCTCTATGGGTTCATGCCACTTGCGCGTATCTAAAATGAAGGTTGCTTGATAATTTCTTTTCATCGATTGTTTTTTAATTAATTTATCGTTCCATAAAATTCATGCCCTTAACAACACCTTTGTCAATAAGGACTTCAAGGTTCTTTTTAAATTTTTGCAAGATAAAAGGTAAATAGCTTTGCTCTTCGGGCGTAAATTGACCGAGGACAAACGTACTCAAAGTCATGTCTGTATTTTTCTTACCTCCGACACCAATGCGGTATCGTATAAATCCATTTCCTAAACATTGAGAGATATGTTTAATACCCTTGTGTCCCGCTGATCCAGGAATGGTTGAAATTTTGAATTTCCCGAGTTCCATAGAAATGTCGTCGCAAACAATTAATAAATTGGAGGGTTCTAATTTTAGATAATGGTATGCTGTTTGTACGGATAAACCACTTAAGTTCATGAATGCTTGAGGTTTTAAAAGTTGAATCTTGGTATTACTTAAAATAATACTTGTCGTATATGCTTGCCAACTTTTATTGAATTGCCACACGCAGGCACGACTTTGGGCAATTTCATCTAATAAATAAAATCCAATATTATGCCTTGTGTTTACGTAGTGGATGCCCGGATTTCCTAACCCAACGATGAGTCGAATGCTTTTATGTATGTTATCTTCGGATACATCAACGTTCACAAAACCTTACGAGTCAAAAACCAAAAACGCCACGCCGGTTAACTTTATAACTTGTTTTCGATAAGGATTAAGATTCTTTGGATGATTTGGCTTCGTTTTTTCCGTCCGCGGTGGCTTCAGTTGTTCCGCTGAGCTCTACTTTATTGGCTTCTTCCTCTTCTTCGGCAACTTTTACGCAAGAAACGATAACCACATCCGAGGGTGTTTTGTACGTAACACCTTGCATTTGAGGTAAATCTTTTACGTGGATAGAATGTCCCAGTTGAAGGGTACCTACATTTAATTCAATGCATTCAGGTAAGTTTTCCGGTAAACATTCGACGACTACAGCGTGATTCAAAATTTCCAAAATGCCTCCATAATTTTTAACCCCCTCGGCTTCTCCCAATACGCGTATGGGTAAGGTCGTACGAAGGGTTTCATGGGCGTCAATTTCTTTAAAATCAACGTGAATGTAATGATCTTCACGAGGATTTCGCTGATAAGCCTGCAACATGGCTAACGAACTTTCGTGGCCGCAAACAAGTTCGATGAACGATGCACTATTACCTTTCATCTGCATCATTTGTCGAAAATTGGCTACGCCCACCTGCAAATTTTTTGCACCCGAACGTCCATAAATAACAGCAGGAATGAGGCCGCGTTTCCGTAAACGACCGCATGCACCGGATCGCTTTGCTTCGCGCTTTTCAACGACAAGTCTTATCTTTTTCATAAATATGTATTGCTACGATAATGCTTTTGGACTTAAAAGTAACCCAACACCTAAACAAGCAAAAAATTTTGCAAGATACAACATCATAATTCACATAAAAACTTCCTTACGTAATGCCATGTGTTCGGTGAAGAAAAAAGTTTTGATTAAAACATATGGGTGCCAAATGAATGAACGCGATACGGAAGCTTTAAAGGTACTCCTTATGGAAGCAGGATTTACGATTACGGAAAAAGAGGGAGACGAAGATGTTGTTCTCCTCAATACGTGCAGTGTTCGAGAGGCGGCTGAATTGAAAGCTTTGGGGAAAGCTGGACGTTTGTTAAGAAAGAAAAAAACACATGCGGATTATAAGGTAGGGGTGATGGGCTGTATGGCCGCTCATAAAAAGGAACTTTTGTTTAAAAAACTGCCCGGTCTAGATTTTATTGCGCCTCCCAAAGCATTGCATTTAATTCCCGAACTTATTCAGCAATCTTATGCGAGGCATGCAAACCAAGTGGCCGTTCCAGAACCCACATTTCTTAATTTTAGTTGCTACGAACGTACGTATTCTAAACATAAGGCGGTTGCCCGTATTCCGATTCAGCAAGGGTGTAACATGGCTTGTTCCTATTGCATTGTACCCAAGACTCGCGGCGAGCAGCAAAATCGTCCTTTCAATTCCATTTTAAAAGAAGTCAAGGAAGCCGCGCAATGGGGCACGAAAGAAATCATTTTGTTAGGGCAAATTGTAAATACGTACCACGACCCAGACTCTAGAAAAAATTTCATCGATCTTCTGGAAGCGGTACAAAATGTGGAAGCCATTAAACGCATTCGCTTCATATCGCCTCATCCCGCTTTCTTTTCATCGCAACTGATGCAAGCGTTCAAAATTTTACCCAAATTGTGTCCATCCTTGCATTTACCTATCCAAAGTGGTTCGGATCGCATTTTAAAAGCAATGCGACGCGCTTATACGAAAGCGAAAATATTGGAGATCGTTAAGACATTGCGTACGATTGATATGAGAGCATCCATTTCTACAGATATTATTGTGGGGTATCCCGGAGAAAGTGAGGAAGATTTTCAGGAAACGGTCGCACTCTTTAAGGATATTAAATTTGATATGGCGTATATTTTTAAATACAGCCCTCGTCCTTTGACGTGGGTGGCACCGCAAGAACAATCGTTAATGAAGATTCCAGAAAAGGTTAAAGAAGATCGCAATCAGTACTTATTAAGTATACTTACGCAGTGTTCTACGGAGTATAATCGGCAATTTATGGGCAAATATCAAGAAGTTTTAATTGAAGGGAAGGCCCATAGGGGTGAACATAAGTTGTTTGGCAAAAATATCTACAACAAGAAGGTAATCCTTACGGGTCCCGAATCTTGGATTAATACCTTCAAGCATGTGCAAATTGGCAAAGTGACCGCAAGTACCCTGGAAGAGAAAGTCGTTGAAGACGGTGGCACGTTGTGAGGTGTCACGAACCATAACGGTGTACAAGGATGATCCACCGGTACATTAACACTTAAAATCGTGTTCCATCGGAGCCGCAATGACGTAGGGTGATAATGCCAACAGTAGGTCTAACGGCTCGCGAGCTAGGTACCCATTTCAAGCTTGCCTGGGAAAAACTACAGTCACTCGGAGACTATAAAAATCATTTTTATAACATTAAAGATGCACATCTCACTCAAAATAATGATATTTTCTATCGATTCCCAGATATTCCACAAACGAATAATGAGAATAGATATTATTGATTCGTTATAGGTTTTTAAAGAGTAGTGACGGCCTCCTCTTAGTAGGCAACCTTATAAAATCGAAAAAATGGCCAGAAAAAATTTCCCCCTTCCATAGTGTTAAGCATCTTGGATTACATTTTTATACTTTAATCTCACAACCTAGTTTACATATCATTTGAAAAATAATTGATTCGTAATTCTTATTGCGTGCATCGCAACAATCTTTTAATGGGTACAACTCTCTTGCTATTGCGACATGTTTGGCGCAAATATTGCCGAAAGCACGATAAGCGTTCAAATTAAACCATCGACTTTGAAGTCATTATGTATATTATGTAACCGTTCAACCACCGTGTTTTACTATTATCAGTGTTATGTGTGAATTTAAAACCCATTTGGCTACTTAACGGAAACAAAAGAGTGTAAAAGAATTGAATAGGGTCGCGGCTCTTATTGATTGTGCATCAAATACGCTGAATGAACGGTCAATCCAGCAGGCAATCGCAACGCACTCTTCTCAAGGTTTGTAGACCTGGGTCTTGCAACATCCGGTTCTATTTAAAAGGCTTTTTGGTAAATGATACATATTTACTCGTATAGAACTTCCTCTAAAAAAAGGCCTTGGGCTGGTGCGGTTACGATCGGCAGTTCTTTTGTGCCTGTTTCCAACAGGCGTGTTATTTGTTCCACCGACAATTTCCCATAGGCGACGGCAACTAAGGCCCCGACAATTTTTCTGGCCATACGATACAAATAGCCTGAACCTATCATTTCCACATACAACTCATCTGGGGATTGAGGCATAACTTCGGCGCGAGATAAGTGTTTTGTGGAATACTCGCGAGATGAAATTTTTCCAGCAAATGCGCTGAAGAGATGCGTGCCTTCAAATAATTTAGCGGCTTCTTGCATGCGGTCCAATTGGAAATTTGTGCCGGGAATTCCCCAGCAATATCGCCATTCAAAAGGCGTAGGCTTCCGCAGCAACAAATAGTAGCGGTAGCGTTTGCCACATGCGGAAAATCGCGCGTGAAAATTTGGATCCGTTGCTTGAACATCTTTTATTTGAAGATGAGGACCCAAGTTGGCGTTCATAGCCCTAAGCAACGTTGCCGCACCGTAATTCCATTTGGCGTCGAAATGAAACACCTGACCTTTGGCGTGCACACCCGCATCCGTTCGACTGCTCCCGTGAACGCGTACAAGATGTTTAAAAATTTTTTGCAGGCGATCTTCTAGAGCGTCCTGTACTCCCTGTCGATGTGATTGACTCTGCCAGCCATAAAATGCACCGCCTTCGTAAGAACAAACACACTTCCATCGGCACATTTTACCTCTGTCTAAAAAAGTTTTATTCGGCTAAAAAATGGGTTACTGCTTATGTTCCCTGAGTTTTAACTCCAATTCCAACTGTTGACGTTGCAACTCTTTTTCCTGCAATTCTAGACGCTTTTTTTCAATTTCTAAGCGTTTGTTTTCCAATTCTTGCTTACGCCAGTCAATCCTTTCTTGTTCTACACTGTATTGCTCCTGACGAATTTGTTGTCGCAATCCTGGTTGCGTATTGGCCGAAACATCCTGAGAGGATGTTGTTTCCTCTTCTTTATTGACCATACTCCCGATAGCTCCACCGCCAATGGCTCCCAAAACGCCTCCCAAGACGGCACCTCCGGCACCTCCATCTATGGCGTATCCAATGCCCGCTCCCGCCGCTGTACCTAACCCGCATCCAACGAGTCCGGATTCCGTTTTAGTACAACCCGTAAAATGTAATACGGCCATCGTTACACTCAAATGCAAAAACATTTTCATGAATATAAAAATTAAAGTATCTTTGCAAATTCGTCAATGGCTTAAAGCCGTGTCATACACTAAAAATTTCCACATTATTTGGATCAAAAATATCGCATGTGCAAAATAATGATTAACGCGTTGTAACGGACCATTGATCCTATATGTGAAGGATAAGGCTTCCTTACTGATGCTAATGTTAAAAACCCGAAGAAATTTCCTCAGGTACGGTTTTGTAAAAAAATTTGTTCTAGTCTGTCACATTACTTTAAAGGATTGAAAGCCTGTTTAATGGCATCTTGGGCACGCGTTTCCAAAGTTTGTATTAGTTGCAACAAAAAGTTAAAAACCTTATTTAGCATAGGTAAATCGCATAATTGCTCGGGAAGTCGTAAGAAAAATCCAAGCAAGTTATTTTCTTTGGCGATGGCGCGAATTAAAAAAGAATACATTTCTTGATTGGCCGTCATCACCAATGCCTCTTTGTAGTAAGCGTAAGGTAAATTGAGCAAATTAAAGTCTTTCAATATGTAAAAGAAGATCTCTTCTTCGACACGCTCCATGTAAACGGTACCAGAACTTTCAACTTCAAAACGTAGGCAGCCCGTTTGCCCAAATTTTAAGCCGGTGATACCCATACTTTCTCCAAATTGTAACAAATAATTTTCGATCATGATTACTATTCCTTTTAAGTATTATCTTCCAATACGCATTCGTCCAGGCACTCTTGTACGACTTGCAAAATGTTAGTACGTACATCGGGTTTTGGGAAAAGTGCGTCCGGATATTTGCGAATGGTAAGTGAAAGGCTCGTCAAAAAGTACATCTTTTCTTGATTAGTAGCAATGGATAATTGTGACATAAGTTGTGCTAACTGTTTGGAATCAATCCATTCTCGAAAAGCTGCCTGCATGAGCGTTTTTGTCATCAGCAAGGCTAATTCAGGGATTTGTTCAGTAGTAAACATAATTAAGATACAAGTTGAGCTCTCTGCATACTCTGCAACATACTTTCGTTACTCGCACAAATACTAGCCAATTCTCGCATCGCTTGAATGGAATCCATGATGGCTTTTGCAATATCTTTGCTATCGCCGTATTGATTGATGCTTTGCAAATTGTTTAATTCGCTTGTGAGTGCCTGTTCTATGAGCCACACATTGGCCATAAAGCGTTCTAGTTTAGAATGTACGTCACCCCCATTGGATAGATCATCGAGAAATTCGTTCATAATGCTATTGAACATTTTTTCCATGTTTTTTCCTAAAGGTAAAATTTTATCCAAAATAATTGCATTTAGATCTTTAGGGGTATCCAACTGCCTGTTGGAGGAAATAGCCGCATGCTTTCTCAATTCTGGAGCTAAGCGGTAACTGTCGCTGATGCGCGCACCTTGAGTATCCATCAAATGACCACTAGCCTTGTTGAGAGTTGCTAATTTTGCCTGCAATTCTGCGATGCGTGCAGAAATGACATCTCGTTCTACCTGCAGGTCTTCTCTCTCTTGCGAACTCGATGCGGACGGATCTTTACTTAAGGCACTTAACCGGTCATTAACTTCTCTCAGCTGACCTTGAACGGAACGATAATGCCCAGGATTTTTAGTATCTGCGATTTGTCCTCCTTGAAGTAAGGCTAATTCTTCCGTCCAGGCTTGTAGCGCTACTTGGAAAGCATTGTGTTGTTCCGCAACGTCCGCAAATAGTTCAAATACATTTTGCAAAAATGTCTGTGCAGATGCATTGGCTGGCAATTCATTCAATGCATTGAAAGATTGTTTGTAAACTTCTTCGGATTCTGGAAATAGTTTACTGGAACGATCGGAAGCGTTGTATTCAACGCGTTCTTGAGATTGTTTTTCAAGACGTTGAGCTATTTCTTTCTGCTTTCGCCTTACGTATGCATTTTGCTCTGCTGCACCTTCCGTTGACTTTCCTTGGTTAGCTTGACTTACCGCACTATTCAAACCTTTTTGAGTTTTTTTCTCTGCTTTTTTAGCTTGCTCCTTCTTGGTTTTCTGTTCCGATTGAACGCCCGACATCACCTCGTCGTCTTTGGTTGTCGGATCCACTTCACTTACGTTGACGGTCTGTCCATGGAAGCTACCACTTTTTTCTACGGAAGCACTTGCGGAAGTTTCCCGCATTTCTCCCACAAAAGTACCGGCAGCCGCTTGCGTACTCAAATTTAAAGAGTTACTCATACTTACGAGGTAATCAAAAGCATAAAAAATACCAAATAACATAAGTGGGTGCGTTTTTTGATGAAAGGACGAAAGCGCTAGTTGACTTCGACAACTGGGTGCTTAAAAATTGCTCCACCTTAAACGCGGAGTACCTTGAAGCAACTTGTGAATTAACTAAATAGATAATATGATGGGTGGATGTTCTAAAAACAGAATTAATGGAAGACGAAATTCCTTTTAATTGAGGTACCCTGTATACAACTCTAAAAAGACAACGTACGAGGTTACGATAAGGTGGACCGCGTTATTATCAACCAACCGGCGAGGTATCTCTTTCATGAAAATAGGTGAGTGATCTCAAAGTACCTGAGGAGTTTTACGCCATACATATCTATGTGCATATTCACCTGCCACATTTTGACGCCAGACTTTGCTGCCCGCTGTACGGCATCACGAATAATTTTATTCGTTTTTGTTGGCGTAGGAACCTGGAACATGGTTGCATCATACACGAAGCAGATCAGTAAAATTGCGTTTTCGTTTTCTTGAATACGCTCTACCAATTCCGTCATGTGTCGTACCAATCTATCGTAAGAAGTTAAGCATTCTTTGTCGCCGCACTGATAATTTTGAGGATTAGCCAACATAAGGAATTTTAGAGGTGTTTTGACTTCTATATATGTATGATCAATCTTGAAATCTAATTTCGCATTTCCAACCTTTTGCTCCCGTAAAATGTTGTGACCATTGCTCGCTACTTTTCCCAAAAACCCATTTTTAAAAAAATACTCCACATACCGATTGACAGCATTTTGATTGATGCCCACAAAAGATTTTGCCTCGTTGAAAGAAATGGCTTCGACGGTGTAATTGGTTTTTCTTTTCTTATCGTGAGATTTCGATAAAAGGCAAGATAGTCCCTCCAGGGGCCTATTCCCAATTTTTCCAGTATTCGGACAGTGACACTGTAACGTAACCCCATCTTTTTTTACATACATAACGAAACGATTTGGGCGTGCAATAATGCTTCCTACTTCCAATGGCGATTCAAATGTGTACATATGCATTACAGATTTCGCAAACAGGCAAGAGCACTTACGGTGGCCGTTTCTACGCGTAAGACATAAGGGCACAACCGCATGGGTTGTGCGTGCATTGAGAGCAATTTTTCCTCTTCCGGAGAAAACCCACCTTCGGGACCTATGGCACAAGCAATTGATTTTGTGGTCGCATTAATGGTTACCTTTTTAATGGATTTTGAGGGTAATAAACTTCCATAGAAGCGTTGGTTAAAAGACGTCCAAGGAATGTTGTGAAAGGTATGGATTTCACTGCTGAGTGTAGGCAAAATTGGATTTTTGGCTTGTTTGCAAGCATCAACCATGATACGTCGAAATCTTTCCCTTTTGCAATGCCATATATCTTGCGTCCAACGTTTATGTTCCGTACATTCTCCTAAAATAGGGTAAATGGCGTACACACCTAATTCACAGGATTTTTTCAATATGCTTTCAAAGGTTGCAGGTTCATTCGGTAATACTTGTACAAGCGAAACGTGTGGCAACGGTATTTTACAATGTTCAACAGATTGCGTGAACTGCACGTACGTATTATAATTTTTCCGTTTTAAAATACCTTGGCGGATATTCCCTAAACCATCAAAGGCAACCGTGTTTGTACCATTATGTTCTCTCAATACGAGCAGATGGTGCGATTCCCTTTTTGAAAGCGCAATTTCCTCATGAGACACCAAGGAACTTGTGTCTTCACAGTAAATGAAAAGAGGCATGAATGATAAATTATTCAAACTTCAGCATCTGAATCCGTTTCGTAATAACTATCAGACGAATTCACTTCATCGTCGGCAATACGCACACTGTTACCGGCTAATTGTGCCAATTGTCTAGAACGTCTAATAGTTTCTATATGCTCTTGCCCCTCTACGGAATATCGTGTGTAAGGAATAGATTCTAAACGTTTTTTTAAGATAGGTTTTCCGGTAATTTCACATATACCGTAAGTTCCTTCAAAAATGCGTTCGATGGCCGCTTCCACTTCTTTAAGAATTTCTTTGTCGCTGGATGTTAAAAACGTTAGATAATCTTCAGATTCTTGTTCTTGAATGTCTTTGGTGGGGTGACTTTGAGTCAAAGAGTCGGTAGATTTTCTTAATCTATCTCTTAGTTGTATTAATTGAGTGTAGTAAGCCTTCCACTCTTCAGGTACTTTTTGAGACGAATGCGTTGCTGCTTGATCCTGTTGAAGATTGAATCCTAAAATATCACTCAATGAAGCGGCCTTCAAAACACGTTTCCCCTGCATAGGGGTTACGTGTATTTTTTTAGGGATACAAGTTTTAGAAATTGTTTTTTCGCCTATGGGTGCGGAGGTACGGTATTCTTTTAAAATTCGATCCACGTCTTCCATTGTAAAGTGATCGTCGCGTTGCACGTGCGATAACTTTTTATTCTTATTGCGTAAGCAAGCCGCTTTTAAAATGGTACTAACATTTTTTTTGGAAACTGAATGTTCTTGTTCCATATAAATCTGGTGTTAAGTGCAAGGGTGCCAATTTTTCAAAACTTTTTCACAGCGTTCTGAGACGTATCCAAAACCATCGACTTCAACCAAGCGGTCTACCCAACGCCAAGTCCGTGGGCAACGTACGCCATCCGCATGCTCTACGCAAATTTGAACGGAAGACTCGTCGTCAACGTTTTGTATTTTAACGGCAGACACAATAAAATATTCTGCCAATTGCGTTTGATATTTTTGTAAGAGTGCCGCCCAAGGATGTTGTTCATCGAGCGTTATTTCAACCTTTGCATCTAAAGATTGACCTATTATTTTTTGCTGACGTGCTTTTTCTAACTCCACCTGAACGTGTTCTCGTATTTTGAACAATTCATTGAAATCATTGCAAACATTTTCGGCATACCATGCTTTTTGCGGTACTGGAAAATCCGACAGATGGATGGACTGATCGTATCCGAAATCTTCATCGCCTTGTAAGTATCCCCAAGCTTCATCGGCCGTAAAAGTCAAAAAAGGGGCTAACAAACGAAGTAAGGTATTGCAAATCAGATATAAAGCGGTTTGCGATGCCCGCCGCTCGGGCCAATCGGCTCCTAACGTATAGAGCCGATCTTTTAAAATATCGTGATAACGTGCAGATAAGGTTACCGAACAAAAGCGGCTAATTACCTGATATACCTTATGAAATTCGTAAACCTCGTAGGCCTCTGTAACCTCTTGAATGAGCACATTTGTTTCGTGTAAAACCCAACGATCTATAGGGGGCAGTTGTTCGATAGGGCAAGCGTGCTGATTGTAATCAAAATCGAAAAGGTTACCTATTTGAAATCGCAATGTGTTTCTTAAAGTTCTGTAAGTACTGATCACATGCTGTAAAATATTCTCGGATACGGGAATATCGTTGCGATAGTCTTCGGAAGCAACCCACAATCGAAGAATGTCGGCACCGTATTTGTTAGTGTAAAATTTTACCGTTTGAGGACTTCCGTCACTTTTGGAGACTTTTTTTCGATTTTCATCGACGAAAAACCCGTGCGTCAAAACGCTTTTGTAAGGAGCGCAATCGCCGTCTACAAGAGAAGTCATGAGAGAAGACTGGAACCAACCTCGATGTTGGTCGCTGCCTTCCAAGTAAAGGTCTGCAGGGTGATCTAATCCGCGTTTTTGGAGAACAGCTATATGACTGCAGCCTGAATCTATCCAAACGTCGAGCGTATCCTCACTTTTGTGCAACATTTTCCCTACCCATGCTTGAGGCAGTGGAATGTCTGCTAACAAAGTTTTTTCATCCGATTCAAACCACCATTGTGATCCATATTGACCTATTTTTTCCGCAATGTGGTCGATGACCGTTGCATCTAGGAAAGGTTGGTTTTGCGCGTCATAAAATACGGGTAGCGGAATTCCCCATGTACGTTGCCGACTGATGCACCAATCGGGACGCGCTTGCACAGAACCTTGAATGCGTTTTTTACCCCAGGAAGGCAGCCAGGTCACCTGATCAATGACCTCGATGGCTCTCTTTTTTAGGGTATCAAGACGAATAAACCACTGTGGAAGTGCACGAGCAATTACAGGTGTTTTGGAACGCCAGCAATGCGGATAAGTGTGCTCGTAAGCGGATTGATGCAGTAAAGCTCCCTTTTCTTTTAAGAGATCAATGACACGACTGTTGGCCGGAGATTTCCCTTGACCATCGATGATGGCTTTTCCGACCAAACTTTGCGGCATGATGCCATCATCCATCAAACGACCCTCGTCATCCACGGGACACGCAATGTCCAATTTATATTTTAAACCCGTGAGGTAATCGTCCATGCCGTGACCTGGAGCCGTATGCACGCACCCCGTTCCGGCATCCAACGTTACGTAGTCGGCCAACACGATTGGACTTTTAAGCGGTAAAAATGGATGTTGCGTCAATTGCCCTTCCAGAGATTTTCCTTTAAATATTTTTCCCAGAGAAGCATTTTCAAGCCGACACGTCTTAATAAAGCTATCGGCGAGATCTTCGGCCACCAAATAACTTGCTTGTGGAGTTTTTACTTCAACGTAGGTCAGGCTAGGCGAAAGGGCAATAGCGCGATTGGCAGGCAACGTCCATGGAGTCGTTGTCCAAATCATTACGTACGTATTTTCGGGAAGATCCAATTGAGGGGTATTTTCGAGCAAGAATTTTACCCAAACGCTGGCACTCACGTGATTTTTGTATTCGATTTCGGCTTCCGCCAAAGCGGTTTTGCACGGAACAGACCAATAAACAGGTTTTTTACTTCGGTAAACCAAGCCGGCCTTTACAAATTTTGAAAAAGTCTTCAGAACACTCGCTTCGTAAGAGGCATTTTTGGTTTTATAAGCGTGTTCCCAATCGGCGAGGACTCCCAAGCGTTTAAATTGACCTTCCTGAATTTTTATAAACTTTTCCGAGAATTGCGCGCAAGCGGTGCGCAGTTTTACGGGATCTTGCAGCAACTCCGGATGTTCTTGGGATACTTTATGTTCAATGGGTAAACCATGGCAATCCCACCCCGGAATATAAGGTGTTGAAAACCCTCGCATGCTTTTGAAACGCAAAACGATGTCTTTTAAAATTTTATTTAAGGCCGTTCCGATGTGCACATCGCCGTTGGTAAATGGAGGACCGTCGTGAAGCACGAAGAGAGGTTTATCGGCATTTTTTGTTTGAATTCTCTCGTAAAGGCAATCGGACTCCCAGCGAGCCAGTCGCTCACGTTCACGTTCGACCAACTTGGCCTGCATGGGAAACTTCGTTCTCGGCAAATTGAGCGTATCTTTAAGTTTAACCATGTTGGACATTATTTACCTTTTTCATAACTTATAACTTATGCACAGGCAAAGTAAATGTGTTTTTTCAATAATGCCAAGCGTTATTTTAAATTATTTATTTTACTTTTTGGGAGCACCAGGTTTGGTTGAAGTAGTAGGTTTTGTTTTAGGTGAGGATTTAGCAGGAGGTGGAGAAGGTGGGACCTTGCGCTTTCTTGGAGTAACAGATTTCCCTTTTTGAGCAACAGGCGAAGGAGGTAAAGAATTTGTATCAACCACTAAAAAATAGACATTAGGGATTGAAGTAATATCTTGTACGATTTCAATAGGTTGACCTCTATCTCTAGGGCTACCATATAGAAACAGAAGTGGCCGATGTACTTCTCTTCCTTGAGTATCACACAGATATAGACGAAGATTAACTCCAAGCTGTTTTGCAGTGTTATTGGCAATAGCCCTGATCTTAGATTTAGCATCGAGCTTATCCTTAAGAACATCAACTCTGGCACCGAGAGCATCAATTTTGATGGGTTTAACAAAGGTAGGAAAAACGTCATCGAGATCAACAAAACTGTGCTTACGAGGAGCCAAATAGTGACTAAAATCATCAGGACTCATACTATTCTTGGTAACAATTTCAGTAATGACGTCATCAAAATTAACAGCAGTGCCAGCAACATCGGCAGCAATAGTATCGCCATCTAAATCACGCTCAGTAGCGAAGTGAGGTTTAGGATACATCCGCCGAAGAGCGTTAAGACTACCAGTACCTTTAGTAATCAAATCGGCGACAATAACATCAAAATCGGTATCACCAGAAATAATCTCGGAACTAACATCATCCAAACCAAACTCAGCACTAATCGATTTATATAACCGAATTGTTGCTTCTAGCGATGTTCCATCGCCTACTTGCAAAAGTAGCTTTTTGTGATTATTGTAAAATTGTTCGTAATCTATGAAACCTAAATTTGTTTGCACAGGACTACCTGCCGTTATTGGAGGCCTTTTTTCAAAATCAAAATCAAAGATGAATCTTGTATCTTTGGGTATTGATTTGATTTTTGGAGGACATGCAAAAATTCCTTTGTATTTACTACGCTTTTGAAAAACTGGATGACTAAAATAAATGTCAAATTGATCCTCAGCAAATGTGACATGTACTCTCTCTGGCATCTGAGTTAATCGTAATATTTCACTAACTTCCAAACTGCCCGTAAAAGGAGACGTTGCCTTCTTATCAATAACCTTAGAACCTCCATAAAACTCAAAGCAGAACAATTGTCTTGCTAATGTGGGAGAAGGCAACATATCAAAAATAAAGCTCACCTTTGGCCCTGGTGGATTAAAGCGATATCCTTGTGTTATGCCCGGTCGTGTAAGTATAAGTTCAGGTAGTTTTGAATATTCTTCATCTATCTGGTCAGCCAATAATATATATGCTTTTTCAATACTATCCTTTTGATTTTTTATGGCCTTTATGCCCTTAAGGGTACTAGAGGATTGTACTTTGACTAACGTGTTCAATGAAACTCCATCCACTTGTGCTCTTATTGTTGGTTTAGTTAAACAACATCGTCCTTGAGTACGGATAAAAGAAGGAGAATTTTGCAATGCTTGCCTATAATTGAAAACAGTATCCCCCTCTTGAGCTAAGGTAATTGTATCAGCTGTATCAGCGGTTATTCCACAAAATGCAAACAAATTGTCCACCACTTCTTTTTCTATGTAAAAATAGTCAACCGGGAGGCTATATCCAATCTTAAATCCTATTTTTGCTTCCATTAGTAAGTCATTTTCGGTTGGAATGTTCGCCTCTCGGCTTGCATTGGTTCCGAAATAAACATATAATTCTTCATAAATATTTCTTTGACCAAAAAAGATTCTTTGAAAATAAGGATACTGGACCAACGCTTCAATACGGGAACGGTTTTCATTATCACTTACCCAATCTTCAAATGTCCGGGATGTTCCTACATACTTCTCCAAATTTTGTAAACCATCTATAAAATGTAACAACTCGTGCCCCAACGTAATATGTGAAGGTATAGCTTTCTTCCAGACAATGTGCGCTCCTTTTGTGGTCCCATACTGATATGCCCCTAATAGATGGCACGATTGCATTACATTAATCCCTAGGACACCTTTTAAGCAAAGCTTATATGTTTGTTCTCTTTTTTTTATATCCGCGCTAATGCTACCACTTGAAGGTAATGGATATTCAATAGCTATTTTGCTATTACCTATTTCTTTCGATTTTTCTTGGAGCAACCTTTGCAGTGTCTTGGCAATCCTTTGCCCACTCCTTAATTTTTGAAGCTCATTAAAGGCCTCATTTAACTTAATCAATGCCTGAAATTCGGCTAAATTTTTTAACAAGACTTGAAATTTCTCTGGTGTTTTCTCTGGTATTTGGATGAGGCCAGTCAAAACTTGAGCCTCTGGAAATGCAGATTGGAATCTCTCTATTGCTCTAGAGAATTGCTGAGAAAATGAGTGTATTTGAGTTTGAGTTGGATCCTCTGTAGATTGGAGTCCCTCTATTGCACTAGAGAATTGTTGAAACGCCTCTTGTATCTGAGGCGCAATTAAACCCTCTGCAGATTGGAGTCCCTCTATTGCACTAGAGAATTGTTGAAACGCCTCTTGTATCTGAGGCGCAATTGGACCCTTTGCAGATTGGACTGCACTAGAGAATTGTCGAAACGCCTCTTGTATTTGTCCAAGCGTTTCTTGAATTTTCTGATAAGGAGCCAAGGCCTTTGCCAAGGATTGTAGCTTAAGCTCAGGAAAATCAAATAGTTCCTCTATTCCTACCCCTTTTGAAAAACTAGACATACCGGCGATAGCAATCGCCACAAGTAGAGAACGTAGTGACATAATTAGTACTGTATAAAGTGGGTATTACTCAAGGCTTGCGCTTGTTTTATCATGTAACGATTAAGGTAATGATTCGATAACATTTTAAAAGCGACCCGTAAACATCTAATGGTATCACTTTGAGGACTAGACTCAAAACTAGGCAAAAAAGTGGGATCTTTGTCATTGCTCAGAATCAATAAATGTTTGAAACAAAACATTGCAAAGTCGGGTTCTGTTTGCATAAAAATAAGACCTGCTTGATACAGAGCCCAGTAGATATTTGTTTCTCCCGCAAGATTCTCAAAATCTTCAAACCTTACACCATTATCGTAACAACCCTTGCCACTATCCGCATAAAAAAAGTCATCTTTAGATTTTTGAGCCCACTCTGGATTATTTTTATGATACTGCTGTATGAGATAAAGAGCATAATATGCAGGTTTGAGAAGCTGTTCGATTGGCACCGATGACTCCTGGCTTTGCTCACTCAATTCCTGTAAATCTTCTCGCATACACTCATCTAATTCACTTTCATCCAAATCTTGTGGATTAAACCCATAAGTTTTACATAAATAAGCTTTGTAACCTTCTCGTATTTCGGCCTGATGTTGATTCATAATTCGAGTACACTGCCCGTTATAATTTTCATCTTGTAAAATTTGCATAACTTCCCTTGGAACTTGGATTTTAGTGCCAAATAGTGTTTGATTTTCAAGACACAAACAGAATACCCCTACGATAATGTAATAATAATGCTTTATCTTCATGACATTTTAAAAACTGGACAGTTTTTGAATGTTGTCAAGCTTATTTTTTATTTTAATGCAAATCGGTAACGGATTGCGTCATCAGTCGCGTCTGCAATCCGGGAATAAAGTCGGAAAATATCTGTTGCGGAAGCGCTTTTCGTAATTGTTGCTGAACCATGGCCATTTTCGCATCAAAATTGTCGGCCAGCGCGATGAAAATAGCTTCCGGTGTTGAAGGATAAACGGCAGCACCCCATTCCGGTTCACCTTGATGAGAAAGTAAAATGTGTTCCAGGCGTTCCAGCCATTCGGGTTCTAATTGGTGACGTAACCCTGCACTGCGCACCAAACGGTACCCTAAAACGACATGTCCTTCCAATCGCCCCAATCGTGTTCGATCAATCCCTTCAATGCTTTCGTAACGGTATTCCAAAACTTTGCCCACATCGTGTAAAAGGGCTCCAGCTATGGACAAATCTTTATTCACTTGTGGATACAAAGGCAATAGAAAGCTGGCAATGCGCGTTACGTGCACACTGTGTTCCAATAAACCGTGCCAGTAGGCGTGGTGCATGGAAGCGGCGGCTACGCTTGTAAAAAAACTTTCTCCCAGATCTTCAAACACCTGCCGAACGGTCGCCAACAATTTGGGTTGTTGGATTTGATTGATAAAATCGTACAGTTCTTTTTTTAGCAACTCTACCGGCTCTTCAGGTTTCTCCAGAAGATGTCCCAACCAAGCTTCATAAGATTCATCTTTAACCTCCGCAACATATTTTACGCGCGGACTCAGTTTATCTGCATAAAATTCAATATGTCCCTGCAAGCAAACAATCTGTGGAAATTTGCGCATTTCGGTTTGAAAAAAACTAAAAGCTTGCGTCCCTTCAAAACAATTGAAGGTAAATGTGTCCACCGAATCTCCAACTTCGACCTGCATAAACATCCCGCCATTGCGACCTACCTTTGTATTCACTTTTCGAACCAAGACAACGGTTTCAAAACTGGCATTCGCATCGAGTTGTTTGATTTCTTTGACGGATAAATAAGTATGATCTTCTGTCATTTGGATAACAATAATCGAGTGCCTATGGCTAAAAAAATAAAAAGTCCAGCCACATCGGTAATAGCGGTTAAAAAAATGTATGAACTTTGGGCGGGATCGAAGCGCAATCTTCTGAGTATCAACGGAATAATGGCAGCGACCAGACCAGAAAGCAGCATCGTAAGCGCCATCGAAAGAAAGACCGTTAACCCCAGGAGGAAGTTTTTTGACATTTGCATGGCCACTAAGCCTCCTAAAAATCCCACGAGCAGTCCGTTAAGAGCTCCTTTTAAAAGCTCTTTAGCACAAATAAATAGCCCATCTCCTTTGCGAAATTCATCCAAAGCTAATCCACGTATCGCAACCGCCAACGTCTGTGCACCTGTGTTCCCTCCAATGCTGGCTATCACCGTCATAAATGCGGCCATCCAGCTCATTCTCTCAATGGCGTACCCAAATTTAGAAATGACGAAAGCGGATAAACAAGCCGTTAATAAATTAATCAGGAGCCACGGATTACGTTTTTTTAAGCTATACCACACGGTATCGTGAATACTTTCGTCGGCACCGGCACCGTGCAATTGTTGTAAATCGGCCGTAGCCGCCTCTTGGACAATGTCTAAAACGTCATCGTGAGTTATAATGCCCAACAGGCGGTTTTTTTCATCAACGACCGGAATTGAAAACAGATTATAAGCCGCCATTGTATTGGCGACGATTTCTTTGTTAACTTCAGGCAAGCAGGCATTGCGAATATTGGTGCGCATAATGTCACCAATACGCTGCGTCGGTTGAGAAAAAACGAGGTCTTTCAAAGATGTTATACCTACAAGGCGATTCTTATCATCTAAAACATACAAATCGTACAAATTTTCTACTTTTTCTTTGTGTTGCCGAATGTCACTGAGTGCTTCGTTTAAGGTCCAGGATTGTCGAAGTGTAGCTACTGCAGGATTCATCACACCTCCGGCTGTGTTTGGGTCGTAACGCAATAGTTTCCGCAATGCAAATGCTGTTTCCGGATGAATATGTGCCAACAGTCGTATCTTATTGCCTTCATCTAATTGACCTATTAAGTCGGCCGCATCATCCGCATCCATCAATTCAATAATGCGTGCGGCACGGAATTCACGCATTGCACTCAAAACTTCTGCGGAGTCTTCAACATCCATCTCGGCCAGGACATGAGATGCGTGTTCGTTGGACAGTCTTTTCAAAATATTCCGGCGTTCATTTACCGTCAAACGTTCGAGAAAATTACTTACAATGTAAGGCGATGTTCTTGCCAATTTGTCTAAATCCAAAGACTTAAGCGGACTTTCCAAATGCTTATCCAGTTCATCCAGCGTATATTGGTCGAGCTGTTTTGCAATCGGATGATTTTGGATAAAATCCAGCATAAAGTAACATAAAAAGTTTCTACGATCTATTCGCATCTACACTTAATGACTCTATTTTTTTTCGCAATGTCATTTTTTAGTTTTTCATACATGATTGGCATAAAAATTTTGCAGGGCAAGATTTGTTTATTTTTCACGAAATAATGAAAAAACAACGTTATGCTTCGTAGAACAGCATTTAGCATTGATTTTTCTTAAAAAATGTTTTTACAGGTAGATGTGACAACTTAGTATAGATGTACATATGACACAAAGGATTTTAAAAATAAAACAGGGTTTTGTTTACTTGTTGTTAAGTGGGCAAGGCTTTTGGTTTCAAGGTTGCTCTTCCTTTTCTCTTTGGAGCAAAAAAGATACACCTGCAAGTAGTACAGTGGGGCAAAGTACCCTTGTCAAAGTTGATCGTTCGCTTCAAGGTACGCAAATTAATGAAAACATAGCCACACATTCGTTGGAAGAGCCGTTAATAAATAAGCATGTTCCTACCGCAAGCGGTATACGTGCATTGCCAAGGAGGCCTTCAGTACCCATTGAGGAAAACTTTGAAGAGGAAGACGAAATCGATGAAAATGTAAAGTTTGGTCCAACGGAGGACAATATTTATGTAGTGCGCAAAGGAGATTCACTGTGGGCCATTGCACGTAAACATCACGTTAGTTTGCAACAATTAATGGAAGCAAATCATCTGAACGGCAAATCAATTTTACAAGAGGGTATGCACTTAACCATTCCAACAGCGCACATATCCACAACGGGCAAAAGCCTTTTGCCTGTTACCGAATATGTTGTGCAAAAAGGAGATACTTTATCACGCATTGGGCAACAATATCATCTGACGGTCAATGAAATTAAAGCATACAATCATTTAAAGAGCGATGTGATTTTTATGGGACAAAAATTAAAATTGCAAGGGGTTGCGCAGCCTGTATTGGAGGAAAAGAAGTTAAATGTTGCGCATAAAGCGCCGTTAATCAAGGGTACAAAATACATTGTCCAAGCGGGAGATACACTGTCTGAAATTGCAATGCGTTCTGGACTTAAAGTGGATGATTTGATTCAAATAAACGATATTAAGAATCCAAAAGCTTTACAAATTGGTCAGGTAATTTATTTGGGGGTAGAAGCTAAAAGTGAAGTTCCTTCTTCATTTAATATTCGCAATTCTAATTTGGAAGAAAGATCTTCTACCGTAAACGATGATTTTTTTAAAGCAACAGAAAATCATGCACTTAAGTCCACCGAACCTCCCATAATATCCACAACGTCTCCCGGAGACGACGAAGATTTTGAAAGTTTATTTGATGAAGATGAAAGCATTTCTGTGGTCCCTTTAGAGGAGGTTAAGTAATTCGTTTGCAAAGAATATGAGCCAGTTGCGAAGAAGTAACGGTTTAATTTTAAGTGCCAGCGTTTGTTTAACATTTTATGGCTTGTTAATTTTGTACAGTGCCTCTCAACCTTTTGGGCCCGATATGCTTTTGTTTAAAAAGCAGTGTGTTTGGTTGGGTATTGCTTTTGTGGGTTTATGTGTTTTTACATTTGTAAATTTAGAAAAATTAAAAGCGATAGCCCCCATTCTAGGGTTGGTTACTCTCTTGGTTCTCTGTATCGTATTGATCCCCGGTGTAGGTTTATGGATTCATGGAACTCGTCGTTGGATTTCTTTGTGTGGATTAAGAGTTCAGCCGTCAGAACTGGCAAAAATAGGTTTTGTAATTTTTTTTGCCCATTTTCTAGCCGAGCACGTTCAGGAAGTACGCTATTGGTTTAAAGGTTTTTTAAAGCCTTTGGGTGTGATTGCTATATTTACGTGTTTGGTTATCGTGGAACCTGATTTTGGAACAGCCTTTTTATTTGGATGGATAGGACTCATTTTACTGTTTTTAAAGGGCGCTCAACTTAAGTTTATAATACCTTCGTGTTTTTGTGCGTTCTTGCTTTTTATGTTGGCAATCTATTTGAATCCTATACGGTTGAGACGTATTACAGCTTTCTTAGACGTTGAAGGGAATCGGTTGTCGGGAGCTTACCAATTGTGGCAAAGTTTAATTGGTTTTAGTGCCGGCGGATTAACGGGGGTTGGGTTGGGACAAGGGCGCCAACAATACTTTTTTTTACCGGAAGCGCACACGGATTTTATTTTTGCCATTCTGGCTGAAGAATTGGGTATATTGCACGTTTTAATCGTTCTGTGTTTATTTGCTACCATTACTTTTCACGGATTAAAAATTGTTCGCAGCACGGGGAACCCTTTTTTATTTTTTGTGGGTGTGGGGGCTTTAAGTTTTTTGATTTTCCAGGCTTTTTTTAATATGGGGGTCGTAACTGGCCTGTTGCCTACAAAGGGTTTAGCTTTGCCCTTCTTGAGTTACGGAGGTTCAAATTTGTTGACGAGCTACTGCTTTATTGGAATTCTCATTAACTTGGGTCAAGGTCGATACCATTTGCCTCAAAATTTGAGGAAATGTGCATGAGTCATTTTTTGATTGCCTGCGGAGGGACCGGAGGACACTTGTCTCCAGGGATTGCATTGGCGCAAGAGCTCATTGCACGTGGACACGCATGTATACTGATTATAACGCAGAAAATGGTGGATAAAAAGTTGTCGCAAGCGTACCCCGACATTGCATTTGTACATTTCTGTGGTATTGGTTGGTCCAAAAAGTTTTGGTTGTGGCCAAAGTTTTTATTTTTTCAGTTAAAAAATTTCTTTGCTTCAATATGGCTTTTAAAAAAATTTCAAGTGGATTTGGTGTTGGCTTTTGGGGGGTTTATAAGCGTGGGCATTTTTGGAGCTGCAATTTTATTGAGAAAACTCCGTGTGCTTCACGAAGCAAATCAATGTCCAGGGAAAGCAATCCGTTTTTTAAGTCATTTTGCCAAGCGTGTTTATTTACCGCAAGGCGTACATTTAAAAAAAGTTTCTGTAAAGACGGTTAGAAACTTTGGTTTTCCCGTACGTAAAGAAATTCAAAAAATCGATCGGTGGAACGCTAGAAAACAATTGAATTTATCTCAAGACCAGTACGTTTTAGTGGTTGTGGGCGGCAGTCAAGGAGCTAAAGTACTTAACAAATGGGTTATCGATAATTTTGAAGCGTTTGGAGAACAAGGCATCAATGTCGTTTGCGTAACAGGGGTTGGGCAAGGAAGTGAAAGAGAAGTAGAACAATATCAGGCAGACGGGCAAAAGACAAAGTTGATTTTAATTCCTTTTGCGTTAAACATGCACGTGTTATTTTCGGCTGCGAATTTGGTTATAAGTCGGGCTGGAGCAGGAACTATTGCCGAATTGACGCGCTGTGAAACCCCTTCTATACTTATCCCTTACCCCTTTGCCACCGATAATCATCAATACGCCAATGCCCTATTTTTTGAACGTAAGGGCGCTTGCCTTATGTTGCAACAAGAAGCCATGTCCCATAACTTGTTTAATGAAGTAATTCACCTGATCGCAGATGAATGTTTGTTGGAAAATATGCGTTACAACATGAAACAATTAAACGGTGAAGATGCAACAACGTTGATTGTTAACGATTTGGAACAATTGCTCGTGCCTGTTGAGTATACTGCCTAAAGCAGCCTTTCCCCAGTTTTTGTGCCGTCCTTTGTAAAAGCATTTCACGTATTCGTTTTAGCATATGTATAAATAGGAAACACCGTACGGCGTTTTTATGAAAGTAAGTTTTTTAGATTTGATCTTGCATGGAAGTTCTTCGTTAGAAAATAATCGCTATGGGAAGATAAATAAATGCCCATTATGCACGCATGAATATTGAGGATGCCATTGAAAAGGTTGCTGCAGAGTGTCCGCTGCATCCTGCCATTAAGATACCGCAAAGGTGCAGTCTTAATAACGTTCATTACAAAACAATTTCCTTTGAAACATTGAGAAATTACGTAGGGAAGTTGAGTACACACTTATTTGGGCAAGGTGTTGCACGCGGCGATAGGGTATTGGTCATGGTCCCTCCGGGAAAAGATTTACTGGTGCTCATATTTTCGCTTTTAAGTATAGAAGCCATTCCTATTATTATTGATCCAGGTATGGGGGTAAGAAACTTTCTTAAGTGTGCTAAAAAGACGCAACCCAGTGTATTGGTGGGATGCCCCAAGGTACGTTGCTTACTGCCGTTTTTATCTTTAAGTGTTAAGACATTACGTAAAAAAATTATTCTCACCCGTTCTTTAAAAAAGCAACTTGAGACAAAAGGATTTATTTGCAACTTACAGAAGAATTATAATTTAGATAATCCAGCCGCTATTTTATTCACTTCCGGTTCTACAGGTTACCCCAAGGGCGCTTTGTATACTTATCGACAATTAAATGCGCAAGTGGAAGCTTTACAGAAAGCTTTTAACTTTCAGCCGGGCGAAGTAGATCTGCCGCTTTTACCTGTATTTTCGCTATTTAATCCTATATTAAAGATGACTACGGTGGTTCCGGAAATGGATCCATCACACCCAAGCGCTCTCAATCCAGCGTACATCGTCGAAGCTATCCATCGTTGTCATGTAACGAATAGTTTTGGATCACCACGTTTGTGGACATGCATTGCCGATTATTGCGAAAGCAAACAAATGATGTTACCTTCGCTCAAACGTGTATTTTTGGCTGGGGCTCCCGTACATCCGCTTTTGTTGAAGCGTGTGCAGAATTTGTTACCCAATGGAGAAGTGTACACGCCCTATGGTGCGACGGAAGTTTTACCCGTTGCCTGCATAAGTGCAAAGGAAGTTATGGAAGAAACGTACGCGCAGACCTTACAAGGAAATGGAACTTGCGTTGGATTTCCTCTGTCGAACGTTCGCATACGTATTATTCCAGTTACAGAATTACCCCTAACAACTTTGCCAGATTCGCTACCGATCCACAGCATTGGAGAAATTATCGTTCAAACATCATACGTGAGTGAAGCTTACGTCAATGATCTTCATGCGACAGAAAAAGCTAAAATTGTTGCCGACGGTATTGTATGGCATAGGATGGGAGACCTAGGATATTTGGACGAAAGAGGACGATTGTGGTTTTGTGGTCGAAAAGCAGAGTGCGTTGTTACCAGTTCGGGAAAAACTTACTATACAGAGTGTTGTGAAGCCATTTTTAATGCCTGTCCAGAAGTTTTTAGATCGGCGCTGATTAGCTACCGACAGGGAAATATAACGTCTCCAGCGGTTGTTATCGAGCCCAAGATAATGCCTAAGCGTAGGAAGGACAAAAAAATCCTTTTAGATCGTATACAACAATGGAGTAGGCAATGCGTGCCCACTTACGAGATTGAGAAGTTCTTCTTATACGAAAAATTCCCCGTCGACGTGCGTCACAACGCAAAAATTCATCGCTTGAAACTGGCACGTTATTTTCAAAAGTTTTAATGCAATTGCAAATACGCGTACATTCAACATTCAAGAACTTTACTGATTATAAAATATGTTCAACCTTTCCAAGCGCTTTTACATACCAACACGCACCTGGTTTATCCATCCTGTTTACAGACGTTTTGATGCCTCTTCGGAAAGCTGATCCATGAATGCAAGGGCTTGGTGTGCTTTTTCAATGGAAGCATCCCAGATAAATGTTAGTCGAGGAATATATTTTAGTCGGATCATTTTACTAACATTCAATTGAACTGAATGTCGGACTTTTTTGAGAAACCCTAAAACGTCTTTGCGTGCTGAAGCATTATAAACTGAGAAAAATACGCTCGCCATCCGCAAATTTGAAGCTGTTTCGACCTTCGTAATTGTAATAACAACCGCCTCTGACGTAAAAGTATTGTGGAGATATTCACTGATGGCTCGTTTTAACAGTTCATTCACACGTATAATACGAAAATTATCCATGATTTTTTATAAAGAGGCAAGTTTTGCGACCCTTTCGAAACATTCTATGGAATCTCCTTCCATATAACTTGTAGGCGCATTATGTAACTGAATACCGCATTCGTATCCGGATTTTACTTCGGTAGCGTCTTCTTTGAAACGCTTTAGCATTTGAATTTTTGTTTCAGTCACGACTTTGTTGTTGCGAATCAATCGCGCCGATGCATCGCGTACAACACGGCCGGCTACAACCATGCATCCAGCAACCTGTCCTTTTGCCAGTGGAAATATTTGACGAACTTCGGCAGAACCTAACTTGTTTTCTACCCACTCTGGATCCAATAGTTCACGCATCAAATCTGTAACCTGTTGCACTAATTCGTAAATAATATTGTGCTGCACAATTCTCACTTGATGATGTTTTGCCGCGCTTAAAACGCCCGTTTCTAAACGTGTGTTAAATCCGACTAAAGTTGCTTGCGCCGCGTGTGCCAAATAAATGTCGTTTAAGCTTATGGGGCCCACATCGGCAGTAATCATTTCTAAAGCTACTTTATCGCTTTTGATGGCCTTTAGACAATCTGTAATGGCTTCAACGCTGCCATGGACATCGGCACGAATTATGACTTTCAAAGTCTTTTGTTTGTTCGATTCAATGGCAGACATAAGCTCGCTAACATTCGTCACTTTACCCACATTTTCCGTCGGCTGCACTTGTTTCAATTGTCGTACATGGGCTTCGGCTTCCCGCTTAGCCTCTTTCTCATTTTTGACAACTTTGAAGTTAGCACCCGCATTGGGAGCACCGGACCAACCTAAAATTTGCACGGGTGTAGCCGGAGTTGCCTCTTTGATGGGATCTCCATTTTCATTCAGTAAGGCGCGCGTTTTGCAGTAGCAATCGCCGCACACGAGAGCATCGCCCGTTTTAAGCGTACCTTTGTTGATAATCACGGTGGCCGTGGGACCTTTCCCAACTTCAATTTTAGACTCGATCACGACACCTTCGGCAGTACACCGAGGATTCGCTTTTAATTCCATCATTTCAGCCTGCAACAAAACAGCTTCTAAAAGATCGGTCACATGCGTACCTTTTAAAGCAGAGATGCCAACGCATAACGTCTCGCCTCCCCAATCTTCGGAGGCAATCCCTCGTTTTTGCATCTGCTGTTTGACACGATCTACATTGGCACCTTTTGCATCTATTTTATTAATGGCCACCACCACGGGTACGTTTTCTTTTTGGGCAAACGATAATGCTTCATCGGTTTGCGGCATAAAACCATCGTCGGCGGCAACCACCAAAATTGCGATGTCCGTCACGGTTGCTCCACGTTGTCTAATTTTTGAAAAAGCGGCATGTCCCGGCGTGTCCAAAAAGGTTATTTTTTTACCTGCATGCTCGATCTGATAAGCCCCTACATGCTGCGTAATGCCTCCTGCTTCTTTGGCAGCAACATTACTTTTTCTTATAAAATCTAATAAAGTTGTCTTCCCGTGGTCCACGTGACCTAAAATACAAACAATCGGAGGACGCGGCTCTAAAAACTTACTTTCTTCTTCAGGTGCTTTTGTTGGCTGCTTATTGCGCGTAATTGTTGGCACCTGGGTTCTGTGCTTGAATACAATGTCAATACCATATTTAGAAGCAATCTTTTGCGCAATTTCTTCGTCGATGGCTTGGCTCATGAAGGCAAAAATACCCATTTCCATGAGCTCAGAGATCAAACGAAAAGGTTTTATGTCGAGCATGGTTGCAAATTCACTCACGACGATAGGTGGCTTGATAACAAGTTGCTTTTTCTCTGCGACGCAAGGCCCAGTTGCCTTGTCTTCAGGTTCCGTAGATGACTTGAATACGGTTGGTATTGGGGCAACTTTAGGTGCCATCATGACTTTGGGAAGGACAGGTTTCAGTGGCGGCGTTTCTGGAGTGGCCTTCTGAATCTGAGAGTCAATAACGACGGCTTTTTTTTGATCTGAGAGAAGTTTTCTTTCCGCATATACTTGTGCTGCACTTTTTACGAAAGAACCCATTGCGGGTGATGATTGGACATCGGATAAGCTCTTTTGTACTATTTTCGGCAATGCGTGAGATACGGGTTGAGGTTTTATGATGACACTTTGTTCAACTCCTCTTTTTTCAGCATGGGTATCTTGATCAGCAAGTAAAGCACTGCCTTTATTATGGTAGTCGAGCACAATTTCTTCGGCGTAAATGTGGGGAATAGTGCTTGAAGGGCTTTTCACGTCAAGACCTCTCTTTTGGAGAATTGCGATAAGTTCCTTGTTATCTAAATTGAGTTGACGTGCCAATTGATAAATTCTAACTCCCATGCCTAGCTACCTTTCTTATATGTCCCACTATTTGACCAATAATTGCTTAGCTTCTTGAATAATTGCCTTCGATTCAGTCTCTCCAATACCCACCTCCATCAAATCCATTTCGGTGACGCCTTCAAACGCTTCTAAGCTTGTAATACCAATGGCAACTAAAGTAGATGCAATTTGACTGGTCACGGAAGGTAGTTGGTTTAATACTTGCGTAGCGCGGGTACGTTTTTCTTCGAATCCTAATTCGGTATGTTGATGGATGCGATTTACTTCTAACTTCCATCCCAACAATCGAGATGTTAAACGAGCATTCTGCCATTTACGACCTACAACGGATGCAAAATCTTTTTCGTCAACTTCAAAATGAATTGTATGATTTTCGTGGTCCAAGGTTAAATTTTGTGGGATAGCTGGACGGATGGCTTCGCGCACCAATACAGCAATGTCATCGGAATAACGAATAATGTCTACCTTTTCTTGCCCCAATTCCTTTAAGACGTTTTTAATGCGTGATCCTCGAGTACCCACGCAAGCACCTACAGGGTCTACCTTGGGATCACGCGTATCTACACAAATTTTAGTACGATATCCGGGATCTCTAACAATGGAACGAATAAAGACTGTTCCTTCCGTAAATTCTGCGACCTCACACGACAAGAGACACTTTACAAAATCAACGTGACTTCGACTTAAAACTAATTCGGGACCATGCACTGTCGTTTTTATGTCCAGTAGTAAACAACAGATACGTTCGCCTGGACCATAGTTATCACTCCAAATAGCATCCTGACGCCGCAAAACATCTTCCGCTTTACCGAAGTCAATATAGAGATCTCCTTTTTCTTGTCGACGAACAATGCCTGTAATGATGGTACCTATACGATCCTGAAATTGTTCATAAACGTGCTCCTTTTCAAAACGCCGGATGCGTTGCATGATGAGTTGACGCGCTGTTTGAGCGGCAATGCGTCCTAACAAAGAAGGCTCTATAACTTGTTCGAAAATATCACCCAGCACCACCTGCGGGTTTTCTTGTTTTGCTTTGACAATGTGTATTTCCTGGGAAGGATTGGTCATAAAATCGACCACTTTTAGTAACGTCCATGCTTGTAGAGATCCCGTTTTGGGATCGATTTCTACACGAACGTCTTGTCCGGCATTCAATCCTTTTTTCGCAGCGCTGCTTATGGCCATAGAAATAGACTCGATCATATCTTTGCGACTGATACCCTTTTCTTTTTCCATGTATTCCAAAACAGACAATAATTCGTTACTCATAGAATTATTATCAGGAAAGCGTTTCTAAACGATTTTGTCAATATGTTGCTGTAGATATTGCATAAGCTCCGCAAGATCGTCTGCTATGCATATGTTTTAACATGCGTCTTCGTACGCCGCATTTTTTTAAATAAAACTGTAGCCAATCACCACACGATACGTATCGCAAGAAGTGTACCCCCCCCCAAACATCTCTATTTGCTTTTTTAATCCGACAAAGCTCACCCTACCCCATTAACGAGCACAGGCAAAACCCACCTCGTTGAGTGGTACCTGGAGAGGGGGTCGAACCCTCACTCCGTTAAAGAACTGGATTTTGAGTCCAGCGCGTCTGCCAATTCCGCCATCCAGGCAAATCTTCCTTGATTTATATTGCTTAGCATGTTTCATGGATAGCAAGCTTTTTTGGCAAAAATATTTTTTACCATTACACTTGAGCATAAGTAACATTCCAAGATGTACGGATGTCAAAGTTCCCTTCAACGTATGCTATACAACGTTAGTCTTTCATGCAAGTATTTCCCAGATGTTAGCCGTATCTTTTTCATTCAATCCCATTCCATCCTACGTCGGACACTTCGCCGGGCGTAAACGTATTGGCGTAAAATCCCATTGGGTTCAATGGAGGGCAAGGCTATGTGATGCATTTAGCAGAAGCGCATAAAGGGGTGCCCTAGGTTAAAGTACGATGTGAGGACTTAATCATCTTCACCTGCTTTCCCGATATTTACTTTGCATCATTGGGGTTGTTGATAGTAGCCCTCCATCTCGTTCTACGTGAATCTTTACAAAGGAAAACGAGCAGGTATTTAAGTCATGAGACAACACCTTCGCAGATTCCTCCGTTGCAATTCAGAATGACGAAGACAATGGGATCTTGTTAAAACTGCTTTTACGTAAGATTAACATCAACAAAATCTTATTGAAGTTGCCCACGGGAACATTTCTTTTCCTTCAGCAAGTGTTTTGAAAAAAGCAACTAAGTCCATGGGTTATGACTTGCGACTCTCGGCTGCGGTTACCGTAAGTTGCGATGTGTGAAGGCATCGGTCGCATCATGGAGTAATGGACCTTCTGGGTATATGTTCAATGAACCTCAACAGCACAAACCGATTTTACATAAGTTTCAAAACTGTATGCCGTTTTGTTCTGCGTTGCATCCCCTATATCGCCGGTGTACACCGCATTACCTGGTTCCAAGAGATATCAAAAAACCACCATTTGCGTGAGCTCAGATATATGTTTATTCAATGCCATCCAGTAAGAACTTCAAAGCACTCACAAGATCGCTCTTACCATCCATAGTTGTACCAAATGAGACTATTGTTAATTGCCTGTCAAGGGAATTAACTGCAATTATTTCCTAAGGTTATCACACCGCTCCTTCACGGTCTCAATCCACATTCCATCTACATTGGTGTTAGATGTTATTTGGTTCCATTGTTAATTGCTAAACCGATTCTGTCCTGTCCAGGATCGACAAAACTCACGCATTACAAAGCCTTTTCAATGCTCAAATGATTGCGACCATTCTTGTACGCATATCGAATGCCATTCACCCATTTTTTGACGATTAGAATGCCAAGCCCTCCCACAGGACGTTCCGCAACCGGTAAAGTAATATCGGGATCTTTCTGTTCCAGTGGATTGTAAGCCTTTCCGTCATCCACAAATACGATTTCTACTTTTCGAATATCTAGATTTATACGACAGTTGACTTCAATTGTACCCATAACATCTTCACCGTAGGCGTGACGAACGATATTTGTAAAAATCTCTTCAATGACAATTGCAATGGGAATAAAACTGTTCTCAGAGAGACCTGCTTGCTTGCATATTTTTTCTACGAAACCTATAACACTGGACAGATAACACACTTTCGAGCTGACAATAATGACCTCTTCCATCGTCATCTCTTGGTTTAAAAATGATGCGGCAAAGCTTATTAAAATTGTTTTAGGAAGCGTTCATCATTTTGATAAAAACGACGCACGTCATCAATGCCATACAAGAGCATTGCAAGACGCTCAACACCAAATCCAAATGCAAATCCTTGCCATTCTTGTCCATTAAGTCCCACGGCTTCAAATACTTTCGGATTTACCATCCCGCAGCCACAAACTTCGATCCAAGTGTCCTTGATTTTCCCCAAATGTGGAACAAAAATATCCATTTCAAAACTAGGTTCCGTAAATGGAAAAAAACTTGGACGTAGGCGCATTTTGTAAGTTTCGCCAAAAAATGCTTTCACAAAAAAGTCGAGCGTTCCTTTTAAATCCAATAAATTAGTTTCTGAACTCACGCATAAGCCTTCGGTCTGATGGAAATTAAAGTTGTGAGTTGCATCTACGGTATCTCGACGAAACACGCGTCCCGACGAAACAATTTTCAATGGGGGTTTATGTTTTAACAGCGTGCGAATCTGTACGGTGGATGTGTGCGTACGCAATAAGTAATTTTCATTCACCTTTTTGGAGGTTGAACTAACACGTGCACTTTGATGCAAGAAAAACGTGTCCTGCTCATTGCGAGCCGGGTGATTTTTAGGCATATTGAGCGCATCAAAACAAAACCATTCGGTATCAATCTCCGGACCTTCCACAATGGAAAAACCTAATTGCGTAAAGATGGATAACATCTTATCGCGTGTCTGCGTCAATGGATGCAGCGGTACTTGCAAATGCACTGGACTCGCCAAAGAAGGATCCGGGGGATTCCCTAAATAGGTCAGCTGCATTTTCTCCTGCAGCGCACACCCCTTTTTCGCTAAGCTTTGCTCTAAATCTTGCTTAATCCGATTAATTGTTTGTCCAACCGCAATTTTTTGCTCGTTTGATAAGGTACTGAGCGTTTTCAATTGACGCATCAAGGCACTTTTGGGCCCCAAATATTGCGTCTTAACAAGCTGCAATGCATGCATAGAATCAACCGCTTCTATGGCAAGTAAAGCTTCTTTGTGCAGCTGCGTCAATGCATCGCCATCACTCATTTTTAGGCTAAAACCTTTTTAACCTGTTCCATCAACTGACTAAACCCAACCTCATTCCGTACTGCCAATTCACTCAGCTGCTTACGATCCAAGCCGATATTCAATTTCTTGAGACCATTCATAAAACGACTGTAGCTGATATTGGCAGTACGACAAGCCGCATTAATACGCACAATCCATAGTTGACGAAATACTGTTTTTTTCTTTCGACGATCGCGAAAAGCAAATGCGCCAGCACGCAAAACGGCATCGTGCGCGTATCGAAACAAACGTGATTTATTACCAAAAAACCCTCTTGTTTGTTTTAATACCCGTTTACGACGTTTTCTTGTTGCAACTCCATTCGTTACTCTTGTCATAATCTTTACCTCTCTTTACTGCCGATGTAGGGTCGTCGTTCAAAAAATACCCTACCTCAAGCTATTCAAGTTTTTAAGCAAAGGGCAGACTGGCCTTCACTTGTCTCGCTAAGGCCGCGCTCCCTAATGCTTGATCGCTGCACGCCTTACGCAAACAAACCGTGGATTTGCGGCGCAAAAAATGCCTAAATCCAGGCTTACGGTGCAACACCTTTCCAGTACCCGTTATCTTAAACTTTTTAGCAATCGATTTTTTTGTCTTTTGCATAAACTGTTATTATACAAGCATCCCACCTATAAAGTTGTAAAGGCAAAAATATAAAGATTTCACTCAAGCCACCGCAAATTAATATCTTATTTTGACAAAACAATTTCCACCGTACGTATTCCATCTTTCCCCTGATGCATACAAAAAGATTTCTTGCTGCAAAAAGCTAACGCCCTGGCCTTTAAAAATCTAAGGCTCAAATATCATTCTACACATCGTAATTGGGATCATCTGGGGTTATTGGACGAATGGCGTACAATTCATTCGAAAACCAAGTGGATTTGTCAGCCAGATTCGTCACGGTCGGCGTAGCCCAACTGTAAACCAATCGCAATGCTTGAAACCCTTCGGGAGGATTAATTTCCGTACGACTTTTGGTTCCATAATCGTTGTACAAAGGTGAGTTTTGAACCGTTAATTTCAATTCAATCGACAGGTCATTCGCCTCATAAACCGAACGCGTAAACGAAGTATTGCTGGTTGCATTATTGGCACGCAAAACAATGGACCTGCTACTTGGATTTCCCAAATCTCTTAAAGAGATACTGGCATTCGTCGTAGTGTCTACTTCATAGGGATGCGTATCGCAGAGCAATTGCTCAAAAACACTTACGGCAAATAAATGCGCCTGCATTTTACAAAGATTGGACCGGGCGTAACGGTGCATGGTCAATACCGTCTGCGAAATTCCCAACACAACGATTGTAAATAAACCCGCCGAAATTAAAACTTCCAACACCGTAAATCCACCCTTCTTTTGCATGGTATTGTTTAAAGGGTAACTTACTTCCCATTGGTAGTCAAGTAGGTAGATGAACATCTTGTCAACTTCTCTTTGGCCGTCCATAACTCGCAAGCATTGAACGTTCCTCATAATTGCTTCCACATAGGCTCCCAACGCTGCGAGATTCGTGCTCGTTGAATGCGACAACACAAAAGTTATCTGCGTAAAAGAAAACACCCCATTAGATGAAGCCACAGGGCTTAATGCGTAACAGTTGAGTAACCGCTGAGTACGCTTCCGTACGCTACTTAGGAATGTAAACCAAGAAAATGTGTTGCCGGCAAATGTAATTCCAGAAACATCGAAATTCAACGATGCATGGGTCGTTCTGCGCATGCCGTCACCCACTCACAAGCCTTAGGGCCATACCTTGTGGATTGCCTATGTGTATTCTCGGGCAAGTAGACATCTCTAAAGATGAATGTATCCTGTATCAAAGTTTATCTTTTCTACTACGCTTCAAATCCTTAATACCTGAATATTGAAGACAATAAATTTCTGTGGATTTTGTATTAAAAAGTCACAAGCTAAAAATAAGTATTTGCACTTACTTTTAAGTCACTTGTTGAAATTAACGTTTATTTTCTTGTTTTACTTTCAAGTAAGACCCCTTTCCCTTAATTAAAATGCATCATTTGGTGCTGAAAGGGGGACTTGAACCCCCATGCCTCTCGGCACATGAACCTGAATCATGCGTGTCTGCCTTTTCACCACTTCAGCCTGTCATTAAAGGTTGTTAAAAAAATGGTGGAGTTGATCGGATTCGAACCGACGACCCCCACAATGCCATTGTGATGCTCTTCCAGCTGAGCTACAACCCCACTCGGTGATTTTCTAAAGGAATACATAAAATGGTTAAGGTCAAGTTTTTATAACATTTATTTTACATTTGTACAAACGCTGCAACAAGTATTACAACTAACTGTGCAACAATTTTGGTGATAGCTTTTACATTGTAAGTTACCTGGTAAAAATGACTTAAAAATACCACGATTAATCTATTGAAAGGGTACCCACTTTTCAAACCTTGTTAGAAATGGCATGATAAACATGGAAATGCGTAGGCAAGAGAAACATCGATGCATAAAAACGGAATATTGGATGATTATTTTTCGCGTCGAAGTAGTGATATCATCAAGGATCAAATTTAAGTTCGACAACCATGACATCATGGACATAAATTGCTGTTTGCTAAAATAAAATTCGACGGAAAAAGAGGCTAACTCATTGAAACATAAAATAAAGTCTTGCGTTCTGTGTCATTCAATAACATAATTTTCAAGCTATGTTTGTGTTTAATTTACTTTTGTTTCCATTTCGCGGCTTGTGGTCAATGTTAACGGGACTATTACTCTCTTTACCCATTTGGGTAATTGCAGCTTTATACACGGCGAATCATTGGATCCCATGGGTATTGAATCAATGGATTTACAACAAAACAGGTTTTCAATGCAATATCGAGAGCTGTGAACTTAATTTAATGCAAGGAGAATTCACATTTAAAAATATCATACTAAATAATTCACGTGACTTCAGTTCTTCGGATTGGATTAAAATTAGAGAAATTGCATGCCGCATTCCAATCACAAAATTTTTTCAAAAAACCTTAGAGTTCGAAAAAATAACCTTGGATTTTCGCGGCTTTACTTGCATCAATGAAGAGACAAAAAATAACATACAACAATTTGTTGCAAACTTTTCACGCACCTTGGACGTTGCCTCCCAAAATACGAAATCATCACCTACAAGAGGCGTCATTATTGATGAACTCACGGTCAAATTAAATGGGTTTGTTGGTTTTCGTTACTATTCACAAAATGAAATCAAATCACAAGAAAGTAGGGTTAACAAAAATTACTCGTTTTCTAGCGTCTGCTTTAATCTTTCTAAAGAACAGCAGGACAGTTTACTTGAATTTACCTCTCTAGAAACGGTATACACAAAAATTACAGCCAGCATTTTGACCAGCGTCAGCTCACTCCCCAACGGTAATTTTATACAAATATCAAAGTAAACTATGCAGTGCATAATTCAAAAACATATCACTACTACGTGAGTAACGGATGCATGTTACATTTGATTTTTATATTTATCTTAGTGAATGTTACATGCATTGCCTTTGGCCAAGGCAAACACTCTGCTTTTAAAGACCCTCAAGTGCAACGCGTATTTAGTAAATATGCCAGCAACGAACCCATTAAGCTAGAAGCTATTGATCAACTGCAAGCAGATAACGTACAAATCTCAGATTTAAGCGGTTTTGAAAAATTAACAAATTTACAACACTTATCGTTGTCAAAAAACCTAATTAGTAACGTTCATCCTTTAGTTACTCTCAAAGAACTCAAAGAATTAAACCTATCCCATAATCTGATTAAAGTAGCCTCTCCACTGATACAATTACCTACATTGGAATATCTAAACCTGGCTAATAATCAAATTAAATATTGTTTTTTTTGTACGTTTCCACGTCTACAAACACTCAATTTGGCTCACAATTCAATCCAACAAATTCATGGGCAAGGTGACGATTTCAACAAGTTCCTAACGCATTTAGACTTATCCAGCAACCCATTAATTCAATTCCCAAGTAAATTTCACGCTCCACGTTTAAAGGAACTTAACTGCAGTGAAACGCATTTAAATAGTATTGCATCCATTTTGAATTTAAAATCGCTAGAAATATTAAGGCTAAAAAATTGTCCCAACCTACAAACCATAGAAAGTTTATTTCAAGAAACTTCCAATGGTATACAATGTATTTTGCCCAACTTAAAAGAGTTAGAAATATCTGAAAATTATCTAAACGACAATTCTCGTAACTTGTTGAATAAAATTCGACAAGGGAATTTACCCATTCACTTTTGCTTGAATGGGCAATCCATTGAACCCAATCAAAAAAATGTAGCACCTCAACTGAATATGGTGCAATTCTAAAAAAATGTTGGCACTTGTTTTCTCACGTTTTTAAAATGCAAGTTTTACCGCGTAAAGGAAACATTGAAAAACACTATTCTATTGAAAAAATTTATCTTCATGAATTTAAACACAAAAGGTCTGATTTGATAAACTTTAGCAACCCCCGTCTCACATAAGAGGAAAAATAACAAAGTTTTTATTAAGAAATAATACTAAACGCTTTTGGGGGAAACCACTAGGCGTTTCTCTTTAACTTTACTCGCTTCCTTACCAATCCGGCGCCGGAGGTAATACATCTTGGCAGCGCGTAATACGATGCTTTCCTTTGTAACTCTAATTTTTTCGATCACGGGTGAATGCAACGGAAACACACGTTCCATACCATACCCAGAGTCAACACGACGTACCGTAAATGTTTCGGAAATGCCTGACCCTTTGCGAGAAATCACAATACCTGTAAATATTTGAATCCTTTCTTTATCACCTTCACGCACACGGATGTACACCGAAACTTCATCTCCCACTTTAAAATGGTTACGATCCGTTTTTATTTGCTCGGCACTGACCTCTTTAAGAATAATTTGGCTCATTTTATTAATTTATCTATTAAAAATTAAGTCAGATCTACGCCTCAGCGTCCTGACGAGTTGTTGTTTTAAACGCCAAAAGGCAATCATCTCATGATTTCCTGAAAATAAAACTTCCGGAACTTGCCAATCTTGAAAATTACAAGGACGCGTGTATTGAGGAAATGCAAGCAGTTCATGACTAAAACTATCCTGTTCTAAAGACTGTTCATCTCCCAAGACACCTGGGATATAACGAATGATGGTATCCATAAGAATGGCCGCAGGTAAGGTTCCGTTTGTTAAAACATAATCTCCTATCGAAATTTCTTCGTGAACGCAATGTTCACGAAAACGTTCATCAACGCCTTCATAGTGTCCAGAAATTAAAATTAAATGCGACTCACGCGCTAATCGTCTCACGACAGAAGTCGTCAACCTTTGACCATCAGGGCACAGATAAATAACCCTTGATCCTTGCGTTTGCAAATCATTCACCGCATCGCACAAGGGTTCAAGTTTTAAAATCATACCTGAACCGCCGCCAAAAGGACGATCGTCAACGGCTTTGTGAGAATCTTTTGACCAATCTCTAAGGTTATGTACATGTAAATCTACACATCCGGAACGCACAGCTCGACCTACCATACTTTCAGACACAAAACCTTCCAATATTTTTGGGAAAAGCGTCAGGATGTCAATTTTCATACCCATTAAAGATTCCTAGATTTTTTGGCAAGCGAGTTTCAACAAATACCGAGTCGTATCCGTTGGTTGGGCTCCTTTAGACAACCAATAACCGGCACGTTCTGCATTGATACGAACTTTTTCTGCATTCCCTTTAACAATTGGATTATAAAACCCTAATACTTCTACAAAACGCCCATCCCGTTTAGCCGATGCTTCAGCAACTACAACACGATAAAATGGACTACCCTTCGAGCCATAACGTTGCAACCTTATTTTTAATGCCATACAATTAATTATAATCAAATTTTACCATCATCTTTTAATGTAAAAATGTACATTGATCTTATTACATAAAGTGACGGATGTACGCCTTTGTCAAGTGTGTTTGATCACAAAAAATGCAGTGTAACATTTACCTACCGCCATGGTAATTTTCATTTGGTAATTTCACTGGATGATCCGGATATGACGCATAACTTCATTGACAGCGAGCGATACAATGACGATTTTGTTATGCGAATATCAAAACAAAAAGCGCAATACCTCTCCCAGGACAACCCAAATGCACAATCCATCTGCAAAACCAAAGGCCAAAATGTTTTCTACTCTAAACCTTTATCGGCCTCAATTTGCAATTTCTGCACTCCTCCATTTGAAGTCAATTCATCCAATAATAATGCTGCACGATCCAAATGCTCCTGGCAAATTTGTTGGTAATAAAGACCTTCTTTGTAACGATCCACCAAATCCGATAAAGAAACATCCCCTTGTTCCAAGGCTATAACGGTGTCCTCTAATTTTTTCAAAGCGACTTCAAAAGAGGGCGTTTTTTTGCTTTTCTTCGTACGCATAAAGATTAAGTTACGATCAAGGTACTTGCAAGTGAAGGTTAAAATATAATATTCATCGGAAAAATCATGACTTTGTTAAACGTTATTCTGTTAGTCTTGCTTTTGGCACGCGTAATCTGTGAGACAATCCTCAGAAAACTTAATGCCTCCCATACCCAAAATAATACGAAAATATCAGAACACTGCGGCAATTTTATGGATACGGGAACCTTACAACGTACCGTTGCTTATACGCTGGCAAAAAATCAATTTGCACTTTTGCAATTGTATTACGAGGCCTTATTGATAACTTGCATCCTTTTTTCGGGCCTTATTCCATGGTTTTTAAATCAACACAATCTACTATCATCTTCAACTTTTAAACAGAGTTGCACACTATTTTTATGGGTAACTGGTTTTGGCCTTTGCTTTTTACCTTTGGATTATTTCCATCAGTTTTCTCTAGAAAAAAGTTTCGGATTTAACAGGTCCACAAAGCAATTGTGGGTCTCCGATCAAACAAAAAGTATCGTCATCAATGCATGCATCCACATTCCCATTTTTGCCCTGTTATTCTATGGTATTCAAACGTTTCCACGTACTTGGTGGATTTGGGGGACCTTGGGGAGTTTCATATTACAAATTACCTTTATGTGGCTCTACCCAAAACTCATTTTACCTCTATTTAATAAATTGACACCTTTGGAAAATAGCGGCTTGAAAACAAAGCTAGATACTTTAGCGCAAAAAGCAGGATTCAAAGCAGCCGCCATCCAGGTTCTAGATTCCAGCAAACGCTCTTCACATGCCAATGCATATTGCAGTAGTCTAGGTCGCATACAACGCATTGTCTTGTACGATACACTTTTAAAGGATTTTACAGACGAAGAAATTGAAGCCATTTTAGCCCACGAAATTGGCCATTATAAACGTAAACATATCCTAAAAATGATCGCATTGTCCACGTTTTCAACCTTGGTGGGATTAAAAGCTTGCGATATGTTATTACAGAATAATTGGCTCAACTTTCAACTGGGGATTCCAATGACAACGACACCTTTACCCCTGCTCACTTTGCTGTGCATTTGCGCACCATTGTTCACCTACTGGTTTCATCCCATAAATAATTACGTGTCTCGCCGTTACGAATACGAAGCGGATACATTTGCGAAAAAACAATCTCCCATGTGTGCCCTTCACCTGATGCAGGCACTCAAAAAATTACACAAAAAGAATTTAAGTAACCTTTCACCACATCCATGGTTTAGCGCTTTTCATTACTCACATCCCACGCTCTTCGAAAGAGAACAACATCTATCGCGTTAAATAATGCAAAAAACTACCTTTCAAAAAATTATCGATAAAGAAATTCCAGCCCACATTGTCTTTGAAGATGAACAATGCATTGCATTCAAAGACATAGACCCTCAAGCGCCCATTCATTGCTTACTTATCCCCAAAAAGCACATTGCCCGCGTGGGTGAAGCCAGCGCCCAAGACGAGAATTTGTTGGGGCATTTGCTGCTTATCGCCACTCAAGTTGCCCGTCAATTGAAAATTTACGATACCGGTTTCCGCATCGTCATAAATCACGGCAAGGACGGTGGCGAATCGGTAGCCCACTTGCATGTACACTTGCTGGGTGGCCGTACGTTACAATGGCCTCCGGGATGATTTATGAAGAGGATCGAGACATTTTTCCCTAGGTGTAAAGAGAAGAAATACCCAAATTTAGAACCCGTCAATGCACAAGATTTTTTTAATGCATAAGATTTACAAATATCGCTCTAAAAACATTTAGAAATTGTTATTTTAGGTATCCACACCTTGGTATTCATTTCAGTCAAAGAGTCATGGTCGTCACATTGAAACTGAAACACAAAAAGCCATTGTACATACTCCTGCATAAATGAATGCAATCAATAATGTCTATACTCATTATTTGTTTGAGAGATATCCTGGAATCGATAGAAAACATCAATATCCTGCTTTAAAGAAGCATCTTTAATGTTGAATAGATGTGTCTTATGATCGTTCAGGGACTATAATTTTTCCCAGGCAAACTGGAAATGGGTGCTTAAACTGCGCGCCGTTAGGCCTACTGTTTTCGTTGGATAACCTTTCCCAATCCAATTTTCAAAGTCAAAAGAAGTGCCACCTTGTCTGAGAGGCTTATATATAAGTTGATTTCCTTTATGTAAATTATTTGGTATAAAGTAAAGAATTTTGCCAGCTGGAATAGTATTTACGTTACCATCACCGGGCCATTCGTTAAAAATAAGGTAACTGCATATACTATAGAGCATCACAAAGTGCCGTTTAGTTAGAGGGGGACCACTATGAGAAACTCACTCCCTTGTGATTTATGGGGATACCGATGGCACAGGCTAGATTTAAATCTAAACAATCCATACATTATAATAAGCCTTCAAACAAAAGGGTAAGTACCTTTACCACCTTTAACTCAAATGCAACTGATTGAGCAGCCTAGTCAAAATTCACAGATTTCATGCACAGGCTTCTCCAAAAAATTTAGTTGGACTATGAGAGAAAGATGGTTTGTTATGCCAATTTTAATCCGTTTAAACGCTACAGTATTTTATCAGGAAATAGCCTATGGGTGCATTGAGCAGAAGGCTATCCACTAAGTCTAAAATCCCGCCAATGCCTGGAATGAGACCCCCCGAATCCTTTTGTTGCGATTGACGCTTGAGCAAAGATTCAATTAAGTCGGATACAACGGCACCCAGGGCCAAAATACAAGAAAAAGTTATTTTTTGGCAGTAGCTCAGGGCGGTAAAGTTGTGAAAACAACACGGGATTAGAAGACCTGCCGTGCAGGCCAGCAAAATACCCCCCATGACACCTTCCCACGTTTTTTGTGGGCTGACATTAAGCGCCAGGTGATGTTTTCCCATGGTACTTCCTATTATGAGCCCTCCAATGTCTGTCATTTTGGTAACGGCAACAATCCAGAATAGCGTGCTGGTGGGAAAATTTGCGTGTGCAGCCCTGGCAAAAAGTATCAAAAAGTGCAAATTGAATGGGATGTACCAAAATGAAAACAACGAACTGATTAAACTCAATGCATTTTTGGTTTTTACAATAGCACTTAGGCAAATGACCATTAAAAATGTAAGGTAAACGGATCCCAAAACTTGGGCCGTAAGGGGAATAAACCACAATGTGACCGGAAATACGACAGCTATCCACGCATCGAAGGCATTCCAGGCATTTAGGCCCGCTGCACGCAACATTCTGGAAAGTTCAATTTGCGAAAATAGAGAAACTAAAACGATCCACGTTACGATGGCACTTCTTTGAAAGTAGTAAACGGATCCCAACAGTGTTCCCCATAGGAAAATGGAACTCAACGTACGTTTTTTCATGATTGTTATTCGGCATTACCAAAACGTCGTTCACGTTTTTTGTAGTTTTCAATGGCCAAATCAAATGCTTCTTTATTGAAATCAGGCCAGTAAGTGGGCGTAAAATATAATTCGCTGTAGGCAGATTGCAGGCATAAATAATTGCTTAATCTGATTTCACCGGAGGTTCTAATCACCAAATCGGGATCAGGTATATCAGCCGTGTATAGGTAACGCGAGAAGGTGTTCCAGTCCAACGAAGGGATGATGGAGGGTACCTGTGTACAAAGTTTAATGGCTCGCAGCACTTCCTCCCGAGCACCGTAATTGAGCGCCAAGACGAGATTGTATTTGGTAAATTGGGAAGTCGTCTGTTTGATATCCATTAAGGTTGCATATAAGTTGGAAGAGAGTTGAGCAATGTCTCCCAAAGTATGCAAGCGAATTTTTTCTTTGACAAAATTTTCACGTTGCTTTTTTAAATGCATACTCAGCAGACGAAAGATAGTACTGACTTCTAATTTGGGACGTTGCCAGTTTTCCGTAGAAAAAGCGTAGAAAGTCAAAAAAGGAATATGCCAATGTTGAAATGCATGCTGCGCAATCTCAAAAGCACGTTTGGCGCCCTCTTTATGGCCATCCGACCGTGGTAAATGACGTTGTTTAGCCCAACGACCATTACCATCCAAGATGAGGGCGACATGCTTAAGAGGCGTTTCCATGTGTTTTATTTTTGAGTATTGAATGAGAATTGTAAATTTAAATCTTCGAGTTGCCTATTGTCCACATATCCCGGACTCATGGACATGAGGTCTTGCCCCTTCTGTGTTTTTGGAAACGCAATCACATCTCGAATGCTGTGTGTGCCAGCCATCAATGCTACCAAGCGATCAAACCCCAGCGCGATACCTCCGTGGGGAGGTGCTCCAAATTTGAATGCTTTCAACAGGTAGCCAAACCGATTTTCAACGACTTCGGGAGCTAGTTTAAGTACATCTTCAAAAATGAATTGCTGGATTTCTGCCGAATGAATTCGGATGCTACCTCCTCCCAACTCTGTTCCATTGAGGACCAAATCATAATGCTGCCCGCGTACTTTTTGTGGATCTGTTTTTAATAGAGAAACATCTGCTTTTAGGGGAGCGGTGAAAGGATGATGCGTTGCAACGTATTTGTTTTGTTCTTCGTCGAAAGTAAGCAGTGGGAAATCGACAACCCACAAAAATTTGTAATCGTTGGGCGAAATTGTCAAAAGGCTTCGTTTTTCCAATATAGACCCAATTTCTAGACGAATTTTCCCCAAGATCGTACAAGCTTTCTCCCACGGCCCTGCCATGAAAAATAAACAATCCCCCTCTTGGATGTCTAAGGCTTGCAATAAAGCTTGCTTTTCTGCGTCCGACAAAAATTTTGTTAGCGGTGACTTCCATTCACCGGACTTAACCTTTACAAAAGCCAATCCTTGGGCTCCAAGATCCTTAGCTTTTTGTTCGAGCGTATTGAGTTCGCCCGTGGTAACGTCTGCGAAATGTTCAACGCGCAATGCCTTAATAACACCACCTTGGGCAACTATGTTGGAAAAAACTTGCAACTTTGATGCTTGAAAAATGGCTGAGACGTCTTGTAATTCCATGCCGAAACGCATATCGGGTTTGTCGGACCCAAAGTGATTCATGGCGTCTTTAAACATCATGCGCAAAAAAGGTGTTTTGACTGATATCCCCAAACAATTATGCCACAGCTTTGCAACGAGCCCTTCGATTAACGTATAAATATCTTCTCGATCCATGAAAGAGGCTTCCAGGTCCATCTGCGTAAATTCGGGTTGACGATCTGCACGCAAATCTTCATCGCGGAAGCAACGTGCCAGTGAAAAATATCGTTCAACACCCGCGACCATCAACATTTGCTTGTATTGTTGTGGCGATTGGGTGAGTGCGTAGCACTGACCTGGATTGAGTCGACTGGGTACGAGAAATTCCCTTGCGCCTTCGGGTGTACTTTTAAACAAAATAGGGGTTTCTATTTCGAAAAATCCTTTTTCGCTCAAATAATTTCTAATCACCATGGAAGCGCGATGCCTCAGTTGTAACCGGTCTTGGTTAATTTTTCTTCGCAAATCGAGGTAGCGATAAGTGAGTCGTAAATCTTCGCTTACTCTATCTGCCTTATCATCTAAAGGGAAAGGGAGCGTTTGGCAACTGTTGTGAATTTCAATACCATTCACTTGAACTTCGATTTCTCCGGTTGCAATACGCTTGTTGACAGCTTCTTGGGGTCTCCGTTGTACCGTGCCGCAGATTTCAATGACGGATTCCGGTTTTAGTACGGTTAAAGTTGCTTGAAATTTGTTGGGGTCCAGCACCAATTGCGTAATTCCTTCGCGATCCCTGAGGTCGATAAAACAGAGTCCACCATGATCTCGCAGGCTTTGAACCCAACCCATCAAAGTAACGGTTTGATTTACTTGGGCACGGTTTAAAACACCACAAGTGTGTATTCGTTGACTTAACTCCCTCATGCTAGACACAATAAGCACCCTATGCATCACTACACAAGCAAATCTTTCACGAAAACGTATGCAAACTCATTTACCCAAAGGCTTATGAAAGTACACCGAACCCCTGGCTGCTCAGGTAGGGATCGAACCTACGACCAAGTGATTAACAGTCACCTGCTCTACCGCTGAGCTACTGAGCAATTGTCTGTGACAATGTTTTTGCATTTTTCGAATTTGTCAACCTTTTGTTGAGAAAATGTAAGGGTAAAAATGCATTTTCTCAGAGGATACGGTGATATATTGGGTACAGTGCTTTTTTAATTTGTGTACAACATGAGACGCGAGCTGCCTAACATGCAAAGAGTGTTTAGTGGCAAATTTTAAATTTTGGGGCAAAATGAGTAAGGTTTAGAAACCCACAAAAGGCTCCGTGGTTCTTAGGCTCAATGGGCTTTACAGTTTTCCAGGGAGCTGACCTGAATCTTGGCATCCTTGATATTCAAGGTAACGAAGCACAGGCGCCTAATCGATGCCACGCTAAGGATCCCCAAAACACACTTGCCTAAAAAGTACTGCGAAAAACCATCCAAAACCAGCAACGAATACAATGACTACGCCCACAAACATAAGATTAAAAATATATCCAATCCATTGTTTATCTAGATTTTTTGTCCGATGAAGTAACGCGGCGACACAACCCTATTGTCTGCCTCAAGATGCCTATTCCCCTGGATGTTCCTGCCGAAACCCGAGCCGAGAAGCGTTTGTGCATTGCAAAGTCGAGCTTTTGATGATTGTTCAAAAAAGAGTTCAACGTGGTAATAGAAGGTATGTGTGTTACAAGTATATCGGGCGACCCAAATGGACTTTTTAATCCTCGTATTACGCCAGAAATCGCATGTCTCGGTGGCACCACCCCAAAAAATGCCCATGACCTTTGTCAAAGCCTATCTTCTCCCCGACAACACCGTGCCTACTTCTCGGCAGCTTCGGCATTATTGTTCGGACATGCGAACAGACGCCGGGATTTAGGCCCTTTCATCGGTATTTTACCTCAAAAAACTGCAGGGCATTCCAATCGGTAGATACTCTGTACCCACTTTTTTACTTCCACCAAAATATCATACCCTACCGACTCAAGATTTAATTCCACAG
>JAITAV010000004.1 GCA_031283895.1 Puniceicoccales bacterium | reverse complement strand
CGCTTTAATTGTCTTTGTTGCCAAAGTGTTGCTTTAGTACACAAACAATTGCTTCGGTGGATTTAGCTTTGAATGTTAGCCTTTTATCCAACAAAGCTAAGCCCAAGAAGGCAATATTTTATTGCAGATCAATACAAAAGTTAAGCGCCTTACGCCAACAACATACGTCGTATACCGGATAATGATTGACAGGTGAGTATTAAATTACGCAGTTAGGTCCTATGCAATTAACCTTGGCGAACCTCGTAACGCGGAACACTATCCTGTATTTCACTGCGCTGCATGGAATGAAAAGGAGACTACCCATTGGCGTAAATGTTGTCTCAAACCTTTGGAGTAAAATGCATTGTAAATTGTGCTAGTGCGTGTACGATTCCCTTCTTGAAAATCTATCATCTTAACCCTTTGTTATCGAAAAATCGATATTACGGACGGGTTAAGCCTACTAAAAACATGCATTTCATCCGGCAATGTTCGTTATTTTTCTACTGAATCACTTGCATAAAGGTATTCGATTTACTTATGCACATATCTCTTGGATAAAGTGGTACTTCTTTTGATTCTAAACCGGATTGAAAGCAGAATGGTAGACTGAACAGCTCACCTGGGTAGTTATTTCAAAATTGGTTCCTCTCCATTTGTGTGTTTTGTAGACGTGTGCAAAATTATATGCTGCTGTACGTTTTATGGCCTCATAAAGGGATTAAATTTTATCCGGAGGGGCGGTAGAAACGGCTTCCAGGATAGTTGTAATACCTTCTTTAACTTTTGCCATGGCGTCTTGATGTAAGGTGCGCATGCCATGTTTGATGGCAATTTCTTTGATGGTTGCGGTATCGGCATTGTTGTTAATTGCGCTGGTAATTTCTGGGCAGTTTTGCATCAGTTCGTGTATACCTATGCGTCCACGCATACCGGATTCACCGCAGTGAAGACATCCATGTTCGGTGGCCTTTGGAATTTCTCCTGACCACTGAATTGCTTGTTCCAAGAGCTTTTTTTCCGTATCGTCAGGCATGCACTTTGTGCAGCATTTGTTGCATACTCTTCGAATGAGTCTTTGGGCGCAAATAACCAATAGTGAAGAAGAAATCATAAATGGATCGATTCCCATGTCCGTAAAACGTGCAACGGTGGAAGGTGCATCATTGGTGTGCAGGGTACTTAACAATAAGTGTCCTGTTAAGGCCGCTTCAATTGCAATTTCTGCCGTTTCTTGGTCACGAATTTCTCCCACCAGGATGACATCTGGGTCCATACGCAAAAAAGACCTTAAAGCAGCAGCAAACGTTAATCCGATCGATTTGTGCACTTGCACCTGATTAACACCGGCTAAAGTATATTCGACAGGGTCTTCGGCCGTTTGAATATTAATATCAGGACTCGCAATTTCCTTTAATGCAGAGAACAAAGTCATCGATTTACCGGAACCCGTAGGGCCGCAGTGTAAAATCATGCCGTAAGGTTGTTGGATACAGTGGCGATAAATTTGCAAATTGTACTCGGAAAACCCAAGCGAGGTTATGGGGAGTGCAGATTTTCGTTTGTCCAAAATACGCATCACCACTTTTTCACCAAATAGGGATGGACACGTGGCAACACGCAGATCGATGCTTAAGTTTTTACGTGTAAATTTTGAAAAGTCAATGCGTCCATCTTGAGGTAATCTTTTTTGTGCAATGTCCAAATCGCACATAATTTTTATGCGTGCTATAACAGCTGCGCACGATTTGACGGGCAAATTAATTTTTTCAACGCAGACACCGTCGATACGATACCGTACCAGAAGACGGGATTCTTGGGGTTCAATGTGAATATCGCTGGCACCCCCATAGTAGGCATCTTCTATGATTTGGTTTACCAGTTTGACGAGGGGCGCACTCGCCTCATTTTCAGATTTTAACTCTTCAAGGTTAATATCGGAGACTTTTTCCAGTTCCTCGTACGACTCTTTGAGTTGCGAGGTGATTGCATGAATCTCTTGGCCGGATTCAAGGGCATTCTGTTGATCGGCTGAAGACTCGTTGAAAAAACGTCGATGCAAGTTATCAAATAGAGAATTGGGTATAACAATAACTTCATCGATTGAAAACTGGGTTTTGAGTGTAAACAACTCACGGCCTTGATAATCAAGAGGATTTTTCATCAAGGCGCCAACATTTTTATCGCCTAGAAATTTATACGGGAATACGCCTGTTTGAGCTATTATTTCACCATTGATAGTTTTTATAAGGCGTTCATCAATCACCAAGTCTTTTTCTTCGGTGATTAGAGGACTTTCCGTAAAACTCGCCACATATCGAGCCGTATCCTGTTCACTCAATTTGTAGTTTGGATCTAAAATACGTAAAAGCAAAAAGGATGTATATTCGGCAATTTCTTGCAAATAAGTGAGATCTTTTTGGTTTAAGTACGGTGTTTCCGACGTTGGTTCTTTATTGAGTACTTGTATGGCTCCTATAACACGCTGATCTTTGAGTGGAACCGTCAACATAGAAGTTACTTCAAAGTCAGTATTTTTGCTTAAATTATACAGCTCATTTCCATTATCTTCTTTGGTAAAAATATTGCTTTCTCCGGTTTGGATTACCTTCCCTACGAGTCCTGTACCCAGCGGAATTTTTAACTTAAGCAATTGTTCTCTTTTTTCTGTGAATTTATTTTCTAAATCAGGTTGTTGTTCCCAAAGGGAAGGTGAATAATAAACGTATTTGAATGATATTTGCTCGTTTTCAATAAGATACAAAGTAATACTTTGAGCATTTAAGTCATCGATGACTTTATTGGCCGTGAGTTCAATGATTGAATCTAGGTCTTCTTTTGTAGGAATGGCTTTCGATATAATTTTGACTAACAAAGAACGTCTTAAGGATTTCGAAACATTTGATTTTTTAGGCGCATTTACAATCATGACTTGCATAGAATAGCGGTTTTTACATTTTTTAGCAAGATGTTTGTCGCGAATTTTATCCGTAAAAAGTGTTGAAGTTGAATGAAATTACGTATCTAATGATTAAGTTCACATGGATGTGAAAATGGTTTTGGCCGATAAAAATTTGTCCAACGAGTTTTGCGGTTTTTAATGTATGAAGCAATTGGTCATCGCTGAAAAGCCAAGTGTCGCCCGAGATTTGTCGAGTGCTTTGGGATCATTCAAGCAAAATAAACAGGGTTATTTTGAGCGGGCGGATATGATCATAACTTCGGCTGTAGGACATATTGTAGAATTGTACATGCCGGAAGATTTTGATGCAAAATACAAGCGGTGGTCACTCAAAAATTTGCCCATTCTCCCAGAAAAATTTTTACTGAAACCCATTGAAAAAACTCTGGCTCGCTTTGAAGCACTAAAAAAGTTGATGCAACGCAAGGAGATAGAGAGTTTAGTAAACGCTTGCGATGCGGGCCGTGAAGGAGAATTAATTTTTACTTATGTATGCGAATTGGCCGATTGTCAAAAGCCTAAACAACGCTTGTGGTTATCTTCAATGACTCCGGAGGCTATTCGTGAAGCGTTCGAACATTTGCGCGATGCCGAGAGTATGCAACCATTACAAGATGCAGCGCGTTGCAGAGCTGAGGCAGATTGGTTGGTGGGCATCAACGGTACGCGTGTAGTCACCGGAAGAATGTTGGGAGCGCGTCGTCGTGAAGTGGCTCCTGTAGGGAGAGTACAAACACCCACACTCGCTCTCATGTGCGAGCGCGAGGAGAGCATTCGTAACTTTATTGCGGTTCCATTCTGGCGTATACAGGGTAAATTTAGTATTACGCAGGGTACCTATGTAGGTTGGTTGCAGAAGGTGCCATTTAATAAAAACTTGTCTAATCTCAACGATCGCAGCGATCGGTTTTGGGAGAAAGATGCGGTTGATCAAACCTTTGAGACATTGCAGTCGTTTCTCGGTAACTTTGCAGAAGTCTCCGAAACAACCAAAAGAACAAAACAATCGGCTCCCCGTCTTTTTGATCTTACCTCGCTGCAAAGAGAATGTAATCAACGTTACGGGTACCCTGCGAAATTTACGTTAGACACGGCACAAGCTTTGTACGAAAAGCATAAGGTGTTGACTTACCCACGTACGGATTCTCGTGCGTTACCCGAAGATTATGTACCCGTATGCGCATCAATTTTGCGGCACTTGGGAGACGCTTATCAGTCGTTGTCTCAAAAAATTTTGTCCAACCAATGGCTTAATACGCATCAAAAAACAATTTTTAATAACAAGGCGGTATCGGATCACTTTGCCATTATTCCGACTGAAAAAACTCCAGGTGATTTGAAAGATTCTGAACGTAAAGTGTACGATTTGGTTGTCCAAAGATTTTTATCGGTGTTTTTTCCGCCCGCTGAATTTGCAGTGACCACTCGCTTAACTTCCCTTGCAGGTTTTGTCTTTAAAACAGAAGGCAAAGTTCTGGTCTATCCAGGATGGTTAGAAGTGGTCAAAAAAACGGATCTAAAAGAAACCTTGCCCGCTTTGGTTCCCGAAGACAATAATCGTGCATCTGTGGTGAATTTTGAGCGCTTGGAGGATACAACGCGTCCTCCCGCTCGTTTTACAGAAGCAAGTTTATTGGCCAGTATGGAACATGCAGGACAGCTCGTAGAAGATGACGAACTGGCTGAAGCCATGAAAGAAAAAGGATTAGGTACGCCGGCTACACGTGCTCAAATCATTGAAAATCTTATTGGGACTCGGTATGTGGAACGTCAAGACAAGGAATTGGTACCGACCTCTAAAGCGGAACAGTTGCTTGAATTTTTGCAGGTTGTTCGATCACAAGAGTTGGCAAGTCCCGCACTAACGGGAGAATGGGAATGTCGTTTGCGCCAGATCCAGAACAGACAACTCAGTAGGACACAGTTTATGTCGGACATTCGATTAATGACTTCTAAAATCGTAGAAAATATACTTGCATTCAAAGAAAGTGACCAAGAAGGTCGCCAGACGAAAATTATTTCTCCAAGCGATGGGTTGCCCATGTTGGAGACTTTTCGTAGCTTTCGTTCGCAAGATGGAAAGTTTTCTATCTTTAAAATGATAGGAAATCGAAGAATGTCCGAAAAAGAAATTATTGAGTTGCTAAAAGACAAAAAAATTGGACCTCTGGAGGGATTTCGTTCAAAAGCGGGAAAATCGTTCAGCGCAATTTTAGAATTAACGGATGATTATCAAGTTAAATTTAATTTTCATAAAGGCGAAGGTAATTATTTAACTTCAGAAGATTTATCGAAATACCCTTCCGTAGGTGTTTGCCCTTTGTGTAAAAGTACTGTAAGAGCCACCGATGTTAATTTTGTTTGTGAACGCGTGCAAGAGGATGCATGCACTTTTAGAATGGCAAGGACTTTGTTGCATCGTACTATCCAAAACGAACAGTTTGAAAAGCTGTTGACGATAGGGAAAACGGATCTCATAGATCGTTTTCGTTCAAAGAAGACGGGGAAATTTTTTTCTGCCTATTTAGTATTGAAAGAAAACGGAACGATCGGTTTTGAGTTCGTAAAAAAACCCACGGCAACGACAAATAATTCATAATTTTGATAATCCGAGAAAGGCTATGGTCATCAAAAGATTATAAAATCGTTTTTGTAGCGTTTAAAATGGATCCTTTACAGGAGAGGGGGATGTGAGTTTCTGTAAGTAAATGAGAGAAATAAATTTTATGCATTTTTAACCTGTTGGGATACAAGCTTCTAAATGATAACGGTGGCTACCTTTAAGGAAAAAATATGCAAAGGGCAGCGTTGTTAAAAAAACTTTTGCCTCTTGGGAGGTCTTAAATACTTGTATTTGAGTATTTTGTATGTTTTGGCCTAAAAGTCCAATTTTTATGTCATCCGCGAAATTGCCAATAAGTACAAAAACGTCGTGCGACGTGTGCTGTATCGACTGGGCAATTTGACGATGATAAAATGGGCTTTTAGCACCGAGTTCTGCCATGGAACCAAGTATGTAACAGCGAGGTATATGGGGAGGGACTTCTTTCTGAAAATGTTGTAAACTGTCTGCAAATGATAAAGGATTTGCATTGTAGCAATCCCCAAAGTAATGTTTGTTGTTAATGTGCAGCCATTCTCCTCGTTGATGAACCGGTGTCCATAGGTTTAATCGTTGCTGGAGAACATCGGCAGGTATCTTACACTCCAAAGCAACGTGCAACATGCTGACAAATGTATAAAGTTGGCCTGTACCTACGTGAAAGGGCAATGTAAAAACGTAATGATGGGTACCCTTGTATAATTGAAGTTGCCATCCGTAGGGCATTGCTTGGGCTGTATAACATAAGTAGTAGACAGGGATTTTATTTGGAATAGGTTGAGGTGTTACTTGAGCAATGGCATATGTTCGACAGTCGTGTGGTGGCATAAGATACTTTAGCAATGCATCAGGCAGAAAAATGTTATTTTGCGAAAATTGAAATAGAGCCATTTTTTCTTTAACAAGTTGTGCGATATCGTCGTTAAAATTCCCTATATGTGCAGGTCCAATATTGAGTAAAATGGACGTATTAGGGTGTACAATTTTAGCCAGTGTTTCCATTTCGTGAGGTTTACTGATACCTATTTCAATGACTGCCTGCGTATGCTGATTCGGATCGATTTGTGTCAACGATAGGGGAACGCCCAACTGATTGTTGAAGTTGTCGGGAGTTTTAAATGTTTTTTCGTGGCCTAGCAAAAGGGCAAGCAGTTCTTTGGCCGTTGTTTTTCCACAACTGCCCGTGATGGCAAAGATTTCTGTGGGGAGCGTGTTGCGATAATGAAAGGCAACGCATTGCAATGCTTGCAAGGTATTGGAGACAATTAATTGGGGGAGGGAGCACGATACTTTACGTTCCACAATGGCGGCGGCCGCTCCCAATTGTTGCGCTTGTTCCACATAGGCGTGCCCATCGTTGTGATCTGTTTTAATGGCAAGGAAACATTCATTCGCTTTGAGTAGGCGCGTATCAAAGCAGAAATTTTGAATAGTTTTTATAGGAAGATGTGTCCAAGTACCCCGAGTCCATTGGGCTAAATCTATGGGATTAAACTGCTTGCAATTTGTCATTTTTGGATGAACGGCAAGTTTTAAGAATGGCTCGGTCGTCAAATGGAAAAAATTGATGATTAATTTCTTGATAACACTCGTGTCCTTTTCCGGCAATAAGAAGGCAATCACCCGATTTGCAATTTGCAAATGCTTTACGAATGGCTTCTGCACGGTCTTCGGTAAAAGTGACCTTGTCGGGATACAGTAGTCCTGTTCTTATGTCATCAAAAATTTGGGATTGAGGTTCCGTACGTGGATTATCGCTTGTTACCCAATTGACGTCTGCATAGGTTTCGGCAACACGTGCCATTAAAGGCCGTTTGGTACGATCGCGATTGCCGCCACATCCAAACACTAAATGTATTTTCCTTTGAGTTAATGGGCGTAACGTTTGCAAAACATTTTTGAGCGCTTGAGGTTTATGAGCGTAATCAACAAAAGCATCCATGCCATCGTTTTGAACACTTAGGATTTTTTCCAGACGTCCTGGAATAGTGGACAAGGTTTTCAGGGCTTCAACGGATTGGGTAAGGTCGTATCCTTGTGCATAGCAAACGGCTAAAGCAGCCAGACAATTGTAAACATTGAAGATACCCAAAAGAGGCGTTTTTACCGTCCATTGCCCTTGTGGGTGCACTAAATCAAATTGAGTTCCCTGTGAATGGATGTGCACATTTTTGGCTTGTAAAGTAGCCGATGTATGAGTGCCAAAAGTAATTATATTCAATGAATGTGGTAGGTCTTGAAGCAGTTTCTGGCCATAGGGATCGTCTTGATTGACCACAGCATGCTTGAGGCCTTTTTGCCAAAACAGAGACTTTTTTACCATGAAATAATTATCCATCGTCTTATGGTAATCGAGGTGTTCTGTACTTAAATTTGTAAAGATGGCGGTATCAAATTGCAATGCGGCAACGCGTTTTTGTTCGATGCCGTGCGAAGAAACTTCCATAACCGCATATTTAAGTTGAGACTGTACCATCTCCCTCAGATAGGCAGCGATACTGAGTGCATCGGGGGTTGTTCTTGGGGCGGGTAAAATTCTTTTTCCAAGGTCGTAGTGAAGCGTACCTAGCAATCCCGTACCTTCCTTGCAATGTACGGTTAGTATATGCTTGAGAAGCCAAGAAGTGGTCGTTTTGCCGCTTGTCCCAGTAACCCCTATGAGTTGTAGTTGCGTATCGGGGCGATTGTAAAATTTGTTTGCAATTTGACTGAGGGCTTGCCGTGCATCTTTCACTTGAATTTGGAGCATGTGTCCGATGTGAGGGATGAGTTGTTCACAAATGCAGGCTACGGCTCCACGCCGAGAAGCTTCTTCAATAAAGTCGGAACCATGGTATTCTGTTCCTGAAATTGCAAAAAATAAAGACTCCGATTGAACCATTTGACTGTGTACGGCTAGACTTTTAATTTGCGGGTTACTTTTGGGCCCCATAATTTTTATAACTTCAACATTTTTCAGCAATGTTTTTAGATCCACAGGTTGTGACATAAATTTGAGTAATGGAAATGAAAGGATGGGATTGGTGAGATAAGTGGAAGAGGGTAAGCAAATGTTAAACATATATTTACGAAATATGGGATTCGGGTGGGATTCCTAAGTAAGCAATGATACCTTCGGCAATTTCTTTAAAAATGGGAGAGGCGATTTGTGCCCCGTAGGCTGTACCTTGACTTTGCGGGCTGTCAACGGTAATCGTAATTTGTATTTGTGGATTTTGACTGGGAAAAAATCCAGACATGGAGGAGATATGTTGGGTGTGTGAATATTTGCCATCGATAATTTTTTGCGAAGTTCCCGTTTTCCCCGCCACAAAGTAGTGAGGGATGTAGGCTTTTGAAGATGCTGTATGAGTGAGTAATTGCCGCATCTTTTTAGCGGTTTGCTCTTGGATGACTTGTCTGCGCACAACGGGTGAAAATGTCCGTATAATCTCTCCCTTGGAATCGTAGATGCGTTTAACAAGTTGCGGGTACATCAGCTTGCCGTCGTTGGCGATAACTCCCATGGCATAATGCATCTGGATGAGAGAGCATGCGAGCGCATGTCCGATGGGAAGGCGGGTTATGGTAAGTCCATCCCATTGGTTGGGAGGATGCAATATGCCTCGAGTTTCTCCCGCGAATCCCGACTTTGTTGATTCGCCGAATCCGAAACGTTGCCCGTAATCAAATAGTTTATTCGCACCCAATTTAAAAGCAATTTGTACGATGCCACGATTGCTTGAATGGGTTAGAATGTCAGCAACGGACATGCGTTGGTTAAAAGGTTTCCAGTCTTTGGGAAGAGGCAACATTTTCCCCTTGTATTCGGCGGTTTGTAACCCGCAGTCAAATAGGTCGGTTTCTTGCACACTGTGCGTATCCAATGCGGCACTGACGGTGATAGCCTTAAATACAGAACCTGGCTCGTAAACGTCCGATACGACCTTGTTTTTTAAATTTTCGGGTGGGTAACGTCCATAATGGTTTGGGTCAAATCCTGGGTAGACGACAAGTGCCAAAATTTCGCCGGATCTAGGCCTTGTAACTAAGGCTTGAATAGATTTCGGATGGTATTGTTGATCGGCCTTTTCTAAAATCTGGGCAACCAACGCTTGGATTTTTGTATCGAGTGTAATTTCTATGTTATGCCCGTGTTGTGGAACAATGGCATGCGTACGAAATTGTACCAATTCATTACGTTTACCATCCATTTCAAATCGATTTTCTCCCATTTGCCCGTTGAGATAGAAATGCATGGAACGTTCAATCCCGCAAACAGGCTGGCCTTCACGGTTAACAAAACCAATAATATGTCCCAATGAATGCGTATCGAAATAAACGCGCAAGTTTTTTGCATGGCCATAAACCCCTTTGATTTGCAATGCGCAAATTTTTTGATAAATGCTTTCGGGAACGTTGTCTCTGATTTTTTTCCAACGACATGCGGCATTGAAATTCCAAATGGATTCCAAGTGAGGGAGAGAAACTTTTAATAACTTTGCCAGCCGTGTGAGTTGAAATAAATCTTTTTCCTGTACTTGGGTTAGGTCGACACCCACTTCGTAAACACGCCGATTGCTGGCCAAACATTGCCCGGTGCTGTCAAAGATTTTTCCTCGTTGTGCGTTCAAAATGTACGTGCGCTGGCGAGCTTGTAGGATGTCTTGATAGGTATGCCTGTGCTGGTATAAATATAAAGTACGCGCACCCAAAACGAGGAATCCAAATGCGAGTGTACTGGTCAGCAGGAGGTAACGTTTTGAGCACAAAGGTAACATTATTTAGCCGCAAGGCGGGAGAGATTTGAAGGATTTACTTGTGACTGCGTCCAAATCGTTTGCCGATAGGTAGGCTGTTGCAAATGCTTGCAATGTTGCTTTAAATAACGTGTTGATTGAATTTGTGATATGCGTAAATCCGTTTGCTGTATTTTTTGGCCCAGCAGCGATAATTCTTTTTCCAAATGTTTTCCATAAGAAGCCTGCAAGTAAACTTGCTGTCGTATCCACAGGAGTCCAAAAGCCCCCGTAACGGTTAGGCTAAGTGCAAAAATTAAACAGCAGGCACATTTTGAAGGTATGATTTTCATGAGTTTTTTCGAAGAGCACGGAATTTGGCCGAACGTGACCGTGGGTTGGAACTAATTTCATTGTCGTCGGCAACAATAGGTTTTTTAAAAACTAAGGACGCTTGCGATTGCTTGAATTGTCGTGGTTCCGCATCCAGGCAATGGAGACTTTTGCCGCATTTTTCATTAAAAAATTGTTTCACAATGCGATCTTCGAGGGAATGAAACGTAATAACTACTAAAATTCCGTTCGGATTTAGGCATTCAAAGGCTTGCTTTAACCCACTTTGTAAATGATCCAGCTCTTGGTTGACGTAGATGCGTATTCCTTGAAAGACGCGGGTTGCCGGATGTATGCCCGGCTTTTTGGAACGCCGCAGGGATGTGTACTCGAGTAAAAAGTTTACAAGATCGAAGGTTGTTTCAAAAGATGTTGAATGACGCAAAGAGAGGATTTGTTTTACGACAGAGCGCCACTGCGGCTCTTCTCCAAAATCGCGAATGGCTCTAATCAGTTCCTGTTCACTGCCCGTTTCCAAAAAGATTTTTGCCGACATGCCTTCATGGGGATTCATTCGCATGTCCAAAGGACCATCGTGTTGAAAAGAAAAACCGCGTTGTGCTTGGTCGAGTTGAAATGAAGAAACCCCTAAGTCCATTAAAATACCGTCAAATTTCCTGCAAAGCAGTTTGAGGTATGAAAAATTACAGTGGAAGAACTGAAATCTGTGTAGAAATTTATCTCGAATACCCTCGGCACGTGATATTGCATCCGGATCCGTATCTAAACCGATAATGTGGATATGTTTATTTTGTTCCAATAGCGCCGTTGTGTGTCCACCGCCTCCAAATGTGGCGTCTAGGATGAGTCTGTTGATGTCTTTGAAACAATGTAGAACTGCATCTTTGAGGACCGGAATGTGTTTTAACTCATCCATTCCATTATAACCCCAATGTTTTTAAAAGTTGGCTCATCTCGTTATCATCTTCGAGAGGAGAAGCTAGGTATTGCGTGTAAGCCTTAGGTTCCCAGATGTTAAAAGTGGCGTAACTTCCTATCAGCAGCGCGTTTTTAGATATATCCGCGTGCCGAATAAGTTTTTCCGAAAGAATAATACGTCCTTGTTTGTCGCATCCGAAGGTATCCGCTTGAGAAAATAATTTTGCCAACACTTTTTGGCCCCGAACGTCGCCCAAACTGACGTCCGATACTTTTGCTTCCAGCCTGTCGATCATTTTTGGCGGATAGATGGTGATGCAGCCCAATGGATTTGGAAGAGCCAGATAAACGTCTTCCTGATCACCGGAAAATCGCCACTTGGAAGGTATGCACAGGCGATTTTTTGCATCCAATTGATGTAAGAATTCACCTACGAATACACTTTTGCCGACGACCATACTTTACCCACTTAACCCCATAAAGCCCCATTTGGTCCCACAAGTCAACAAAAATTTGCGATTTACAATTATTTTTTATGGGGCGAAAACTTATGTTGTAATCTTTTTCAAAAAAGTGGTCCCATTGTACTGGTCTAAGTGCGTCCGTGGTTTACTCCAACGGATGTTGGCTAAAATTTTCTCAACACCTGCAGGCATATTTTTTGCATATGTGGCAGGTGCAATGAATATGGCATATGGGTTGAGTTTTTTTCAAAGAACCCAAAAACGGCCGCAAAAGGTGACGATGTTTTGCGGTAAAATTTTATTGCAGGCGCCTGCCCCAACCCTTAAACTGCTTCCATGGGTTCGCAGTGTAGGACGAAACAAAAAGAATGTGGAAACGGGTTTTTTGCTTCTATTATATTCATATTCATTTTAGCTGGGGCTTTGAGAATCTGCTGCAATACGACGATGTATGAAGCCAGATTAAGTGCCATTTTTGTACAAGAAACGCAGGGTTATTATCTCATGGAAAATGCAATGCACTTGGTACGTGATTACGCGTATCAGTTGACGCAAAACCCCAAGATGCCCAATATTTTTTTAGGTGTTGATGCCTACAAGCGTAAGGCCAATAGCGGTGTGATTAATTTTAATACCTCTTTTGTTAAAACACAGATTGTACCTGCAGATTTTCCATTGCAGCCGGGTACGTGGGAAGTTTTTGGAGGCCCTATTTTTTGGCAAGATAAAAAGAAAGATGCTAACGACGAACGTTACTTATCCGAAGTATTTCTGTTGCTCAATTTAAGTATTGTTTCCAATTTTGTGCCCAATTGGACAATGCGTATGGTTCAATTGATGGAAATTGAACGTAACCCACTGTGCGATTTTCAACTATATTCGGAAGGAGACACAGCCTACAACGGTAATCTTGATGGTTCGGTTATGTTTTATGGTCCTGTCCAAATTAATGGAAATTTTCGTATATTCAGATATACTGGAAAAGGATCGCCTTCAACATATTTTCTCGATAGATTTAACATAGCGGGACATTTGTTGCGCATTAGGCAGGGTGGGGAATCATTTTCATCGATCACCATCCCTTCCAAATATTGCCTTTATGACAACGGTACATTTTACAACGGCTATGTGAATCCTTACAGTAGTGGTGCAAATAATGTTTACTTGCAAAATTATAGGATTGGGTCTAGTCAGAGCAATAACCATGGTGATTTGGTAGATACGGGTCGCTACAGCAATGTAACCAATACTTTTGATAAAGATTGTATTCTGTCATGGTGGGGGGGGAATGTGACTACCCGCGGAAGAATTTACAGACCTACGGGCTTTGATCCCATTGCTTATTCGGGATGGTGGTACCCGAATTATACAGCCGTTGCTTCCGCAACCAATGAACATGCGGTCGACTTATGTGCCGGTTTGTACAATTTATGCAACATTGAAAATCAGCAAGGGCCGACTGCCTACAGTAGTTCAAATATTGGCAAAGTCCGGTCGGCATTTTCCTCATTGCGTGGATTAACAAATCAGCAAATTACCGAAAAAGCGCGCCTGATAGAAGCTCAAAAACCTTGTCGTTTTCCCAGGCTCGCTATAGATGTTTTTATTAAGACAACCACAACATTTAGTTTTACACCCACCATCAATTTTCCCTACGTCACTTATGGCACGACACATTTCCCCGCCACAAAAGATAATCTTTACGTAAAAACCTACCTAAATTTTGTGGATCCTTATGTCGGCAGCTCCTCCAATAGTTTGATTGATTCGGTTGGTTTGTGGAAAGGTACCTCATCGGGCACACGTTATTATTATTTTGCGGATAATGATACGCCGAATAGTGCCACATTTAATGTTGAGAGCGAGAGAATTTTTACACAGATGTATAACAACAAATTGACGGTTCCTACAATTGGTGGCGGTAGTGTTTCCGGAACTTCTTTTATAAAACTAAAAACGGAAACGGTGGGAACCGTTTCGGACATCTCTGCACCACCCGCAAAATTGGTTGATTACGTCACGTATTGGCGACCAGAAAGTTTCGATAACAAGATTGCCAGGGTGTATATTCCGTCGCATTACAATTTTATCTACGATCGTAATAGGGCTAAGTGGATTCAATTGTTGGATTTTGACGTAGCTGCTTTCATAACCTCTCTCAACAGCGGTTCTCCCATGACTCTTGCAAGTTTTCAGAATGATGTTAACAGTACGCTCCTTTTTCATCGTTATTGGTTAGGTGCACGCAATGGTGACAACTATAAAGCTCCTGCAAATACTTCGCAGGATATCCGTACAAATTATATAGCATCCAGAACTGCTTTTTTGAATTCATATAACAATGGATCTTACGTATATCCGTCATCGTTATCACCGGTGTTAGATTTTGGTATTCGTATTATTAATGCAAGTACCTTACCGACGGGTGGATTAAGTATTGTGTGCCCATTTCCGCTATACATAAAAGGAAATTTCAATACTACAAGTACGCAGCCCAAAGCTTTTATTGCGGCAGATTCTATCACCTTATTGAGCGATAATTGGCAAGATTGGTCAAGTGGTACGGACGCTTACAATTCTTACCTACGTACACCTCTTGGGAATTCAAACCATACCGTCACAGGTTCTGCACCTAGTGTTTATGCGCACATTATGACGGGAACAACACATCCTGATCTTTGGTTAAAAGATAATAAAAATGAATTGCAACCTGATTTGGGCATTTATGGTGCATTTAGAGCTTTAGAAGATATTAACCTGGCGGTTAATTTTCGAGGTTCATTGATGCTTCCCTACTATTGCAAAATGCAGTGGGAGCCACCCATCAATTTTTGTGATTACGGCCGTACCCCACTTTCATATGCTTCGCCTGACATAAACTTCGTCGATTTTCGATCGATGCGTCCTACGGCATGCATGCCATTTTATCACCGCATCAATCGCGGCCGTAAGACGCAAACGATCGGTGACGCTACCTACAATGTTTTAAAAAATATTTACAATAAGGATACCACCAGTACGTCTTATATCATGACCAATTACACCACCGACCTACCCAATTATTTAAAATAAAGGTCAAATCGTTGTTGTTAGGTTTTGATAACAGGCAATTTATGGAGAAAAGCATTGCATTGAAATGTAAAAACTGAGAGAACTTTTTATTGAGTCAAATCCAAGTTATATGAGCAATGCGGTCAAGAGAGCCATCAAAGATGCCAATGAAGCGGTGGCATCGGTTGCCTATAGACTGAGTGAAATCATCGCCATTTATCCCATTACCCCGTCTTCACCCATGGCAGAATGGTGTGACCAGTGGTCCGCGGAACATCAGCAAAATCTTTGGGGAATTATTCCCGAAGTGATTCAATTGCAGTCGGAAGGTGGCGTTGCAGGTACCGTCCATGGAACTTTGCAAGGAGGTGTATTAACCACCACATTCACGGCTTCGCAGGGATTGTTGCTGATGATTCCAAACTTGTATAAAATTGCCGGAGAATTAATGCCTTTTTGCATGCACGTAACGGCTCGGACTCTGGCTACGCATGCTTTATCCATTTTTGGAGATCATTCGGACGTAATGGCCGTTCGTCAAACAGGATTTGCACTTCTATCGTCCCATTCTGTCCAATCGGCTCAAGATTTGGCTGCCATTGCGCACGCGTCCACTCTAAAAGCCAGCGTCCCATTCTTGCACTTTTTCGACGGATTTCGTACATCGCACGAGATCAATACTTACAATCCTTTGGGCGATGATACGTTGAGAGCTTTAGTGGACGAAAAAGATATCTTGGCTTTTCGTCATCGTGGGCTTTCACCCGACGCACCTGTCATTCGTGGAACGGCCCAAAATCCCGACATTTATTTTCAATGTCGTGAGGCCAGCAATCGTTTTTATCAAGCGATGCCGGAAATTGTTGAAAACAAAATGGTACTATTTGAACAATTGACGGGCAGGCGCTATCGATTGTTCGATTACATGGGGCATCCGGAGGCCGAACGTATCTTTGTCCTCATGGGTTCAGGTAGCGAAACGGTACAGCAAATGGTTCAACACCTGATGCAGTGTGGTGAAAAAGTGGGTGTGCTTCGCGTACATTTATTTCGTCCATTTTCCATGAAGCATTTCCTACAGGCGGTGCCGCGGTCCGTCAAGGAAGTAATCGTTTTGGACCGTACCAAAGAACCTGGAGCCGTGGCTGAACCTCTATGCCAAGACGTGCAATCCGCCTTCCAGGAAGGAGTCCGTTTGAAACAGTGGGCATTACCACGTATCTTGGGAGGACGATATGGGTTGGGATCCAAGGAATTTAACCCCAGTATGGTGAAAAGTATTTTTGATGCGGCCGTCCAGGGCACCCTGCAATCCTCTTTTACCATAGGGATTGAGGATGACGTAACCTGTTTGTCGGTGCCCGTCAAGGAACCTATTGAATTGGAAAGTGACGATACGTTTAGGGCTATTTTTTACGGATTAGGGTCCGATGGTACGGTGGGAGCCAATAAAAATACCGTTAAAATTATCGGTTCGGAAACTGAACGATACGTGCAGGCTTATTTTGTATACGATTCAAAAAAATCCGGTGCGATGACGACTTCACATTTACGATTTAGTTCAAAGCCCATACAAGCCCCTTATTTAATTCAAACTGCACAATTGGTTGCATGTCATCAATTTCAATTTATTGAGCACTACGATATCTTGGCAGGCTTACAACAGAATGGTACATTGCTCATCAATGCTCCATTTGCAGCGGACCAAGTGTGGTCAAATCTCCCTCGGGAAGTCCAGCAAGCCCTCGTGGATAAAAATATTCAAGTGTATGCCATCGATGCCTTTAAAGTGGCGAGAGAAGCAGGCATGGGAGGTCGGATTAATACAATTATGCAGACGTGCTTTTTTGCAATTTCAGGGATTTTACCGAAAGAAGAGGCTATTCAATGCATCAAAAACGCCATTCGAAAGACCTACGGAAAAAAAGGCGAAAGTGCTGTGCAGAGTAATTACGCTGCGGTGGATGCAGCTTTATCAAATTTACATTTTATTGTCCATCAAGGAGTGCAAGAAAAAGCACGCAGGCGTATTCCTTTAAACCTAAGCGGCGCTTCCGAATTTGTTCAAAAGGTAACGCAGCAATTGTTGGAGCAAAAGGGGGATCGTTTGCCGGTGAGCTCTTTCCCCGCCGACGGAACTTGGCCGACGGGAACCACCCAATGGGAAAAACGAAATATTGCGCAAGAACTACCCGCATGGGATCCAAGTGTTTGTATTCAATGCAATCGTTGCTCGCTGATATGCCCACACGCGGCAATTCGCTCGAAACATTACGCTAAAACATTTTTAGAAAAAGCTCCCTCTGGGTTCAAATCGGTCGATTTTCGTTCGAAAGAGCATCCCCATGAGGCCCTCACCGTACAAATTTATCCGGAAGACTGTACCGCCTGCGGCTTGTGTGCCGAGATATGTTCGGCAAAAGATAAGGTGAATCCCAGTCATAAAGCTCTAAACATGATCGCTAAAAACGAGATTTTTCAGCAAGAACAGAGAAACAGTCAATTTTTTGATACGCTGCCTTGGCCTGACACAACACGGTGTAAATTAGATCTAAAAGCAACGCAATTCAAACAGCCACTTTTTGAATTCTCTGGAGCTTGTGCCGGTTGTGGAGAAACCCCGTATATTAAGCTCATTTCGCAGCTATTTGGAGATCGCTTGCTGATTGCCAACGCTACGGGATGTTCTTCCATCTACGGAGGTAATTTACCTACTACGCCGTACACAAAAGACGCAAATGGGCGTGGACCCGCTTGGGCAAATTCTTTGTTCGAAGACAATGCGGAATTTGGATTCGGTCTCCGCTTATCCGCGGATAAAAAAACACAAATTGCTCGAGATTTGCTTTTCTCTTTGCGTTCAGAAGTGGGAGAAAATTTGGTGGAACAAATTCTCAAAATAGACCCCAATAACGCAGCGCAAGTGCTTGAACAACGCAAGTGCATAAAAATATTAAATGAGCGTTTGCAAACATTGAATACGCCAAGCGCTAAACTTTTATTGCCGTTAATTGATTTCCTAGTGGAGAAGTCTGTTTGGATTATAGGCGGTGACGGTTGGGCTTATGACATTGGGTTCGGCGGACTGGACCACGTATTGGCCAGTGGACGCAACGTGAATATTTTAGTGCTGGATACGGAAGTGTATTCCAATACGGGTGGACAACAATCGAAAGCAACACCCTTAGGTGCGGTCGCCAAATTTGCCGCTGCAGGTAAAGAAAGAGCAAAAAAAGATCTGGGATTGTTGGTGATGTCCTACGGGCATGTTTACGTGGCGCAGATTGCCATAGGTGCTAAGCCAGGGCAAGCAATGAACGCCCTTATGGAAGCTAATAGTTACTCGGGACCTTCTTTGATCATCGCTTATAGCCATTGCATTGAACATGGTTACGATTTGAAATATGGTGCGGAGCAACAGCGATTGGCAGTAGAATCTGGATATTGGCCACTGTATCGTTTTGATCCTCGTCGTACGTTACAAAACGAAAATCCAATGCAATTGGATGCCGTTGAGGCTAAAATCCCATTAACAGAGTACTTACAGAAAGAAAATCGATTTAAAGGTTTGGAAAAATCAAATCCAGAACGTGCAAACTGCTTAAAGAAAAATGCTCAAACCATCATTCACAGTCGATTGGCGTATTATCATTATCTTGCACAAAAATGAGCCATAATTTATGAGGTACTTTTCTAGGTAAAAGGTGAGTTACGGAGTAAAATGAACGTGCAATGGTTGGTATGAAACATGAGTTAGACGTCCAACGATTACAAAAGCTACTCACCGGTAAGTGTGCCCACTATCCTTTATTTGTTTACGAGGTTATTGATAGTACAAATTTAGAAGCATTTCGACTGTTGGATACGGTCCAAGATCGATGCGTCATTGTCTTAAGTAAAATTCAAACCCAAGGGCGAGGTACTCACGGTCGAATTTGGGAAGATAATCATGGACAACTCAGTTTAACCATTGGCTTTAGAGAATGCATATTGCCAGAAAAATTAAATGAAATTCGCGTTTTACTCAATCGGTGCTTTTGTGAGAAACTAATACAGTTATTTCGTAAGCCTTTTTATTTGAAGGATCCCAACGATATTTTGTGGGAAGGGAAAAAGCTCAGCGGCATGTTATTGGAATCAAAAGTTGAAAACAATTTAACGACGGCTTGGGTCATGGGTTTTGGAATGAATATATACCATGCACACCATGAACTTTGGTCAAAGGAGGTTCAAGAAAACGCCGTATCTTTACAGGAAATTTTAGTAGACCAAAAAATTGATATTAATTTTTTGGCTTCGGAATTTATTCAAATAACACTACTCCAACACCCTCTGTCGTAACGACGTAGGCCTCTATTTTTAAAGCAAAATTAAGTTTTCTTGCTCTAAACCTGAAAGGAACTGCGCACAATAAACCTGTCTGATATTTGTGAATTATGAATATGGACTGCCGACACTTAAGTAGCAATGTCGTCGGCAGATAAAGGGGTGCCCTTTTCTAGGTTATGTTTTGCTTGTTTCCCTAAAACTTGTTCCCAATGTTTGGGAGCTAGACCAAAAGCAGGACGTATAATTTTTAAATTTTCCATTGAAAAAACTTCTCCCTTCTCTATGCGTTTGCACGCATAGATGGAACGTCTATATTTGAGGTGATAGGGATCATTTTCCGAACTGATGGGTCCAATGACTGCTTCTCCGAGTTCTTTGTACAATTCTTTTGCAGCGCGTACCATAGAACGAAATTCTTCTGGCTCCAGAGAAATTTTACTGTCCATTGCATCGTCTTGGCGCGTGAGTATAAGATGCTTTTCCACGAGGCATGCACCCAGAGCAACGCTTCCAAGAACCATGTTGTGGGACAGAAAATGATCCGAAATACCTATGGGACAAGTATACCTTTTTTGTAGTTGTGAGATGGCGCGTAGATTTAAACTCAGTTGACCTGTGGCGTATGAGAAAATACATTTTAACAACATCCATTGCTTGCATCCGTGATTACGTAAGGTTTCAATCGCTTCTTCTATTTCTTCAGGTTTTGCCAAGCCGGTACTTAAAATGACAGGTTTTTCGGTGGATGCTACTTTTTTGAGTAATGGTAAATGGGTTATTTCGGAAGATGAAATTTTATATACGGGTGGGTGAATTGTTTTTTCCAAAAAATCAACGGATGTTTCATCAAAAGGGGTACTAAAAAGTGCAATATTTAACTTTTTTGCATAGTCCGCTAAATCTTCATGCCATGACAATGGAATACAGTTTAATTGATACAAATCGTATAAATATTGGATTCTCCCAGGCCCATCAATTTTGAATTGATCATTCCTAATGGGTAAAGTAAGCGTATCTGCCGTGTATGTTTGTATCTTTACGGCATCAGCCCCACCATCTTTTGCATGTTTTATGAGTCCCCTGGCATGTTCAATGCATTGTTGATGATTGCTTGATAACTCTGCAACGAAATAAGGTTCATACTGAGGTCCAATGGGACGACCAGAAATGTTAAAGCAAGTTCTTTTTTTGATCATTGGAAGTGTCTACTATTTTTAAGATGTTGAGTTGGCTTAAAAAAGCATCGCCTTCCGGGAAGCGTGCTAATTCTTTGCAGTAGTCGTCAAAGGCTCTGGAATCATTCTTTTGGTACGCTATGTAACTCAGTGCATAGAAAACTTGTGCTCGTATGTAGTCAGAAGAACAACAAACAAGGTTGAGAAAAGTTTTTTCGGCTTCTTCTACATTAAATACATAAATATTTGAAAACGCGTAACCTAATTGTGCTTGCTCCAAGAGTGGAAAAATAGTCAAATATTGCATTGCTTTTTGATAATAATGAACGGCAGATAAATAATTTTTATGACTAAAATCATCATTTGCTTTTTCAAGGAAAGTAAACCCTTGCAACGATTTTAATCCTTGAGGTAGCGTTTTTTCTGCCCACTGCAACTGTTCAGATAGGGTTTTCTGCTGTTCATATTGGGCAAGGTAATGTTGGACGCGTTTCCTCTGATACCATCTTACCAATAGACATGAAGCCCAAGTGCAAACAACGACAGCAACTATGGAAGCTAAAATTTTCCAATAACGTTCTAACCACGCCCAAATTTTAAATTCTGTCGACATATCTTCTTTTTCTTTAATTTCTTCAGAAATGCTCCGACTTTTCCTCATGCTATAAACATAAAAATGTTTGTTTGGGTAGTCAATCTTCTTGCGGTATTATTTTTGATAAACACTCGGCGTGATACAATAAATACGCAGATAATACAGCTCCCCATTTTACATCTTAAAATGGGGAATTAGTGTGCGTATGAATCGAATACCTTCTTCATCGTTATTCAAGTTTTCTATCTCCTGCAAATGCCTATCTACTGTACGTATGTGTGACAAATATTCCATAGAATCTTTCGTAAGCCATATGTGTTGATGGATGGTGTTATCAAAATGATCTGGATTGTAGACTAAATCTTCGTGCAGTTTTTCTCCTGGCCGAATACCTGTAAATATAATTTCAATGTCAATACCCACACGAAGGTTATTAAGTTCGATCATTTTTTTGGCCACATCTAAGATTTTTACTGGATTTCCCATGTCTAAAACAAAAGTCTTCCCCGCAACCGATTCAAAGGATGAAGCCTCCAAAATGAGTCCAACAGCTTCTGGAATGGTCATAAAAAACCGCGTCATTTGCGGGTGTGTTACCGTAATGGGACCTCCACGTGCAATTTGTTCTTTGAAGATCGGTAGTACGCTGCCTGCTGATCCTAAAACGTTGCCAAATCTGACTGCCATAAATTGAGTTCGATTTTCAGCTTGATGCTGCAAAGCCATGCAAAGCATTTCGGCAATGCGTTTAGACGCCCCCATATTGTTAATGGGATTAATAGCTTTATCGGTGGAAATTAATACAAACCTTTCTACTTCCATTTTACTGGCTAATCTTGCCAGTATGCCTGTACCCAAGGCATTATTTTTTAAAGCTATAAGCGATTGATTTTCTAATAACGGAACGTGTTTGTAAGCAGCTGCATGATAGATTAAATCAGGATGGTATCTTTGTAAGCAGCTTTCAACATCCCGGGCGTTACTTATATCTATTAAGACGGGCATACAAGATAATCCTTCACGCAGTAAGTCTTGTTCGATTTTAAATAAGTTGTATTCCGAATGGTCCATTACAATAAGTTGGCTCGGATGCTTAATGGCAATCTGTTTAGAAAGTTCTCGACCGATAGAACCTCCGGCGCCTGTAATGGCGACAACTCGGTCGGCAATAAGGGCCGTACTCCGTTCTAAATTTAAGTGTATGGGTTTCCTTTCCAAGAAATCTTCTACGTCTAACGTACGTAAGCGTGTTGCAAAAGCGTGTCCTTCAATGAATTCTCCAAGGGATGGGATTGTTAGAAGTTTTAAATTAAGTTCTTGAGCTAGTTGAGAGAGTTCGTTGAGTCGTCTGGTAGAAAGATTATGTGATGCGAGTACCATCCCTTCAATTTTGTAATGTTCTTTACAATCTCGCAAGCATTCGGGTGTTCCCAATATGGGAATTTCATGCAAAGTTCTTCCATAATATTTTGAATCATCATCCACCACCGCTACGGGCGTCAAACCGTAGAATTGTTTACTCTTTAGTTCCGTGATAATATCAGACCCCACTTCGTTGGTTCCAATGACAGCAACGTTAATGCTTCCGGGACGACCTTTCCTATGCGTTTTATTAAAAATTCCACGGTTATTAATAATACGTAGGCTAGTTCTAAAAAATAATATAAACAAAATCGAAAACAATAAATCTGCCAAAATAATTTCTCGAGAAGGAAGTAGAGAGCTTTGAATATAAAATTTTGATAGTAGGAAAACAAAGGATATGATGGAAAAACAGCTCACAATTTTAACCAAATCCGGCAGGCGGAAATAAGAAAAAATCCCTTTAAATTCGCCCACTAATATGAGCGTGATTATCTTTATAGGGACTAACGTACAAATGTTATGCCACATAACTTCTTGCATCGATAGTGGAATTGAAAATTCGTACTTGAGGATATAAGCGAGTGCGATACTCGAAGCCAAACAAAAACTATAAATGCCTAGTTTTAAACCATAAGTAAACAATTTGAACATACGTACTAACTTATTCAAAGGTGCTCAAATAGAAGCATCTTTATGTATATACCTATTCGGAACGCTTAGCCTGTGTCGCTTGATCCAACAAATCACCCAAATTGGTTAAATCTTGATTGGCTTCGGTCGTATCGTATAACTTAATTTCTTCTGCCAGACGTGATTCGTCGTAAGTGGCGGCTTTAATGGATAAACCTAAGCGACGTTCGTCTTTATCAATTTTGATAACGCGAGCTTCCACAGTATCACCCACTTTGATAATATTTTTGAGTTTTTCGACATGTTCTTCACTCATTTGACTAATGTGTACGAGTCCATCAATGTCATTTTGGAGTTCAATGAATGCACCATAGGAAGCAACTTTAGCCACTTTGCCCGTAACGATATCACCAATCTTATACAATGTTTCAATACGGGACCATGGATCTTCACTTAATTGTTTAACACCCAACGAAATGCGTTGCTGAGAAGGATCTACTTCGAGTACAATAGCATCGATTTCATCTCCCTTTTTTAATATTTCTCCCGGATGACTGATTTTCCGTGTCCAAGTCATATCTGAAATGTGGACCATGCCATCAATACCTTCTTCTAACTCAATAAATGCACCATAGGTCGTTAAATTACGTACCTTGCCACGTACGCGTGCTCCAACTGGGTAGTTGTGTAGGACCATATCCCATGGGTTTTCTGATAACTGACGAATACCTAAAGAAATCTTTTGCTCATTTTTTTGAACATCTAATATGACCGCTTCAACTTCGTCGCCCACGCGCAGCATTTCACTGGGTTTATTAACGCGCTTTGTCCAAGAGAATTCTGTAATGTGAATAAGTCCTTCGACCCCTTCTTCCAATTCAACAAAAGCACCATAGGGAACTAAGTTAACCACTTTGCCACGAACTTTAGAACCTACCGGGTAACGCCTTTCAATTTGGTCCCATGGATTAGCATGCATTTGTTTGATGCCCAATGAAACGCGTTCTTTTTCGCGATCGACATCGGTAATCATCACTTCAATTTCTTCACCTATTTTAAGCATTTCATTGGGGTGAGAAATGCGTCCCCAAGTCATATCGGTGATGTGTAACAACCCATCTAGTCCATCCAAATCAATGAAAGTCCCGTAATCGGTGATGTTTTTAACAATACCTTTACGTATGGATCCCACTTCAATTTCTTTCAATATTTGTTGACGTTTCTTTTGGCGTTGAGATTCAATTAATTCACGGCGAGAAACAACAATGTTACGGCGTTCTTTATTAATTTTTACGATCTTTAAATCGAAAGTTTGACCTATGTATTGATCCAAATTTTTGGGAGCCTGAACGTCAATTTGAGAAGCCGGCAAAAACGCATCTACACCAATGCTGACGATTAAGCCACCTTTGATCTTACCTTTTACACGTCCGGAAAGTTCTTCGCCTTCTTCGCATTTTTCCAAAATCTTTTCCCAATTTTTTTGTTGTTGGGCTTTGTCGTACGATAAAACGGGACGGCCTTCTATATTTTCAACGCGCTCAACAAAGACTTCTACTTGTTCACCTACCGATAGCTCATCAAAATTTGGAAATTCACTGGCAGGAATAATCCCTTCCGTTTTAGCTCCAATATTGACGGCAACTTCATTAGGTCGAATTTCAGAAATCGTACCTGCAACGATTGAATTTTGTTTTAGACACTTAAGTGAGTTTGCATCCAGCAAACTATCCATGATTGTTGTCATAATTTATACTCATCTCCTACAAGGACTTTCCTCGTAAAAGGGTTAAGGGTTATACATTGATCTGTGCATGCTACCATGTGGCATATTATTGGATGAATCAATGCAAAAGTGTAAATAATTTAGTCTCATTGTTAATTTAAAGATTTGACAGTAAAATACTTGCTTTTGATTACGAATTTTCTATAATTATCAACGTGTTGGCATTGACATACGAAGTCCTCTTATGCCATACGTACCTTATGGATAACAAAGAGGAACCCGTTTATTGGATTAATGAAAATGAAGATTCCGTATTGGTCAGAATCAAGGGGAGAGCTACCTATCTAAATTGTCCATCCCTGAATGAGTTTTTGCAAAAAAAACTTAAAGAAAATTGTGTTAAATATTGTTTCTTATTTGAAGAGTGTAGCGGTATCGATAGTACGTGTCTTGGAATTTTAGCTGGATTAGCTCTAAAATTAAGAAACCTAGGGGGACTTTGCGTATTTAGTGGCCTAAACGCTAAACTTTTAGAAACGGTTAAACTACTTGGGTTAGATTTGTGGGTTCACTTGGTCGAAGATATTGCACGTGTAGAACAAGTGGGATTCTGCTTAAAAAATGAGCAAAAAAGGGGAGTACAATCCGAATTTTTGCTGAATGCTCACAAATTTTTGATGGAAATTAATGCACAAAATAGAGTTCGATTTCAGGATGTTGTACAATATTTGTCTTCACAAAAATGATTTCGGAAGTTGTGTATGTTGTATTGGGAATTTTGGTGGGATGCGTCGGGTTGATGGCGCTTTATTTAAAAGCTAGGTCGGCGTACTCCAAGCAAGAAGATATACGGGCATGTACTGAAAAAGAAAAAACAATTATTTTAGACTTATTGCATGCATTTATGCATGCAATAAGCCAAGGCGTTTCACAAAAACAGCTCTATCATTTAATATTGCACAGCAGTTTAGCCAGTACCGAAGGTATGAGTGCTTGTTTTTATGAATACTTTCCAGATTCCAAGCAGCTCAAAAAAGTTGCAAGTGAAGGCCTATTCCCTCCTCTAAAGACAAAAATTCCTGATCATTTATCGCGTGCAGAAATTTTATCGTTGATATATCAAGGGGAGATATTTCATTACGGTGAAGGCATCGTGGGTGAAATTGCTCAAACGCTCCATCCAATTGCTTTAGAAGCAGGTGGTATCGACCGTTATGTCGTTCACCACTTAGATGAAGCCTTGAGGATAAAAAATTTGTTAATTTCTCCTGTTTGTTTTGGAAATGAGTTATTGGGTATTTTGGCAGTTGCAAATTCGACACGCGATGTACCTTTTTCGAAAAATACCGGTCGTTTATTGGAATTAATTACTCAGCAGGCAGGTATTATGCTGCACAATGTTAAATCTATCAATTGTCAAATTGAAAAAAGTAAGTTGGATTTTGATTTAAAACTAGCAAGCCATGTGCAATCTTTTTTGCTGCCGTGTTCTGATTTCATAAAACTGTCTCATTGCGATTTCTCCGCTTACTGTAAATCGGCGCAACAAATCGGCGGTGATTTCTATACTCTATTCAAATTAGATGATGATCGTACTGCATTCGTTGTAGCTGACGTTGCTGGTAAAGGAATTGCCGCTTCTCTGTTAATGACAACCTGTGTTGCGCATTTAAAACACTGCACTTGTTTGTATGATTCACCGGCTGCTGTGCTGAAAATAATGAACCAATATTTATATGCTGAGACAAGTCAAGAAATGTTCGTCACGATGGTTTATTGTGTTTTAGATACAAGTTGTCAAACTTTGAAAATTTCGAGAGCTGGACATGAATGTCCTTTACTGATTAAACCCGACTTACCTGTCAAAAAATTAATGCCTCAAGGGATTGGGCTTGGAATGGTGTCGAGTGAAATCTTTGATAATTTGCTTGAGGAAGCAACTTACGACTTTAAACGTGGAGATACGTGCATTTTGTACACGGATGGTGTGACGGAAGCTTTGAATGCTCAAAATCAAGAGTTTTCACAGCAAAATTTGTTTAAAGTTATAGATGAGAACAGGGACAAACCGCCTAAGGAATTGGTTCAAAAAATTGTAAAGAGTGTAGAAGATTTTTCGGGATCAGATCGGTTATCAGACGACTTAACGCTCGTCATTTTTCGTTAACTTTTGACAAATGAGACACAGGTGTGTATGCGTACATTGACGGCGATTGCAGTATTCACGGCCGTAATAAATCATTTGTAGATGTAGTTTAAACCACGTGTTCTGCGGAAAAAGAGTTTTCAAATCTTGTTCAATTTGTTTGACGGAATGTTTATGAGATAAACCCCAACGAAGGGCAAGACGATGAATATGCGTGTCGACTGGAAATGTGGGTTGGTGAAACGCGTGCCCTAGAACGACAGAAGCTGTTTTATGCCCAATGCCGGGTAGATTTTCCAAATCTTCAAAATTATTGGGAACTTGTCCATGGAATTGCTCACATAACATGTGGGATAATTGCCAAATGTTGTTAGCTTTTGCCCGAGAAAGACCGCAAGGTTGTATGATGTTTTGAATCGTTGCAATTGGAAGTTGAATCATAGCTTGAGGTGTGGGAGCTTTTTGAAATAAAATGGGGGTTACTTTGTTGACTTGAGTATCTTTGCAACGAGCCGAAAGTAGGGTAGCGATCAATAATTTAAAGGGTTGATCCGCAAACAGTAAACTGGCCTGTGGATTTGGGTACAATTGATTGAGCACATCAAGAATATATTGCTTTTTTAAAAAATGCATAAATTTAATGAATGAACATCCATTTTTTGCGCATTACGAACAATCAATGAGTCAAAACATGCGTTAAATATCTGTAAAAAATTAAAATATATTGCGTTTCTCCTGTCGATTTAACGAGACTGCCGTGAGTTTGAATGGGGCAATTACGTAGTCAAGAAGATTTTTGTAAATGTACTGGATATGCGGCCGAAAGTTGTCCGCAGGCGGCCTGTATGGATTTTCCAAACGACTGGCGTACAGTTGCCACGATACGGTGTTGTTTTAACTGTTTCTGGAATCGAAGTACAACGGATTTATGAGTTTCTTGCACTTTTGAATGAGGAATCGGATGAAAGGGGATTAAATTTACATGGTATAGATGTCTTAATGGACCACGCGCTTCAAAAATAGACTTAAGTGCTTCCAGATCTTGCAGTCTATTGTTAATGCCGTCCATAACCATGTAAGCCAGATAAATTTTACGGTTTGTTAATTTTGCCCTCTCGTCCAGAGCTTCAAAAATATCTTCTAAACGGTGATGTTGTGCCGTTGGCATCCATTGTTCTCGCAAGGTTTGACTTGGGAAGTGAAGAGAAAACGTAAGCGTCACTTGGGGATAAAGTTGCGTTAATTTTCTAATGCCTGGCACAATGCCGACGGTTGAAATGCTTAATTTGTAGGGGCTTAGTTGAAATTCATCGGTGGCCGTAAAATGGTGAATGACTTCAAAAATATGCGGATTGAGTAACGCTTCTCCCATACCCATGATGGTGATTCGATCTATAGGTGTGACAGTTTTTGATACGTATAACACTTGGCCTAAAATTTCTTCGACCGTCAAGTTTCGTTGAATGCCTATCTTTCCCGTTGCACAGAAAGCACATCGGCATGCGCATCCAACCTGCGTTGAAATACACAAAGACTTGAGACCTTCTTGAAACTGCATATATACGCTTTCAATTCTTTCTCCGTCTTGTAATGCGAATAGGTATTTACTGGCTTGCATACCTTTTTGAACGCGCAATAGTCGCAAAGGTAAAAGGTCGTCCCCGAAGACTGAAATAAGTTTTTCTCGTAAGGGTAATGGAAGCGTCGTTAATTCGTGAAAAGTTAAATGAGGTTCTCTGAACAGAGCTTGTTGTAACTGTTTATAGCGAAAAATGGGCTCATTTTGCTGTTTTAAAAAATCCTTTAATGCATTAAAGCTAAATCTCTGCAATTGCATGGATCTTTTATACAATATTATACCCTTTATGAGAGCAATATTTTTGCACACATATAAAATGGCGCTATAAAACGGATATGGCTTTTGAACAAACCATTACATTAATGGCTAACTTTACCTTATTGCCATTGCTATTTTGAAACCATAGGTGACAATAAAATTTTGCTACTTTTTTATTCTGGAAATGTTACTGCCGTGGATTGAAATACAACGGCAATAGAAGTATTGTCGCATATTTGAATCTTCTCCAAGGTAGAAAAAACACCTCTTACTGAATAGTTTCTTTGTAAAGTGGCTTTCAAAACGAAGCGTTACACCTATATTTCATTTAGCCAAATAAATTATAACCTAAGGTCAATATGAACACACCTAACTCAAATATCTTTTTTTTCATTAAAAGTATAGGATACCTGTAAAGTTAGCAAACTGTCAAGCTAAGAATTGTTTTTTATTGAGTCTGCAGCGTAAGGTGGAACAATAGCACCTCCAGAAATAATAATTTTCATTGCATCGCCAATCGGCATGTCCAGAGTAATGATGTGTTCTTTAGGTACCATAATGAGAAAACCGCTGGTTGGATTCGGCGTTGTTGGAACAAACACACAATACACTTCTTCCGCAGTTTTCTTCTGAATTTCTCCTTTCGAGTCACTGGTCAAAAACCCAACGGAGTACAGGCCTTTTCTCGGAAACTCTACCAGGACTGCTTTCTGAAAAAGTGTCTTTTTATCTTGGGCAAGCGTATCTACAAGTTGTTTTACCGTTTTATAAACAGAGTTGATAAGAGGCACATTGGAGATAAGTTTTTCGGTAAACCTCAAAAAACACTTACCTAAAAAGTACTGCGAAAACCATCCAAAACAAGCAATGAATACGATGACTATACCTACGGATATAAGACTTAAAATACATTCAACCCATTGTTTGTCTAAATTTTTTATCCAATTGCCAAAAAATAATGTACTTGCGGGTTGTCCTACTTTGTTGAGTAAGATTTGTATAACAAAGAAGGTAACCCCTAAAGGGAGTAAAACGAATAGTCCCGCTATAAAAGATCGTTTAAATTTTGTTATCATTGTTGTCATTAAAAGAATGAATGAGCTATTTTGCAAATACTTATTTGGGTAATCTGTGCTGAAAAATGTGGAATGCGCGTAAATTTCAGCAAACGTAGGGTTTCGTTAGACTGACTTTGGATTTTTAAGCTTTATTGAAGTTACTTGAAATGTTCCAAAAGAGGCATGGGAGATAGTTTGCAAGAATAGATCCATTGTAGGTGCAATTTTAACCAAGCCCTCCAGCAAAAGCATGCAAATTGGTTTCGACAAATTCCTTATATTTTGCCAAGAGATCCATATCAACGCGTATTTGCTCGCTCAAACGAATAACGTCCCCAAATGCACGTTGTATGGCCTGAAGAATATTACCTACCATTGGGATGAAAACTCTTTTTGCCTCTTCTATTCTGATATTAGGAGCTCTTTTTGCCAAAATATACTGTTTTATAGGTGTATTGGGACGACGACTATCTACCTCGGTTCCATCTGAAAATTCTTTAAACAAATTTTTTGGAATCATTGTATCGAGTACAATAAAATCAATAATCTTTAGATCGGAAATGCTACCAGAAACATCTGCGATAAAGAAGAAATTTCCGTAATTCGTAAGTATATCTGTAAGGTCAAAAATTCGAGATATAATATCGATAAGGACAAATCCTTCCATAACTTTTGAGTTTATGTGATTATCTATCAACGGGTCAAAATTCGAACAATTCATGCCTAAGAGCTCTGGTGTTGATTTGACAGTGTCGTAGCTGTATGTTTTTGCCTCACCAGTTTCTGTATAGCCTACATCTTTTGTTGCAATGTAAAAATTTGTCTCGTCATCCCAAAAGAAATGGACTTCTGGGCCTAGGCCTGAATGTTGGAGAAATTTATAAACAAAAAGCTCTATAGGGCTTACAGGGTTTGATGCACTACCTTTACTTCCACTTCCCTGTGATGTTGATCCATGTTGATGTGTTTTTATATAGTATGCAATAGGGTTTTTATAACCCTCGGGGAGAATCTGGGCTATCTTTCCAAATTGAGCTCCAGCTTCTCGAGGTTTGTCTAAAAATTCAATTTTAGACTCTGGAAATATACCAGAAAAATACGCACGTGCTCTCCTCTGAAGAGTTTCTGAAGGTAGATTTTTAAAAAACTCAATGGCATCACGAAGATCGTTCATTAACGTTTCAACAGGATTGTCGTCCGCGCTTTTATTTTTAGGAAATCTATTTAATATTGTTTGAATGGCACTGACGGCGTTTTTTTGTTTGGCTTGATCAGAGGATATTAGGTTATCGACATTTGCCTTTAGTATTTGTACTGCTCGTGCTTTGGATGAATCCCCTTCAAGCCACTCTATAACCGCTCTTGTTCTAGCGCGTAAATCTTCAAAATTAGGGGGAAACGCATGAACAAACGGTATTAAAAAAATAATGCAATTAAGACGTAAATTTTCCGCAAAACCATATTTAAAGCATTCATTTTGATTGTCAGATGTCAATAGAAAAAACACCCAAGCTAGATATACTTACGGAGTTTGTAGATTCTTAACAAAGGCACTCATATTATCTTGGATCTCCTGATGATATTCTTTCAAGGGTTCTACATCAAGGGTTGGTATTTCTGTTTGTAAGGACAGTATATTCTGAAATGATCGTTCAATTGCTCGCGTAAAAGTTTCTACTAAGGGGAGGAAAACCTCTTGTGCGGTTTCCTTTCTAGCATCCACATCTCTATCGACTATAAAATAGCGTGATATTGGGTCTGAAAAACCTATGTAACGATACGGACCAGTTCCGAGTAAAAATCCCCTAAACAATGTTTCTGCAAATGTCGTTCTACGGTTCAATATCTCAAAATCAACAACCTTAAAACTAGAAATATTACCGGATGAGTCTGTGATGAAGAAGAAGTTTCCGTAATTCGTAATTACGTCCTCTAATTCGAAAATACGCGAAATTATATCGATAAGGACAAAACTTTCCCTAACCACCTGATTTACCAAAGATTCTTGTGACGGTTCAAGTTCTGTATACTTTGCGCCTAAGCTTACACCTAATAAATTTTGACTAGATTTAACAGTTCCGTAATCGTATTTTTCCACCTCACCACTTTCTGTGCAGCCAACATCTTTTGTTATAATGTAAAAATCTCTTTCGTTATACCAAGCGAAGTGGACCTCGGGACCCAACCCTGAATATTGAAGAAATTTATAAACAAAAAGCTCCCTAAGGTCTACAGCCTCCGCTTCGTAATATGATGATTCTGATTCTGTGCTGGAATACAATCCACGACTATGAGTTTTTGCATGGTAAGTAATTTCTGGCCGGCCAGATAGCGAAACATGGGCACAATCTCCAAGCCGCTTCCCCTCTTCTTTATAAGAAAACTCGATTTCGGCATCCGGATATTGTTCTAATAAATATTCACGGACTTTCTGTCGTAAAAGTTCATATGGTATTTCTTGAAAATATGTTTCGGCTCTAATGCAACCTACTCTTAAATCTAAAGCACCTTCTTTCTTTTTGTAATTATCTAATTTCTGTAGGATATCTTCAATAATATATATTTGTTCTCTTGGATTGCTAGACGGCATCTCCAATCTATCAGCATCTGCTTTTAACGCAGTTGCAACTTTTGAATTTTCAATTTGTGTAGAAAACACTCTTATTTGTTCGGCTAATGCGTGCAGATCAATATCTGCACACACAAATGGCATTAAAAATAATGTTGCTAGCGCAACGCAGATCTTTCGTGAACTCACGATCCATAAACGATTGCTTTATATTATATAATGTCAAGTTTAAAGTTCGTCAAAATATCATCCTAAGCGAGTTTATTGCCGTAATCACAACTTTACCAGCCTGAGGGTTTTCTTAACAAACCCAATGAACATAAGATAATTGTTGAATGCATGGGAGCCCTTACTGCCAATGAAATAAAAAGACCCTCTGATTCTGGCTTCGGGATAAGTAAAAATGTGGACAACGTGGTAAAACATGTACAAAACATGCTGAAGGAGCAAGATCCACAAAAGATTGCGGCAACTGAGGTAAGTAACGACTTGGCTAAAGCTTTGGTGCCGAAAATATTAGCAGTATATGACGAGCGTGTAAAAAATCTAGAAGATATTAAAGATCGCTTATCAATATCTGGAAATTTTCATAAAAAGGGTAACGCCAAGGCTTTGGAACACAAAGTTTGGAATCCAGATAAGCAAATCGGGGCGTAGATGGGGCTTTGTTTCCAACCAAGAGATGGCCATCACTATAAAATAGTAGCTGAGCGCTAAACCAACTGCTAAAACCAAGTTTGCCGATGTTTCTGCGCGTTTTATTTTAATACCTAGTGGAATTGCTATGAATATGAGAGATAAAACTGCAAACGACATAACGGCATTTTTTTGGATCTCTAGGGAAGTAGCTATTTTTTGAGTGTAATGAGGTAAGTTGTGTGTTGTATTGCTGTACTTGTTTTTTACGCGTAATAATTCTCCCAGATGCATGTAGCCTAATCGTTTGGTAAAAGTTCTGGACCCAAGTAAAGGATTGAGAGGCAGAGAAATTGAAGTGTTTGCAAAGGCAATAGGTTGTGTTTCGATAGAAGTATCATGTGAAGTATATTTTTCTCCCATACCATTGAGCAACGTGAGAATAATGCTATCTGAACTTTGATTGTAACGTATATAGCCTTTTTCGGCATGCAAAAGGAGATTTATTCCGGTTACATTTTTACTATCAAGCTCCCACAACCAACAGTTCTCAACCCAGTCTTTGTGCTTTTTTTCAACATAAAAAATGTACCCAGCAAAATCTCTGATGCAAATACCTGCCTGAATAAACTGCAGAGGACGCCGTCGAATCACATTGTTGATGGATGATCGGTAGTAGGTAATAGAATTTGGACCAAAGTAGAAATTGACCATTAAAGCGAATAAAGTACCCAGGGCCGCTATTAAAAGTATGGGAGCTACAATGGTATACAGACCCAATCCGGAGGCCTTCATCGCCATCAATTCATTTTGCGCTGAAAGTCGTCCCAAAACTAAAAGCGTTGCGGTCAATAGTCCCAGTGGTAACGCATAGGCAATCATCGACGGGATCAGGTGAAGAAGTAGATCGAAAAAAAATACCCACGTAATTTTACCACTTGCCAGTAAAGGAAGTACTTCTTTGAGGGCATTGCCTATAATAAGGACGAAAACAAACAGAAAAATGGTATATGTTGATGCCCAAAAAAATTGTTTGAATAGGTAACGCTGCAACGTATTGGGCATCATTTTACTAGAACATATTTTTACTTTTTGTCTAGTTTGTTTTTAATTAATGAGCGCCTTAAGAGTGTAGCTTTTAAACATGTTTAAGGAAATTTTCTTACAGTCTTTGGCCCCAGTGAATCTTTATGAAAGTAATAAGTTGAACCAAGATACGTTGTTTCACACACGCATGGATGATTTAGAGAATGTGCCTCGACAACTCTGGGTTTTATGTGACGGGTCGATGCAGTGTAAAACTTATTTTTTGTGTAATTCATGATTGATTGATCCACGAGACTGCGTTAGATTTTATACATGGTACTGTTTGATGATGAAACGACAAGTTCTCCGGAAAATGAAGCTACGTCGACTCGCAAAAAAGGATTTTTTTCTGAGAATAAACGTTCAGACAATGAAATGGATTCTAGACTTGAAAAGCGTGCACAACGAGATGCTGTCAAATTAGACCGTCTGACAATTTTTGCACAGCAATTATCTTCTATGTTACAGGCTGGATTACCATTATCTCACGCCCTTGAAACGATTACTGCCGAGATGGACGATAAAGTGTTCAAGTTGATACTTACACGCGTTAAAGAAAATATATTTTCAGGTTCCTCATTTTCGGATGCGCTGAGAAAATATCCCAATGCGTTTCCGTCGTTATTTTACAATATGGTTGAGGCAGGTGAAGTGTCAGGAGCTTTGCCCGATGCAATGGTGACCGTCTCAAACTACTTTGAGGCATCCTTGAAATTAACCAAAAAATTTAAGAGTGCTTTAACCTATCCCATCGCCATTGTGACCATGTCTTTTTTGCTCGTTAGTGGACTGATGATTTGGGTGGTGCCTGTATTCGGAGAAATGTTCAGCGGTTTTGGGGCTCGATTGCCTTGGTTGACGCAAGCGTTGATCGATGTAAGTCAGTTTATGAAAAACCATGTCGTTATTATTGTAGGGGGAATAGTCTCTGCTTTCGTGGGTTTTAAAAAACTCTTTAGGTCACAATCGGGAGCCAAATTTTTAGATGCAACCCTGTGTCATGTTCCATTGTTTGGAACTTTAATTAAAAAAACGAATATTGCACGTTTTTGTCGTACCTATTCCGTTCTATTATCCAGTGGAGTTCCTATTTTAAAAGCCATTGATATTTGCACCAATGTAGCCGATAGTTTTTATTTGTCTATGGCTTGTACTTCCATAAAGAAAGGGATACAAGAAGGGCAACAACTGTCCACATTAATGGAAAGTATTGCTTATTTCCCTCGCATTGTGTGCAATATGACAAAGGCTGGAGAGCAAGCAGGTAATGTTGAAGGTATGATTCGCAACGTTGCAGTACTTTACGAAAATGACGTCAACAATATTGTTTCTGCCATGACGTCGTTGTTGGAACCATTCATTATTTGTTTTTTAGGTGTTGTCATTGGGGTAATTGTTATAGCCATGTTTTTACCTATATTCCAGTTATCGTCATTGGTAGGGTAAACATTGAATGAATCATTATTATTTGTTCAATACACGGCAATTAGATTTACGATTTCTGGATTTAAAGAAATCGGCATTGGGATATACGCTGAATGCAGGTGAAAGCGTTTTTGAATCACAACCCTCTACGAAACAGTGGTTAAAAGTTTTGGAGGCTGCGCTAGACAAGTTATTACGGTCTCATAAAATTTTAGGTCCTGTAGGTTTTATTTTACCGGAACATTTAGTCATTAATCTTGTTGTCCGCTTACCTTATCTGAAGAGTCGTTTATCAGTTATTCAACAATTAACATGTGCGTTAAATAAAGATTTTGGATTACGGGGCGATAAAATTGTTTTTAGGTTTCAACAGATACCGCATAATGAGAATGTTAAGGCTTATTGGGTAGCCCTCATTCCAAAAAAATTTTGGATCATCCTGAAACATATTTTGTCCCTGTATGAAAAATACTTTCCCTATGGTATTAATTGTTTTCCACCCATTGTAGGTCAGGCCGCTTATTTTGAAGAAATGTGGCATAAAAAGCTTCTTCAGTTACCTGCAGTCGGTATTTTCTTAGAAGATAATTTAACTCGTTTTTTTGCGAGTGTTCCTAGAAGTTCAGTTGAAAATCAACCCGCATTTAACTTTTTAGATTTGCGAAAAGTATCGTCTTCAAATTCGATAGAGCAAGATGTAGTGCAGGAATTGAACATAGCTTCTCGTTATTTTACGCACAGTTTAAATCTACAGGTTGGGGCAAAAAGTATATTTATCTTTGGAGAAGGTAACGTGTCTGAATTGGAATCACCATTGTTAGCGTTTGGTGAGCATGTGCATGTGGTAAAAGAAATTAATCAATGGTGTACGAGCGATCGGAAAATTGGATTGAGCGAACAGGCTTTGTTAGTTGGTATTTTGCATATTTTAAGTGGTAATAGACATTTTGATGACTTTGACTTCATGGAGATGGATTTTTCATCTTCTTTGATGGTAATAAGCTGGTTTTATATTCGTAAGATAGTGCATCATGTTGCGTTGCAATGGACTATTTTACTGCTATTGATAGGATATTTCTTGTTCTTATTAAAGATCTGTAAGAGGGAAGCAGACACGTGTAAGAATCTAAGGCGTCAGCGAATGGCCTACACACTTAAGGAAAACGATATCCAGGATTTAAAGCAACAGCTAACGCATTGGGAATTACTAAAAGGAAAACAAATTATGCACACGCAGTTGTTGCAACAAATAAAGCAACAATTTATGTCTTTGAAGCTAGATTTATGCATTGATGCAATACAGATTTTATCTTCAGAAAAATCGGAATTGGAGATAAGGGGGCGTTATAAAAATTTGGTTAGCGCTGCAGAGTTTTCTCGAACTCTAAAAGAGTGTTGCCGTCTTACTTTTTCTACCATAGACAAAAGCGTTCAGATTTCAACGACGCCTTTGACTTATACAGAAAATGGATTTGTATGTAAATTCCCATTATAGAGGTGATACATTTGTATGAGTAAAAATTTTATCCTCTTTTGTCTCTTTATATTAATTTTAAATGGATTATGTCTATTTCGACTAAGAAGATTGAAAAACGATCACAAAGCACTACTTGCAACATTGAATAGTTGTCAACATATTGCCAATGAATATGCGCAACTTCGTCAAAAGATTCAGGCAATAAAAGTACCTCCTCTTGAAATGAGAGCTTGTGAAATCCAATCATCCATGGCCGCATATTTTGAAGCCCATTTAAAAGGGCAAGAGTACTTTAAGTATTCTTGTCAAGTAGGTCCATTGCCAGACTTTTTGTGGTCACAAGCTTACCATGAAGGTGTTTATCGATGCCATCTAAAATTTTACAGTTTTTTCCCTGAATGTGAAAATTTTATGAAAGTTTTTCAAAAGGAAACTTTGCCGGTGTGGATAAAAAATCTAAGTATTAAACGAAAAATCTTCCACACGCGGCTTTTTAAAGTGAATATAGAATGCAATTGCTTGGTTAAAAAGAGTTAAGATTATTAGAAGTGTGATGTAGGCAAACATTTCCCTAGAAACGTTCACCTTGAGTAACTTAAATACCGTTGTTGAGTTTTACAATTGTATGGTAGTTGGAATACAGTGGATTAATTTTTCAAACTCATCGAAAAGGTTTCTAGATTATTTACAATACTTCATTCACTGGATCGCTATCCCATGTAAATACTGGGTAAGGAGACAATGTTAAATCAGGGCACTCCGTAAACCAAAGTAATGGAATAATTGTCCATTTTACGACGATGGCTCTCGGCCGTTGTCCTTCTATGTTACCATTGGATTGGTTCGCTGCATGCGTAGGATCGTAGACGGAAACAAACCAACCCCCTGACAATTGATTAACGTCCTTAACTTTAAACCTTGCCGACTTTCCTCCTTGACCACTTAAATAGGTTTTATCGTGAAAAGACATTGTTTGGGGAACGAGGCTCCCAATGCCTATCTCCCCATTGACGGCTTCCAAATTAAATGCTCCAAAAATGCCACTGTCTACCACAGCCGACCGATTGTTGGTCATAACATCCATGGCCCATGTGTGGGTAAAATAATTGCATTCTGCTTGTTTGAGTTTTGCATACGCTTCGAATACCTGAATATCTTCTACCGGAATATTTTTACTTTGTAAAAGTGTTTGAATATTATCTGGGAGATTATTGAAAGTTAATACAACATCTCTAATTCTGAAATCAGATCGTTCAGAGGTATCTCCGCCTTGTTTGTAATAAAAAATAAGTGGAAATGGATACGTATATGTTTGTACACGCATATCCTCAAAATCGTAACGTTCGTACATTCTCCCAAATCCTAAAAAGTCACAAAGGGCATGGTGTGCGCTTGTCGTTAATATGAACATCCATAGTAGTTTTGCTTTCATAATTTTTGTAAGGCAATAGCATATCATATTCCAATATCAATAAAATTTATATATTTTTATAAAAACGTATTAAACGCAACCGTAGCTCTTAAAAAGGAAATGCTTATATATACCGTTTAAAAAGTCTTTTAAAATATCACATTTCTTAAGACTTTAGTTGTAAATTTTGTGCAAATTTTTAAGCTGTAGGATCTACAATCGTCAATTTAAACCCATACGCATTGGCAAGTGGTTGGAATAACTGCTTTACAATTTCGCACGAATTACAGTCTTTGCTTAGGTGAGCCAGACAGATATTTTTCCAGGGACCGCGGTTATTTTTGATGAAGTCGAAAGCGGCTTTGTTCGACAGATGGCCTAGGGGCCCAAGTATTCGCTCTTTAATATACGAAGGGCGCGTTGGGTGATTGCGAACGAGCACTTCATCATGATTAGCTTCGAAAACAATATCCTGAGCTTCCATTATGGATTGATAAATGTCTTGCGTGATATGCCCTAAATCTGTTGCCCAGGCGCAATTATAATTACAGGTTTTGAATAAAAACCCTACGGGTTCTGCAGCATCGTGAGGCACAGGAAAAGTTTTTACGGATAATGAAGGATCAATATCGAAAAATTGCCCCGTTTTAAAGATTTTCCAAAGACCTTTTATGTCGTGTTTCTTTTTAATGGCACTGAATGTTGCAAAATTTGCATAAAAATTTAAATGCGGTTGTTTCGTTAATATTTTTAAGCCAACAATGTGATCTTGATGTTCGTGCGTAATAAAAACCCCAGATAGATTGCTCAAAGTAATACGATAAGTTTTCAGTAGCTGTAGGATACGTCTGCTCGAAAATCCAGCGTCAATGAGATAATATTTGTCTTGATGTATAAGTAATCCGCAGTTACCGGAGCTACTACTTCCCAAAACTTTTAGCGTAAGCGTCATATAAGAATGGTAATTGAAACTAACGCGGGATTATAATTTGGCAAAATTTTTATTTAACAAGGTAAACAGAATGCGTGTGACCAATACCTTTTTCAATGAGTGGTAACATTTTGCCTTTTCTGAAGAGCGTTACTTGCCCATTGCTTGCAGAAACGGTTAATGCGATACAGTCAACCGTATTGGAAATAGCTAAAGCTGCAGAGTGCCGCGTACCAAAGCCGCTGGGCAAAGAGATTTGGTCTTTGGTATGAATGAGACTGCCTGCACTTTCCAAAATACCGTTGCCACCAATGACAAAAGCACCATCCAGCAGAGAATACTCTTTGATGGTCTCTTCAATAAATGGATTGAGTAAATTGCGATCTTCTTCTTTGTAGCCGTGAAATGGATTCAAAATGAGTGGATACACGTACGGCGCCAGTTCTTGAACATCTCCAAGTATAAAAAGGCAACCCACAGGTTTTCCTTCCCTGCCTTCAACGGCCAATTCGGTTGCAATAGAAAGTAATTTTTCAAAGACTTCGGGTTGCACATTTTTAGGGAGAATGTCGGCCTGATTAGAAAAGAGTGACTGGATTTCTCTGTTGACGTCAATGATAAGCACGGTATCCAACCGATTACTATTGGGGATACCGCCTATACAGCAAATCTTTTCATTGTGTCGTATACACTTGTGCATAATACCCAGTAGGATGGCACTTCGCAATTGCGTTAACCGACCATTAGAAAAAAGTTGGACAGGTAAGATGTAGGTGGAGTCTTTTTGCGCAACTTCCGATGCTTTATGCGTAACGGTTATCACTTTCAAATCAGGGTTTAATTCTTTAACAAAACGGGTGGTATTGAAGAAAGTATCTACAAATAGAAATAAAGCGGAGCAATTACCGGCTTTGGCAATTTTTAAAGATTCTCGCAGCATTAATCGGTTAAAGCGATCATTTGTTTTGGCAGATCTAATTTGCACTGTTTTAAATGCATCTAAAATTCTGAAACGAAGTTCTTCTAAAGAAATATCATTTATATGATGCGTTAATTCAGTTGACTGCAATATCTTAGCTAATGAAGCCAATGTTGTCAGATAATTTTCCGTTTTAGAAGAAGCTAGAAATAAAACAATGAGACGGATACTTTCGCTACCATTGATGGTTACATCTTGCAAAGGTGTACGTACACGTCCAAATGCGAATACATAGGCTTTTTGCATGGGTATTTTTAAATGAGGCAAAGCAATCCCTTGGCCCAAATAACTGGACACTGTATTTTCTTGAATCAGTAACTCTTCGACCAAAGTAGCAAGGTTTCGTTTTTTTTTAAGCGGGTAACACTGCATTAATTCCTCAAGAGCACCTTTAAAAGTGGTACTCTGTATATCAATCATGGAACTATTTTCAATGTAGTGACTTAATTTCATACAACGTGCACTAGATATTGTAACAATAAGTTTTCTTCTCTTTCAAGTTAAAAAGTAGCAAAACGTCTGTTAAGGACGAAATTTAATCGCTATTATATTACATATTTGGCACGATTTTAGCTTTCTTCGATGGTATGTCAGTAAGCGATGTTTCTAATACAGACCAAACCGGTCAAACAGGTGAAGTTTCCGAATATTTAAGAAATGCAAGCACTCAGCACGATGAGCTTTCTACCTTGTTGAATGATTTCACGCAAAATAATTCCAATGCGCGTTATGTGAGCAACGAATTTACTCAAAATTTGAAGACTGCATTGGAAACATTAAAGAATTTAATAGATTCTGCTGCCGAAGAGGCTTTAATTGAAGAATTGATGAGTAAGTTAATTGCTTTGATAAAAGGTAATCCTCAAACAGGAGCTATGAGTATCGCTGACAGGGCAGCTTTTTTGAGCCAATTAGAGGGAGATTTTGGTAATTACGGTGGTAATAATTCAGAAGTTAAAAATAATTACGATAGTATAATAGCTGTTTTAAATTCGGATCAACCGATTACCGGTGCACAGGCAAAAAATCTAAGGCAAACATTGTCGCTGTCCATAGAACTTGAAAATTTCTCGAGTACCCCTCACAGCATCGATCCTTCTTTAATTCAGGCATTAAGACAAGGATTGCAGGAGGTTATTGGTGCCGCTGGCCAAGATGATCAGGACAAATTAGGTCAGTTGTTAGGGATTATCTGTGGAAACACTGAAGGAGCTATAAGTCTTGCACAAAGATCGGCTTACATAGGTGAATTAACAGAAGATTACAATTCTTCAGAGTATGGGTCGAAATTGGAATCGTTGTATGCAAATCTAATGCAATCTTTAAATACCTTTGGTACTTTAACGGAAAGTAATGCTAGATCTTTTGTGGACATGTTAAATGGCTTGGGTTCAAGTTATCAACAACAGGATTATGCCGTTAAAAAAAGGGAACAACAGGCACTTTCTTTATCTACAAAGGTATTGATGGAATCCAATCGGTACAAAGAACTAGAGATAGAAATAAAGGCCAGTGAAGCTCTTTTAAAACAAGAGGCCAATCCACAGTTAAAACGTTTGCGTGAAGGGGGTGTTTTGGGGAATGCGGTGCAAACGAGAAAGGAAATTATAGAACAAGAGAGAATTCAATTCGAAAAGGTTGCGTCGGAACGGTCAGCACAGTCTGTTAAAGAGGAATACTCCAAAGACAATTAATTCTAATTACTTTATGCCATACGAAAGAGGCAAACTCTATACCTCTTTTTTGCGTTGTAATACTTATTTAATTCGGAAATCTTTCGTTTAAAAATGAAGTTAAGCGTGAATAAAATTGGCAGGGGTAGAAAAAGGCATATCATTGTCCGTAGTTAAATCGTTAACTTTCTCTAAATCTTCAAGCTTTTGCATCCATTTTTCCACCAAGTCAACAAAATTGTTGAGCACTGTTTTGAATAGCTCGTAGACGAATGATTGAGTAATAAAAATATAACTGAGGACAATAGAATCGTTTTCTTCGTCAATTCCTAAACTAGCACCTGCGGTTTCGATTCCAAAAGCATTTGCTTTGAGTAGTTCTTTAAAAAATATTTCTCTATTGTCTAAAGGGATCTCACCTATTTTTGAAGCAAAAATGCATTGATCCTGTTCTTTTCTAAAAACAATATCTACGTTGATCTTAGAATCAAAATTCAGAGAACAAAGATTGTCTTGGTTTAATTGTAAATCGGAAAGTCCAACCTCTTTTCCATAGGCAGCAATAAAATCAGAAAACTCAACCATGGCGACACATTTTAAAAAGTTGACCTTTGTGTGTCAATGGCAATATATAATAAAATTGTATTTGACGTAATTATGTTTTATGTTTCTTTTAGTAAAATTTTCTCTTGAAAAATATTTGTGTTTAGCCAAGTTGGTAGGCAGTTGTTTTTATGCTTATTCGGTGTCGTTTCCTTAAATGTTTACTTACATTTTTGTGTTTGAGTGTGATGTATTGCACTGCGGAAGCTTACGTTTCGATAACTGAAGATCCAATAGGCTGGGCTAAAAGTTTTGGTGAAGCAACTGCGGAACATAAGCAAACTATGTATAGGCAATTTGTGGAAGACGTTGCCAGATCAAAAACTGGCGGCATGTGGGCTACTTTGGTGAATCTCGTAACTAGAGATAGGCATTTAACGGCCAGCGAGTTACTTTCTCGGTTAAATGAAAATCTGCACATAATTCCTAATGAATATAAGGAAGCGGTGAGTTTTGTGACTGCAATGAGAGCTTTGGGTAGCCTCACGGATAGGGAAGTGGTGCAAAGTAATTTTCAGAAAGTTGAAACGATGGCAAAAGTTTTTGGTGTACCTTCTGAAATGGCAAAAAAGCTTTATTTGAAGCAGCTCCTAAAGAATAGTAATGTGTTAACGAAATACCCAAATATTATAAAAGTAGCAGATTCTTTTATCACCGTAGAAAACGTAAATACGTTGGATATGCCCAAGAGGTACGCACCTACTCAGGGTGTAAATTTTATCAATACCGAATTAGTTCATGCGGACCAAAAACTGCCAGAGGCAGCTCCAACTCTCGTGCCAGAGATATCCATTCAATCTAAAAACTCTTTGGAAAGTCAAAGTAAGCAAGATGCAAAGTCAAATAAAATTCAGCCTATTGAAGAAAAAGAAACACCTAAGCAGGAACAGCCCAAGGAACAGATTTCGACTGCTAAACCTACGGATGACAGACAAATGGATCGCTTGCTATCGGAACTAAGTTCAAGAAATGCATCCATTAAAGAGTTACAAGAAAAAATAACCGAATTGGAGAGTCAACCTAAAGAATTTCGTCCTTATCTTATCGAAGAAGGTCATAGGAATTCGAAGGAAAATGTGCTGGACGCTCAATTGCAAACAACTACCGATCGATTGACCCAGTCACAACAGGGGTTGGCAGAGGCTCAACAGCAGAACCGTGCTTTGGACGCTCAGGTAGCTCAAAAGGATACTGCCTTGCGAACAGCTCAAGGTCAATTGCGAACAACTATCGCCGAAAGAGGTAATTTGGAAGCTCGATTGCAAGCGTCGACAGATCAATTGACCCAAAAAGAGGATGACATTCGTGGGTTGACTGCCGAAAAAGATGATTTGGGAACTCGATTGACCCAAAGAGAGACGGCGGTGGCTCAATTGACTGCCGAAAGAGATGATTTGGAAGCTCAATTGACTCAGTCACAACGGGGGTTAACAGAGGCTCAAGATCAGCTGACACACACTCAAACAGGGTTGAGAGATGAACAAGCACGCAGTCGAAACCTGGATGCTCAGGTAGCTCAAAAGGAGGCTGAGAAACAGGCTAAGGAGGCTGAGAATAATGCGCTTAGGGGTCAATTGCGAACAACTATCGCCGAAAGAGGTAATTTGGAAGCTCGATTGCAAGCGTCGACAGATCAATTGACCCAAAAAGAGGATGACATTCGTGGGTTGACTACCGAAAGAGGTAATTTGGAAGCTCAATTGACCCAGTCACAACGGGGGTTAACCGATCAACGAGCTCAGAATCAGACCTTGGAAGCTGAGAAACAGGCTAAGGAGGCTGAGAATAATGCGCTTACAGCTCAGGTAGCTCAAAAGGAGGATGACATTGCTCGATTGAATCGGGAACAGGAAAAGGTAATTTGGAAGTTGCTGATACCCTTGCAAAATACGGTAACTCAAAAGGATCAAGAGATAAAGGCTAAGGAGGCTGACATTGCTCGATTGACTGCCGAAAAAGGTGATTTGGAAGCTCAATTGACCCAGTCACAGCGGGAGTTGGGAGATCAGCGAACTCAGAAACAGGCCTTGGACGCTCAGGTAGCTCAAAAGGAGGCTGAGAAACAGGCTAAGGAGGCTGAGAAACAGGCGCTTACGACTCAATTGCAAACAACTACCGATCAATTGCAAGCAACTATCGCCGAAAGAGTTAATTTGCAAGCTCGATTGACCCAGTCACAACAGGAGTTGGGAGATCAGCGAACTCAGAATCAGGCCTTGGAAGATCAGAAACGTGCTTTGGAAGCTCAGAATCGAGGCCTGCAAGATCAAATCAATGGCCTGGAAAAGCAAGTCATCCAACTCTTAGCACACTCTAACCGTGATAGTCGCAAAGAACTTCTAAAAACTGTGGATAAAATTCTTAGAGATCCAAAGTATTTAGATGTGATGAGTTACAAGGTCCCACCTGAGTTGCCAGCGCCGTCCATGCGGCCATTACCAAACGACGTCGTAGGTCTTATTTACGCAAGATGTAATGAAATATATACGCAAGGAATTAAAACGCTAGATAGAAAGCATACGATACATTGTTATGAAGATTTGATAAATCTCAATGAATCAATTTGTACGTTGATATCTAGTAAGACACGGATTATGAACGAATTAAAAAGATCTCTCATCTGTATGCAAAATATGTTGGTTGTGCCACGAGACAAGGACATAAAGACTTTTTTACAAAAAACAAAGGATTCTTTAGACATACGGCTTACATTAGAACAAGAGTTACTACAAAAGTCGCTAGAACTTTTTGTGGCAAAATTTGAAGATTATAAGCAATTGGTAACAAATACTGATGACCATTATAATAGTGTAAAAAATTTGACGGTAGAAGCCAATAACTGCTTTAGTATTTGGCCGTCTGGTAAGTGTACTGAGAAATTAGGGTTGGCAATGCTGAAAAATTTTCAATTGATGAAGCTCTGTAATGTTGATTTTCAAACTTTAAAAGACCAGTTAGAGCAATGCCAAGGTTCAAAGGATGAGAAAAATGTTTTGGATGCATTGCGTCAAATAAAAATGAAATTTTACGTATTGGGTGTACTAAAGGTAGCAGAGGATGTAGCAAGCCCACTTACAGGTTTTTTTGGTGGCGGTCAACCGTCTATACTTCAGGAGCAATTAGAAAACATGGCAAGAGAACTAAAAGTTTTAGCCTTAGAGGATGCAAAGTTAACAGACATCGAATGGTTTATAGGATGCCAGTATTTCACAGACCCATGCCCTGCGAAAGACAGAATACAAGTTTCATTGGATAAGGCGGAATCGGTGTTTCAAAAAATATACAGAGAGGGTATGAGTGAGACTGGTTTTTTTCACACGCTTTTTAGTAAAAAATTAAAGGATCTTTTATAAATGCACGTTACGAATTCAAATTTAATGGCATGTATTTGGGATTTTGACAAAACGCTCATACCCGGATACATGCAAAGACCCCTTTTTGAAACTTATGTGGTGGATGAGCAAAACTTTTGGAAAGAAGTTGGGGCATTGTCACGCGTGTACCGACAACAAAATATTGCGGTGACGGAAGATTTACTCTATTTAAATCATCTACTCACATACGTAAAAACAGGACCTTTTCGCGGTTTGAGCAACCAAAAATTACAACAATTGGGAACCTCACTAATATTTTTCGAAGGATTGCCGACATTTTTTCAAATCTTGAAAGATGTGGTAGAAAAAAACGAACGTTTTAACGCACATGAGTTGAAACTAGAACACTACATTATCAGCGGTGGGTTAGCTGAAATGATTCGCGGCAGTAAAATAGCTCCCTACGTCGATGATATCTTTGGATGCGAATTCATTGAAGAGCCCATGTTGCCCGGTTTTTTGCATCAGGAGATTTTGCCCATTGATTCGGAATACAGAGAAATTAGTCAGATCGCTCGAGTGATTGACAATACGACAAAAACTCGTTTTTTATTCGAAATCAACAAAGGTGTTAACAAGCATGCCAATTTGGATGTAAACGCCTCCATGTTGCCTGAAGATCGGAGAATTCCCATTAAAAATATGATCTATATTGCGGATGGGGCTACGGACGTTCCCATGTTTTCCGTTATGAAAGAGAGAGGTGGAAAAACTTTTGCCGTACATCATCCGGATAATATGCAGGAGTTTATGCAAAACGATGCGTTGTTGGAAAGCGGTAGAGTGGACTGCTACGGGCCCGCAGATTATTGTCCAGGGAGCTTAACTTACCGTTGGTTGACAATGCATGTTGAAAAAATTGCCGAAAGAATTGTGCAGGATCGTGAAAATTTGCTGCAGTCTAGGATACACAAACCGCCGGCATTTGATTCCGAGAACCAGGCAGGTCATTCTAAACAGATAAGTTTGTTTACGTCATAAGTTTTTCAAAGTGGCCTTAATATTGCTTTATATGTATGCAATGTTATGAAAAACCTATTTTATAAATTTTTAACGCATACATTATTTTTCGGTATTATGTTTGGTCTATTTCCTAAAGTCCATGCGGGTTGGTTTACGTTCCCCGAAAAATTATCCTTAACTAAGGAACAACAGCGTACTCTCAAAGGTGTTTTTTTCTCATCTTTGGCAGGGAAATTGCACATCTTTTCTGAAGAATTAAACGGTCATACGTTGCAACAATTACAAGCGCAATTCCCAGATTTGACTCTGGATGAAATCTTGTATCGGCATCTATGGTGTTGGGATCGTAAACGGATGGATTTAGACAGCATATTTTCTGAGGAAGTTTGTAATTCAGATGCTGAAGTAGATGGTTTGCAAGCATTCGTACAACCGGGTGATGGGTTAATTAACGGAGTAATTCGTGAAACTTTAAAACGGTTTGTAAAGGCCTGGTCACAAGAACAGATGGAAGAAGCTTTTGAAGTTTTATACACCCATGTTACAGAATTTAATGATTGGATGTCTATTTCTGAAGATAAGGTGATTACAGATGCAGCTTTATGGGGACACCATGCTGACCTCCATACTCATTTCCGTCGATTTAAGCAAGCGGACGGAGAGCATTTGTGCTCAAAGTTAGCCCACTATTTGGCGAATGAATTGGACTTCCACAATAAAAAGTTGGCCCGCTCTTTGGAGCATCAATGGGTCTTATACGGTGAAACATTTATGAATCCTGGTCCACCTGATAACCTTATATGTGCTGTTCCTGGTATGCGTGCGCTTGTAAAAGTGCTTGCATTGGCAGCTGACCCCAAAGTTTTTACTTGAACTACTCAATAAAGAATAAGATAAAAACCCCTAAATAGCTTAGGGGTTTTGCTCAGGCATTCATGGGTAGTTTACTATATCAATTACAGGCTAAATGTGGGAGAAATGTAACTTTAGGTGATGTACTTTATGGGTGTTTGCTGCACAGAGAGCGAAAACAAGAGAACCTTGAAGACGTTTTGAGTGCAGCCAATGCAGATATTGTGATGTTACGTTTTCGCGCACCCAACGTTTCGGTAAGTGGCTTGCAAGCGGCGATTCCGTCAAACGATGGACTGGTTAACGTGGCGATTTGTAAAACAGTGAAATCGTTTGCGGCAATTGGGTCGCAAGAGCAATTGGAAGAAGCTTTTGAGGTTTTATGGAATAGTCTTGCAGAACCGAACAAATGGATCTCTATTCCGGACGATGTGATTGCAGGAGCGTTGAACGAATATCCTGATATTGAACACCACTGTCGGAATTTAGCTTTGGCAAAAGGTGATAATTTGTGCGAGAAAGTTTTGAAAGTAATTGAATTAACGGCTACGGCTAGATAAATAGAGTATGTGAATTTGAATTGGAAAGAGGACTCATAAGTTTATGAGTCCTCTTTCTCTTTTTTAGGCTGTTCAAAAATTTTTTTAGTTTATTTTTACAAAAATATTGCCAAAATATCCAAATTCTCTCAATGTCATCATAGATGAAAATACGTATTGCGAAAGCCACTTTTGTAAATGGGCTGCAACAAGTATTGAATGTTGTAGGTATTCGTAGTTCTTTGCCCATTTTGGGGAATGTTCTTTTAAATGCGAAAGATAATGTTCTTGAACTTACGACGACTAACTTGGACATGGGAATTCGTTGTTCCGTAAAAGCAGACGTTCAGATTGAAGGTCGGATTGCATTACCCGCAAGAAAACTTGCCTCTATCATTAAAGCTTTACCAGAAGCGGATGTTGAGTTGGAGTGCTCACAAAATCAGGCTAAAATAGTTTCAGGCCGTTCAAAATTTAGGATTATGGGGATGAATGATACGGAATTTCCATCTTTACCAACATTCTCGCAAGATAAAGGTTTTTCGTTGGAGCAGCAAACCTTAGGCAACATGTTGCGACACGTTTCGTTTGCTCAATCGGAAGATGAAAATCGTTATTTGTTGCATGGGGTTTTTTTTGCTTTTCGTAAAGAAAATGATAAAATGCAGTTGCATTTGGTTGCTACGGATGGCCGACGTCTCAGTTTGATACAAAAAGATATCGAAGCACCTACTACATTGGAAGGTGCTGAGTTTATTTTACCTGCAAAAACAGTCATCGAATTGGAAAGGTTATTGCAGCAAATGGCTCCCATTAGAATTTATTTCAACGATAAACAGGTTGCCTTTGAGTTAAATTTAGAAAATACAGCAATTGAAAATGGACTCCAGAATTCTATCTACTTGGTATCCAAGAAAGTGGAAGGTCGTTTCCCAAATTACCAACAAGTTATTCCGCAAACGACGGTGCACCGTGTAAAATTGGAACGTGGTTTGTTATTGGAATGCATCCAACGTGTATCCTTAGTTTCCAGTCAAGAAAACAATACAGTCAAATTGAAATTTGGAGATAATATTTTGGAACTGTCGGCTTCAAGTGCAGAATTGGGTGAAGCTCAAGAAGCCATGGCCATCGATTATAGCGAAGATCCGGTAACCATTGCCTTTAATCCTCGCTTCCTAAGTGATCCATTGCGATCTTTGCAAGAAGATGAGATATTTTTTGAATTCAAAGACGAATTGAGTCCCGGTGTTATTAAGACGTTTGAAAAATTTTTGTGCGTTGTTATGCCATTGCGTCTGTCTTGAAAAAGTGCGTTGGGATTCAAAGGAATCCCTTTTTTTATAATTGGTATTCATGTGGACTTTAAAGTTAGCGTTGCATTATTTGTTTCCTAAAGGCCGCATGGGAACGTTTTTTACTTGGATATCCATTATTGGTATCGCTCTTGGGGTCATGGTCTTGACAGTCGTTCTTAGCATCATGAATGGTTTTGATAAAACGATTCACAACAAACTAATTCAAATCAATGGTCAGATAAAAATTTTATCCTCTTCCATTATTGAAGATTGTACCCAATGGATGCATACGTTAAAGAATTTTGAAGGTGTGGCGCATGTAACACCTTTTGTACAAGGCATTGCTTTGGTTCAACATGGAGATTACGTACAGTTCCCAAGATGTCTGGGGGTGGATGAAAAAACGGTTCAATCCGTTTTGCCTCTGCGTTCATTCGTATGTTCCGGCGACATTGCCGATTTAAATCAAGGGGTTTTTGTGACAAAAGGGTTGGCCCAAACTTTAAATATCAACGTGAAAGATACTTTGGATATCTATTCCCCTTTGTCTTTAGAGGCTATCAAACGAGATGAAGTTTTATTACCCAAAGAATTACCGGTTGTCGGTATTTTTGAGACGGAATGGGCTGAAATTGACAAAAATACGTTGCTGTGTTCGTTGAAAATTTTGCAGGATCTGTATGGCTTAAACAATGGAATCCATGGATTCAGTTTGCGTGTAAAACCAGGGACTTCTATTCAACAACTGTGCTTAAAATTAAATGCTCATTTGCCTAAACCTTTGAGGGCATATTCGTGGATGGAATTAGATACAGACTTCTTGTATATCCTTAAATTAGAAAAAGCAATGAGTTTTTTTGTGCTATTGTTTGTTATTTTGGTGGCATGTTTTTCCATAAGTAGTGGTTTGATGTCTTCTGTGGTAAGAAAAACGCGTGAAATTGCCTTGTTGCGCATTTGGGGAGCACAACGTTGGCAAATTACTGCGTTATTTTGTTGGCAGGCTGCTTTTTTAAGCAGTTTAGGTATCCTGTTAGGCTTTATAGGAGGCATGAGCGTATTGCATTATCGAAATGGTATAATTTGTTTTTTAACGGGCTTAATTTTTCCCGAAAATTTTTTGTGGAATTTTTATTCTTTTTCGAAATTACCGGCGGCCTACGCATGGCAAGATTTTGCTCTCATAGGAGGTTTGACGGTTATAATCGCTTTATTGGCTGCCATTATTCCGGCGCTTAAAGCAAGTTTTTCACTCGTTGCCAGGAGTTTGCGAAGTGAGTAAAATGCTTCTTAGTGCAGATAAATTGACTAAATTTTTTGTAAGTTCGAAAACTGAACGCTTTTGCTTGTGGCACGATGTGAATTTCGAGCTTTTTGAGGGTGAATCCATGGCCATTTGTGGAGAATCAGGCTCAGGAAAGTCGACATTATTGTTTGCTTTAGGTGGATTAGAAAGTGTCGATTCCGGAACCATTTGCTTTTGTAATCAAATGATTTCTCATCATTTAAATCCGCATATACCGGGCATAAGTTACATTTTTCAGCATTATTATTTGATAGAAGAGTTAAATGTATTAGAAAATCTATTGCTCCCCGTGCGTGTTATGGGTGAAAAAGTGGATACAGGTGTAATGAATCGGGCGCATCATCTACTTTTAGAATTAGGATTGGAAAAGTTTTCATATCAATTACCCAGAACTTTATCGGGAGGAGAAAGGCAACGCGTAGCCATTGGTCGCGCTTTTATGATGAATCCACGTTTGATTTTAGCCGATGAGCCTACGGGCAGTTTGGATGAACAAACAAGTCTACGGGTTTCACAAATGTTTTTTTCCATTTGTCAGAAATTTACAACGAGTTTCATTTTAGTGACGCATAATGAAAATTTTGCTAGGCAAACAAATAAATATTGTCGTTTAGAACAAGGGGAATTGAAACGATGCAAGTAAATTGTGGTGTTGTTGGTGTTGGATACTTGGGGTCACACCATGCGCGTATTTATGCTGAATTGGATAAGGTACATTTGGTGGGTGTTTTCGATCTGAATTTTGAACGTGCTCAGGAGATTGCTCATAGATTCCATTGTGAAGCTTTTAAAAATGTTGAAGCATTGGCCAAGCAATGTCATGCGGTTAGCGTCGTTACACCTACGACGACACACGCAGAAGTGGCTTTACAATTATTGAGTTTAGGCTGTCATCTGTTGATCGAAAAACCTTTGTGCGTTACCCTATCCGAAGCGGAAAAAGTGGCTAAGATGGCGGATGCTTGCGGACGTTACGTGCAGGTTGGGCACATAGAACATTACAATCCGGTTACCAGTTTTTTAGAAACTCACGTCAGCGAACCGCGTTATATTACGGCGGATCGATTAGCTCCATTTAACCCACGTGGAACGGACGTAGGGGTTGTTTTAGATTTAATGATACATGACCTTGGGATTGTTTTACAATTGGTCAATTCCCCTATAGAATCTATAGAAGCGGTGGGTGTAAGCGTACTATCCATGGGGGAAGATATTGCCAATGCGCGTATCCGTTTCAAAAACGGCTGCATTGCCAATTTTAATGCAAGCCGAGTCAGCTTAAAAAAAGTACGCGAAATTCGAGTTTTTCAACCCAATAAATATTTGTCTTTGGACTTTATGGACCAGAGAGGACATTTACTTTACAAGGAGGGTCTTGAGCTTAAAAAAGAAGAGGTTCCTTTGCACAAAGAAGAACCTTTGAAGGTTGAATTGAGTGATTTTATAGACTGTATTTTGAAAACCCATCAGCCTAAAATTAATGGATGGGTTGCCCGTTCTACTTTGGCTGTTGCCTTACAAATTACGGATCTTATTAGGCAAGGTACGCAGGAACGTTGTTAATGATTGCGTGTTGGACAGCCCATTTGAAAGAAGTTAATTCATTTTTATGGGGATTTCCTCTGATGTCCACATTGTTAGGTACGGGTATTTACTATACGTTGCGATTGCGGTTTATACAAATTTTTAAGTTAAAATTGGCGTTGAGTTATTTATTTTACAAAAAAGAAGATGAAGGAAAATCCACGGGGGATGTTTCTTGTTTTGCTTCACTGTGTACCTCGCTTGCTTCTACCATAGGAACGGGTAACATTGTTGGCGTTGCTACGGCTATTCTAACCGGTGGTCCTGGGGCCATGTTTTGGATGTGGGTCGTTGCATTTTTTGGAATGGCAACAAAATATGCAGAAAGTGTATTGGCAATAAAATATAGGAGAATCAATAAAAATGGTACGGTTGATGGAGGGCCTATGTATTACATTCAAAATGGATTGCACAGCAAATGGTTGGCAAAGGCTTTTGCTTTGTTTGGAGTAGGGGTTGCTTTCTTGGGGATTGGAACTTTTTGTCAGGTGAATTCAATTGCTGTGGCGGCAAGTTTTTTTGGTATAACAAGGTTTTCAACCTCTTTATGGGTAACCATATTGGTAGCTGTAATTACTCTGGGCGGAATAAAATGTATAGCTAAAGTATCTGAAAAAGTAGTTCCTTTTATGACTTTAGCATACATACTGTGTGCAATTTTAGTTATTATACGTAATATAAATTTATTGCCAAATGCATTGAAATTCATATTTGTGGGAGCTTTCAACCCTGAAGCTGTTTTCGGTGGAGGGGTGGGCGTAACTACGATGAAGGTTATGCAAATAGGGGTAAGTCGCGGTATTTTTTGCGACGAATCGGGGTTAGGTAGTACCCCCATTGCGGCTGCAATTGCCAAAACAAATTCTCCGGAAAAGCAGGGATTGATCTCCATGACCGGAACATTTTTTTCAATGTTGACATGCAGTATGACTGGATTAGTGTTAATCTTGGTACATGGTGCGACAGATTTTTTCGTACCGCATCCTACATTAGAAGGGGCTACCTTGACCGCTTTTGCATTTGGTAATGGGATGGGATACTTACCGTTGGGGTCGTACGTTGTAAATGTTGGGATTATATTTTTTGCTTTTACAACCATTATTGGGTGGAACTATTATGGAGAAAAATGTTTTCAATATCTTACGGGTGAAAATTGGGTTATTGTGTACAGGATAATTTTTCTTGTATGCGTTACGATTGGACCATTTTTGAAATTAGAAACTATTTTTCCCATTGCAGATATCGTTAATGGACTGATGGTTATACCCAATCTAATAGGTTTAATTTTTCTGCGGAATGTGGTATGTAGACAAGAAAAGTATGATGCATGTGGAAAAGTTAGGTGAAAAGAATATTGTTACCGACAAAAGTAAACATGTCGTCGACAAACGAATAGACATGTTGGTCATTGCCGGAGAGCACTCTGGGGATGCGCACGCCGCTGCTTGTATCAGAGATTTAAAAGCTTTGCATCCCAATTTAAATATCTGCGCAATCGGTGGACAATCGTTACAGCAAGCAGGCGCCCACCTATTACTGGATATCACAAGGTGGTCTGTTGTAGGACTTATAGAAGTTTTGAAATACTATCGTCAATTCAAAGCACTCATGGATTGGATTGTTCGATGGATAGAAGTTTATCGCCCACGTATCGTTTGTTTGGTTGACTTCCCCGGGTTTAATTTGCGTTTGGCCAAAAAGTTGTTTGAAAAAAAATTGAGTTGTAAAGGCGGTGGAAATGTAAAAGTTTGCGCCTACATAGCACCGCAGATTTGGGCATGGAGGCGAAATCGTCGGTTTTTAATGGCCAAATTTTTGGATCGATTAGCGGTTATTTTCCCCTTTGAAAAAGCGTATTTTGGCGATACTAATTTGGATGTTTGTTACGTTGGGCATCCTCTGATCGGAGAAAAATTACCTTTTGCATACGATTTAGATGGAGAATTGTTATTATTACCTGGAAGTCGTTCGGCGGCCGTAAAACGTATTTTCCCTATTTTATTAAACGCTTTTCAATTTTTAAAATTAAAATATGAAAAATTAAGAGGTATTGTCGTGTACCCGGACGCATCCATCAAAGCCATTTTGGAAGAGAAAATCGCAAAGGATCATCTGCAAAGTGCCGTTCGTTTATGCGATCACGGCAATTTACTGCATCCTTTGGAAATTTGTGGATCATTGATGAGTTCGGGTACTGCTTCATTAAAGATAGCTTTGGCGGGAATTCCCGGGGTCATTGTTTATCGTGCACATCCCATAACTTATGCCTTGGGAAAATGTATTGTGAGGGTACCTTTTCTAAGTATGGCAAATATTTTATTGAAAGAGCAAGCGTATCCAGAATTTTTACAAAGCTCCGCATTACAAGCCTTTAAGGTTGCACAATGTATGCAGCAATTTTTAGACGATCCTGAGGCTACCAGGCAGCAATTTTTATCTTACTCGGAAAAACTCCATCAAATATTACTGCAAACAGAAGATATTTCTCTGACTCGGTGGCTATTGCAAGATTTGTGAGTTCTCGGAACTTATGATGGACACCTCAAGCTATTCTAGCACTTTCGACCGTAAAATTGTAATCCTCCGTGTAGTATTATGCTATGAGGAGTACCCAATTCAGTTCTTGTGCAGCGTGAAAAAGGAGTAGTGATAATAGGGAATAAGGTGTTGTCCGCATTTCAATGTTGTATTACATCGCACGACCATAAAATGAGCGTGATACGCATTTCATGTAAAAAATAAATGCTTTTCAAACTTTCGCTTGATTTTTTGTAATCGTATATGTTATCGTTGTCACATTTTATTGGAGGTTTTTATGACAATGTATATAATTTTGATCCTTTGTCCATTATTCTTGGGATTATGGGCGCAAATTCAAATTCAATCTAAATATAGTTATTGGTCTAAAGTAAAATCTTCAGGTGGCATAACGGGAGCAGAAGCGGCGGAAGCGGTCATGCAGCAAGCGGGTATTACGGATGTTTCAATTGTAAGCACTCGTGGAAAGTTAACGGATCATTACGATCCATTGAGCAAGCGTTTGGCCCTAAGTGAAGAAAATTACTATGGGACGTCTTTAGCGGCTTTGGGGGTTGCGGCTCACGAAGCGGGACATGCCATTCAACACAAACAGGCTTATGCTCCTTTGCAGTGGCGCTCTGCTTTGGTTCCCGTTACCAACGTCGCATGCCAAATATTGCCATTTGTGATTTTGGGAGGCTTTGTGTTGAACTTTTTTGGTTTAATAAAGGTAGCCGTTTGGATTTACATGTTACTCACCCTGTTTCAGTTGGTTACTTTACCCGTTGAATTCGATGCAAGCGCTCGAGCAAAAAAAATTTTAGTCAATTTAGCCATTGTTAATAAGCAAGAATCTCGCGGTGTTTGTGAAACCTTAAATGCAGCAGCTTTAACTTATGTCGCAGCCTTTGTGGCTTCTTTAGGTAATTTAATTTATTATCTGCTACTGACATCTCGAGGTCGAGATGAATAGTGATGGGGCGTTTTTTCAAGAAAACACCCCACCTTTGTGGCAGTTAGGGCCTGAAGAAACACTTTGCAACATCCAAGAAGGAGCACGGTTACTTAAAAAGGCAGGCAGGCACCCGGATGGGCGATCACAAAATTTTTGGTTGATCGATTGTAAGGATTGGGTGCAAAGCATCGCATTAACGGATAACCAAGAAATTGTAATGGTGAGCCAATTTAGGGTAGGGAGTAACAACTTAACGTTAGAGTTGCCCGGAGGCGGTATAGAACCCAATGAAGATCCTCAGCAAGGTGCTCTGCGTGAATTAAAAGAGGAAACGGGATACGCGAGTGAACAAGTATCTTTGCTGGGACGTTATTATCCTAATCCAGCCATGCAAACGAATCGTGTTTACTTTTTCCTGTTTAAACACTGCAAGAAGCTTTACGATACGCATTTTGATCCATCGGAAGATTTGGCAACACGTTTGATACCTTTATCCCATTTGGATACAATGATCAAAGAAAATGCTTTTCAGCACATCGTAACCCTAAGTGGGTTGCTACTGTTTAAATCATATTACTTGCGAGCCCCGATATAAATATTTTTAATGCGATGGTGAATCCCAATTCGGTCAACGATTTGACATTTTGCTCGATCGCTGTACTCCGCGTCGTTAGGCACATTTCCAGAAACAGCTGCATTGGCACCTGATAAAAAACATTGCCTGCCATTATCGGGTAATAACCGGCGGCCGCCTGCCATACGAATGGAGGTTTTGGGAAGCAAAAACCGCGCTAGGGCAATAATGCGGCACATCTCATCATTTGCTAAAATCTTGTTATGCGCATAAGGGGTTCCCGGGATAGGATTGGGCAAATTGACGGGGACCGATTGAATATTCAGTTTTCTAGTCGACAAAAACATGTCAATGCGGTCTTCCATGCTTTCGCCTCCAATTTATGACAATGCCACAACAAACACATATGGAATTTAAATAATTTGAGACGTAAACCAAGATTACACATAAATATGAGACTAAAGACGTGTATCGATGTGGCTCTAATTAACCTAAGTTATATGTAAGTGCCACGCAAAGCTCGGGAAACATGCCTTGAGGATGGCAACGAGTATGATAATCTTGAGAATAATACATTTGATAAAGGGCACTTGTCTTAAAATTTAGTTTTCGCAGCAGATGCAAAGAAGCTCGATTTTTAAGCGCTATGCGATCCGAAAACAGAATTTTGATGGGTGTCTCTTGGAGTTTTTGTATGACCTTGTGCCACGCTTGTGACATGATTCCCTGCATTTGGAATTGCGGGAGAAGTCCGTAGGATACGTTGGCTACAAATTGATCAGAGGATAAATGTTTTTTTAATGCATACAAGCAACGGAAGCTTTCAATAATAAAATTTTTCCAACGTGCTGGTATTTTTTCTAAAGATTTGCAACACGCTCCCTTTATGTGCGAAAAGTATTCTCGTATACAGTCCTCTTTTGTGTGTTCGTTTAACCATGCTGTAAGAGCGTGTACATCATCTGCACATAAATGTTCTTCCTGAAGTGGATGCGTTAGAAAGTTATTCCATTGTGGAAACAGAATATCGTTAAAAATCTTATCAATGGTTTGTAAATTATACGGATCTATTTGTAAAAAGCCAATGGGCCTTTCCGTTGGAAAATCTTTCACCGTGATGACAAAGGTAATAAAGTAGCCATGTTCCAGGCAATGCGTCATGTTATGGATAATGGTTGCAAGTTTATCCTCGGGAAAAAATTCTAGATTTTTGTAATTGGACTTACTGTGTCCGTAGGCGTACAAAACTTCTTTAATTAAAACCGCATCTTGCGGGCTCGCAACGCGTAAAATATAGGAGTGATCATGGGTGTCTCTTATTTGTTCTGAAAAATTTAAAGAATGGGTAATCGGCGAAGGAAGTGGTGAACAAATTCCCTGCGTAAAAGGGAAAACACCCATTCCCCGAATGAAGCTTTTGTTCATCAACGATGACAGAAATCTCGATGACATGGTACGATTTTAATGATAAGATACGAGGAAAACGAACGCAAGGTTTTCTCCTTGTGGTAATACAAGCATTTTTCGTGCGAGATTTTGGGTTACGTTGTAAAAATTAAGGGTTGCCGTAAGGCTAGAATATAAATAGCCTTGCTTTAAAAATGTCTGCTTGACGGTATTATTTTGACGTTTTTGAGAAAATGAGGGAGGGGTGATGGTATGGTTTATCGTGTTGATGCATATTTCTGGCAAAGTTGATTTTGAATCTCAAAATAGCAAAGCAATTATTCGGCAAGGAAGGGAAATTTATACTTTACGAGAGAAAATTATGACGGAAACTACGACAGAACTAACAAAAGATAACTTCGACGACTTTACGCGTCAAAAAGGTCTCGTCTTAATAGATTTTTGGGCGCCGTGGTGTGGTCCTTGTCGCGCTTTGGCACCTATTTTGGATGCGGTGGCTAAAAAAATAGGGACAAAAGTTAAAATGGGAAAAATGAACGTTGACGGTGAAAATGCGCAAAATTTCTCCGCACGTTACAATGTTCGCAGTATTCCAACGCTTATTTTTATAAAAAATGGGCAAGTAGTTGATATGCATGTTGGACTATTATCGGAAGAAGAACTTGTGGCTAAAATTGAGGCACATGCAAAGTAAACATTTAGATGTTTTGTTGCGGCGTTACCCTCAATTAATGCCTTGTAAATTGCATATTCAATCGGCTTTTACTCTGTTATGTTTTTGCTTTAGGCAAAAAGGGAAAGTATTACTGGCCGGTAACGGAGGGAGCGCTTCCGACGCCGATCACATTGCAGGTGAACTTTTAAAAAGCTTTGCAGGTCCTAAATGCTTATCTAAACGGTTTACATCCTCTTTGTCCGCAGATGCAATGAAAAATCTGCAACACGCTTTACCTGTAATTCCGTTGCCCAATTTAACGGGCATTATTTCCGCTTTCTGCAATGATTGCAGTCCCGAATGGTATTTTGCTCAATTGGTATGGGGTTTAGGGCAAGAGCAAGATGCATTGTGGTGTTTGAGTACTTCGGGTGATTCAAAAAATATTTTGCGGGCTGCGGAAGTTGCACGCGTAAAAAAAATGACCATTTTGGGATTAACAGGTGAAAGCGGCGGACAAATGAAAAATCTTTGTGATGTTTGTATTTGTGTGCCAGAAACAGAAACTTTTAAAGTCCAAGAGTTACATTTGCCGGTCTATCATTGCCTATGTTTAATGCTTGAATCTTACTTTTTCTCCACCGAGAATGACCCTACCTAATTTTGAAATTCCCGAGTATTGTAGGTATTTGATCAAGTGTGTTCAAGAAGCAGGTGGCAAAGCAATCTTGGTGGGAGGATGCGTTCGTGATATTTTATTAAACAGGAACATCCAAGATTTTGATATCGAAGTTTTCGGATTAGCCCTGGGGAAAGTACGGGATATTTTGAAGCGCCGCTTTGGCGAAATCGATTTATCGGGTTACAAATTTGGTGTACTTAAGCTTACTTCATATCGCATCGATGTTAGTATTCCACGGATCGAATGGGTAACGGGCCACAAACATACGGCATTCGAAGTACAACTTGCACCTTTCATTACCTACGCAGAAGCGGCTCAACGAAGAGATTTTACCATCAATTCTATGGGGATTGATTTAACGTCGGGTGTACTATGGGATCCTTTTCGAGGTAAAAACGATTTGCAAGCAGGTATTTTAAAACACGTTTCCTCTCATTTTTTTGAGGATCCTTTGAGAGTGTTGCGAGGTATGCAATTTACCGGTCGATTTCATTTAAAATTACATCCACACACACGCAGTATGTGCCAAAAAATGTCACCGGAAAACTTAAGTCGTCGAAAAGTGTTTGATGAATTTAAAAAGCTTTTTGTTGAAAGTCATCACCCATCACGGGGATTTTTATTCCTTCAGCAAGTAAATTGGCTTCAATATTTTGAGCCTTGGTATCGATGTCAGCAAGAACTTCCGGACCCATGGAATGAAATTTTAAAAATATTGGATCATTGCAATATCGATGCAGATTCCAAACGCATAGTATGGATGTGTACTACCCTATGGCAGCAACTGGAACGCGTGCATATAGCGTGTCGCAATTTTTTTAGACAATGGATCTACGATGAAGAACTTTTTAAGCAAATTTTGTCGAACGTTAACCTATTCTCAACCAGAGAAGTAGATTAATACACCCCTTATATCGTAAAACGGTACCGGATGATACAGCACAACTTTTAAAAAGCAAAAACCACCTCTTGTAGGGTTGTTTCCTGCTTCGAACCCTTCTATGATAGGTTTATTTTTATGGGCATAGGGGGTATACGGCCCCGTATAATTGCTTCTAAATATTCTGGAAGCGTTGTGGGGTATATGATTTCCGAACTATTTTTTATTTGATCCAGTGAAAACCATTGCAATTTTTTAATCACTTGCTTTTCTGCTTGCGTTAAATTTTGCAATGAAGTGACCCTTTGAGAGGTCCGGGCCATGACAAATTGTTGTTTTATACGTGTTACTGTACCGTACATCTTAAGATCGCATTGCCCTTCCCAAATGATGTTGCCAAAGATAACTTCGTTGCGCGTTAAGCCTGTCTCTTCAAATAATTCCCTTGCGGCAGCTTGCTCCAATGTTTCACCATCTTCTATTCCACCTCCAACGAGTTGCCAAAATCCACCTCCGTAAACGTTGTCAATGGATGTAATCGCAGGATTTTCCGTAAAAATTAGCAGCAGTTCATGAGTATCGTTCAAGAGGACAATCTTTATACTTTTTCGAAAAGCCTGTCTCACGTCTAACAAACATAAATTGTTAAATTCTTTATTTGATCTGTCGAGTTTTAAATGTTTTAGTGACAAAAGTGTGTCATTAGAGGTGCTCTCATTTATGTATGAATAGATGTTACGAAACATTGAATGCAACACCTAATAATCAACTGCAAAAACCTGTTTTACTTGTTAATAGATTGTAGAAATTGTTGTACATGGGAATTGTTGACATCCAAGAGCTTACCACCTTTCACTTTTTCAAATTCGATGCAGCGTAAAGTATCGCGTTGTGTTTCATCGTGTCCCACCAAACCACTTATTCCTTTGAATGCACATTCGACCGCAAAATCCACACACGATTGAATGAGATGCAAATCAAATGCATTGGGTGCGGCTGAACGGGCGAAGTAGCCACTTTTTTGTACCAGCATTTTTTGTGCACCTAAAGCTTTTGAGAATTGTTCTCCAACCCATTTGCCTGCATTGATATGGTCCAATTTTATATGGCCGAACGCGTCCCGTGCAATTTTTTCACCATTTTTTTCCAATTCCTTAACGATAGCGGTAACGCAGGCACCTTCGCTAACGAACAAATTTAAACATCCCAGCCGATCAAATAACGGTTTTAATCGTTTAACCTCGTGTTCTAGGTCAAATTCAATTTCTGGAATGTAAATGCCATGAATTTCAAATTTCTCTTTTGGAAATCCCAAAGCGGGAGCAAATGTTTTTTGGACTAATCTCGATGTGTAACACGCTGCGGTCGCGTAAGTTAACCATCCGCAGTTGCGTCCCATGATTTCATGTATAATTAACATGTTCGAATTGGCACTGTGCTCGTGAACAACGTTTTCAAAAAAGATAGCGCCTTGTTCGGCTGCAGTCGTTGCACCGAGACTTTGACGAATCGGAAAAATGTCGTTATCAATTGTTTTAGGCAGGCCAACAACATGCAGAGGATAATTATTTTGTGCCAAAAAATGGGCTAATTCGGCAGCGGTTGTACTTGTGTCGTCACCACCAATTGTGTGGAGTACATGAACCTGATCTTTCATTAATTGACGCGCAGCGACCTCGAATGGATTTTGGCCCGCATGAATAAGTCCTTTTTTTTCGCAATCTTTTACGTTAGACAACTTTACACGGCTGTTGCCCACAGGACTGCCACCAAATTTCAGCAAATGATACGCTTCCGAACGAGCTTGTTCGGTGATCATGCGCGATTGGCCCAGCAAAAGTCCTTGATATCCATTCAAGTACGTCATAATTTCAACGTTTTTATCAAGCTCGGTATAACGTTGAACGAATCCACCTACGGCCGCCGAAAGACAAGGAGCCAAACCTCCCGATGTTAAAATAGCAATTTTCATAGGAACTTTGTTAGGTATACGTTAAAAACATTTCTAGCCTACAACTACAGGTTAATAATCCTATAATGTAAAACATGATACGACAAGTATTATTCTTAAAAAAAATATTTTCTAAATCTCAGATCCTGTCATTTTATAACAACATGCGTAATGAAGTTGTAGAAGTTATCATTAAAAATATTATTACAACTCCCAAGGGTGTTGCTTTATTTTTAGGGAATAACGATAAGACGTTTGTTATCTATGTAGATCTTTTGATGGGAGAACAAATTACGTCTTATCAACAGGCCCGCAATGTAACGAGGCCTTTAACGTACGATTTTATTCGCAACTTATGTTTTGGATTCGATATTGAGGTGCAGTGCATCGTCATCACAGGCATGAAAGAGGGCATATTTTTTGCTCGAGTCTTGCTAAAGCAGAAGAGTGAAGGGGTTATTAAAATTGTCGAATTGGATTCAAGGCCAAGTGACGCCATTTTACTGGCATTAACGCATAAAAAACCCTTATTCGTAGATCAGAGTTTGTTTCAAGATTTGCCGGATGCCAAGGATTGGACGAAAAATTGTATAAAAGATTAAATGACGCATAGTTTCCCTCAGCATGGCATTGCATTAGCTCCCATGCGTCACTTAACGCAGGGTCCATTTTGGCAAATACTCAATCAGTACGGTGCTCCCGATGCTTACGTAAGCGAATTCGTGCGTGTACACAAAAATTTTACCCTCAATCCTCGCCAGATTGAAGACAATTTGGCGTATGCGGACAAATGTCCACTGTGGATACAGTTAATGGGTAATGATCCGAATGCTCTGTTAAGAAATGCAGAAATTGTACAAAAGTATCCCATTGCGGGCATCGATTTTAACGTAGGGTGTCCAGTTCCAAAAATTTACAAAAAGCAAACGGGTGGGGGATTGTTAAGAAATTTGCCTCTTCTGAAAATATTAATTGGCTCACTGCGGGCAGGTTGCTCAAAGCCTTTGAGTGTAAAAATGCGAATTGGTTTTGAACATACGGAGAATTTCGAAAAAATTTTGGACATTTTATGCGAAGCGCAGGTAGATTGTATTACCATTCATGCACGTACCGTAAAAGATCGCTACGAAGGACAAATCCGATACGACTTTGTCCGACGTGCCGTAGAAAAACTACCCATTCCCATCATTGCCAATGGAGACATGAATACACTCGACGACATAAAGCACGTTTTAAGTTTTACTCGATGTTGGGGGACTATGTTGGGAAGAGCAGCCATACGTAATCCATGGATTTTTTCCCAGTGGCGTAGTCACAGTAAAGGGGACCCCATAGATTACCCGCGTTACAAACACGTATTTGAATACTTACAGCAGGTTGATAAAACCTTTAAATTGAATCGAAATGCCGATCCATTAGGACTTTTAAAGAATTTTTGCAAATATATAGGGCCTGCCATAGATGGAGATTTTTTAAAACAGATTTTAAAAAGTTCTACGGAGTTTGAGTTTTGGATAAGGTGTGAACAAGGACTACTCAAGGGTGGGCAGGGAGAAAAGGTATTTCGAGGAGGAGTTGTACGGACTGGTGAAATACTGTAAAGCGTTGTAAAAGGCTTGCGATCACGCAAACGAAAAGGGGCGTTTTTAAGCACTTTCTGCTCGCTTTGTAGGCTAGAATGCCATTTATTACAAAAATAATAAATATGAAATTCCCAGACAATGTAATGCACTCGGTCTTATTAAAAAGGCAATTATTGTCCGGTGTTGAAAATGAGAGAAGCGTTTACCTTGTGGTACTTTCTGTTCCCAATGAAAATTGTACATTTGAACCGGGTGATATTGTATTTATTTATCCCCAAAATAATGCAACATTTGTTGACAAACTGCTTACCTTAACGCAATTGTCTGGCGAAGAAACTATTGTGGATGCAGATACAAAACAGATATTGACCTTACGCGAAGCTCTGAGTTCTCATTTTGAATTATTATTAAAACCAAGTGTATTTGCTACCTTACCCAATCGTGATGGGGTCGATTTTTGGGTGGCCTTAACAAGCTTGAGAAATCGGTGCAAAACGGATTTCTCGGCTTCTACTTTGTGCGATTGGTTAAAACCCATGCGACCACGTGCTTATTCAATTGCTTCTGCGTATGTGAAAAACCCGCATATGATGGAGCTTATCGTAGGATTGGTTACCTTTAAAAACGTTGAAGGTGGTATTGGTGAAGGTTTATCAAGCGGATTTTTGTGTAGGAGACTGCACGTGAACGAATCTTTAAAGATTTACGTCAAGTCTTCACATTTTAAGTTACCTGCGGATGATGCAAAACCGGTCATTATGGTAGGGCCTGGGACAGGCATTGCACCTTTTAAAGCGTTTTTAGAGGCAAGACTTTTATCGAAAGCTACCGGATACAATTGGTTATTTTTTGGAGGTCGGCAC
>JAITAV010000024.1 GCA_031283895.1 Puniceicoccales bacterium | reverse complement strand
GCTACCGGATACAATTGGTTATTTTTTGGAGGTCGGCACCGTGATATTGACTTTATCCTTGAAGATTTTATCCTCCACTGTCAGCGAGAAAACGTACTCACGCGGTTGGATTTGGCATTCTACCACAACTTCGGATTCAACATTGTACAAAAATACGCACAAGTTGGTTGTTTACAAGGATTACATTATTTACGCTTACTGTTATCCGGGCAAAACACAGCAACTCATCCTTGGGGTCGCACGTTACAGGGTAGATGCTAATCACAACGTACGGTTATTGACAAAAACTGACTTTAAAGACGCCCATGGTAACAGTTTTGGTAATTTGACCAATTGCTCAAGAATCCTCTTTATGGATGTCAAAGGTGATCATTTGTGGATAACTTGGATGTCCACCGACAATAGGACAATCTATCATTTCCACATTAATCCCCAAGATATCATCGATTGCGCCGTATGATTTTTTGGAAAATGCTTTAAATTTGATGAGGCTGTACTATATTAATGCTTCGTGATATATCTTAGTTTGGGATCTAATCTTGGTCACCGTCTAGAAAATCTGCGTAAGGCGGTATCCTTAATCCAGGAGCGTTGTTTGCAGCACGTCACATGTTCCATCGTCTTGGAAACAAAGGCCATACTCCCACCAAGTGCTTCTCAAAGTTGGGATTTGCCTTATTTGAACATGATTGTTTGTGGTGATACGGCATTATCACCACAAACTTTATTGCAAACTTTAGGTGAGATTGAAGAAGCAATGGGTCGTCCCCAAAACCATCCCAAATGGAGCCCTCGCGTGATTGACATAGATATTTTACTCTACGATGCGGTGTGCCTTTCAACGGAATATTTAACTTTGCCACACCCGGCACTGCTAAATCGTCCCTTCTTTTTACATTTACTGGCTTTACTGGATCCATGTTTGCAGCATCCGGGTAATGGCATTGATTTTGGAACGTTAGCCCTAGAGTCTTCCTCTGCTACGTTTGTGCAGAGTTTTAGCTTACAACCGAGGTACATGGGTGTTGTGAACGTAACCCAAGATTCGTTCTCCGATGGAGGCGTGCATTTTTCTACGGAAGCTGCTCTGCAATGCGCCCATCAATTTATTGTCGATGGAGCCAGTGTTATCGATTTGGGGGCCCAAACAACGCGTCCAGGTTCGAAACAATGGGGACCTGAAGTGGAATTTGAACGCTTGCAACCTGTATTGGATACTTGGTATCATGATGCATATTTGAAAGAAATACCCGTTAGCATAGATACTTATTGGCCAGAATTGATGGTAAAATTGGTAGAACAATATCCCATTGCCTGGATCAATGCCGTTCAATGCCCATTGGACGAATACGCTTTATCGGCTGTAGCACGTGCCGGGTGTCGCATTTGCATTATGCATTCCTTGTTGATACCGCCTCAGCGTAACATTCATTTACCCGTTGGGGAATTACCAATGGCATCCATCGAAGTTTGGTTTGACTCACTTTTAACACGATTACACAAGTGTGGATTTAAAGACAATACGATTATCTTTGATCCCGGACTTGGTTTCGGAAAGACGATGTACCAAAATTGGCTTTTACTAAAACAAATTGATTGCATGAAGAAATGGCATTGCCCCATTTTGATAGGACATTCGCGTAAATCTTTCTACGAAGCTGTCAGTCAAGCAGAAGCCCAACAGAGAGATTTGGAAACTTTGGCCGTTTCAAATTATTTAAAGGCATACAAAGTAGATTTTTTACGTGTGCACAATGTTCGTATGCATCAAAGATTTTTCGCCACACAAAACTGTTTAGAAAGTTGTTATGCGCATTGAACCTATTAAAACCTGCCGCGTGAACGCATTCCAAGATTTGAATCAATTTGTAGATGCGTATTTGCCCGCGATCAGCGAAGAAAGCGTCGTTGTTGTTACTTCCAAGGTGGTCAGCATTTGCGAAGGACGTACGGTACCGAAGCATTCGGTTACAAAAGAAAAACTCATTCAACAAGAGGCCGATGCCATTATCGCCAATAGCCAATCATCGAATGAACACATCGTCTTAACTTTAAAAAATAATTTGCTCATTCCATCGGCCGGCATTGATGAATCGAACGGTAATGATGCGTATGTATTGTATCCAAAAGATTGTTTTACGTCCGCAAAGCAATTGTGGTCTTTTTTACGCACAAAGCACCACATACAGAAATTGGGCATACTGATTACGGATAGCCATACCACCCCTTTACGAAAAGGTGTGACGGGCATTGCGCTTGCCTGGTGGGGATTTGCACCCTTGTTCAGTTACATTGGGAAACCGGATCTGTACGGGCACCCATTGCGTGTTACGTGCATTAATGTTGTCGATGCATTGGCCACAAGTGCCGTCTTTGTTATGGGCGAAGGTAATGAATGTACACCCTTGGCGATGATTGAAAACGCGCCTCACATAACGTTTAATGAGAATTTGCACGCTTACCGTGAAGTATGCATTGCGCCCGAAAAAGATCTCTATCAACCGCTTTTAAAGTTGTTATCTCTCAAAAGTAGCAAGACTTCTTCTCAGAATTTTGAAACCTCGTAAGCTGTTATAAAGCCTGATGAATGGCTATAAACTGTCCCGTTGTTTTACGCAATTGCAAGCTGAGATAACGGGCAAGCCCTTTGAGTAAAATAACACCTATATGTTGATGTTTTTCGATGATCTCGTAAAAATCATCTTTTTTAAGAACAAGCAGCCGAGTTGTTGTTGCAGCCTGCAAAGTACCAGAGCGTACAGCATTGTCGAGCACGGCTTGTTCGCCAAAAAATTGGTTCGCAACCACACGAGAAATTTCGAACGGAATTGCACTGTTGTTACCCTTATAAATGATCAATTCTCCTTCCAAAACATAGTATAGTGCGTCGGCGGGATCACCTTCAGAAAATAAAATTTCCGAAAGTGGCAAATCCAAATAGTGCCAATAGGGAGCCACAATTTTTAGTTCTTCCTGCGACAATTCTTCTAAAATTGGAATCTGCGCTAGTTCATCAAATATACTGGAATCTGTCATAGGATGGTGTATTAATTCTAGCCTATGATGGTACTGCAAGCAAGCGTTTTTTTGCGATTTCTGCTTCGTTAAGCAAAACAAAAAAACGACTTGCAAAAACGAATCTTTGTTGGTTTATTTTTTAACAAAATGGGAAATTTAAACGCAAATACATACATTTTACTGGGTGATCAAGCGGCAGGATCTGGAGCTTCTTCTTTAATGATCATGGGGCTGTTTTTTTTAGCCTTTTGGTTTTTGTTGATAGCGCCTCAGAAAAAGAAACAAAAAGAACAAGAAAAGATGATTTCCAATTTGAAATCTGGAGACAACGTTGTAACAACGAGCGGTATTATTGGGACCATCGTGCAAATTAAGGGCGAGTGTTTGATTATTAAGTCGGTGGATTCAAAAATTGAGCTTCACAAAAGTTTTATTCAAAACAAGTGGATATCTGAAAAATCTAAATAGCAATTTCAATTGTAAGTCGAATCATGTTGCATGCTACCCAGTGGAGATTGGTATTTAGTTTAGGTGCCATTGTGTGGGCTTTATTGCAATCTTTTCCGTGGAATGATCGGCCTTTTAAAAATTATTTACAGACAAAAGTAGAAGCGCATGCGGAAGCGTTCGACACCCTGTTGCAAACAGCTCAATCGCTTGTGCAGGCGGGTGAAGAAAAAAGTTTGGTGTCGGCCTTACTGAAAGTATGTGAAAAAGATAAGATTGACCTGTGCAAATTTTTTCCGGCATTCCATTTGGGAGATGTGAAAAATTTTGACAAACGAAATCGAATTTTACTGCAGCATTTGTTTAAATGTTCCCAAAGTGTTTTCAAACAGGGATTAGATTTAAAAGGTGGGGTTGCTTTTTCGTTAGAAATCAATCCTAAGGTTTTATTGGGTAAGGAAAGTTGGGAACGTCAGCAACTGGTGCAAAAGGCAATTGAAGTCATTGCAAGTCGTATCGACTCGTTGGGGGTTACGGAGCCCATCATTCGTCCTCGCGGAGATCACGCTATCGAAGTTCAATTACCCGGAATATCGTTGGAAACCAATCCCGACGTCGTTCAAGCTTTAAAAAAGCCTGCTAAACTAGAATTTCGACTGGTAAACGATTCTTTGGATCCGATGCAAGAGAACTTACCTTTAGGATACGAAAGGCTATGGTTGACGCAGGAAGATACCGCAGGCAATGAAAAACAAATCCCCATTGCGGTTAAACGCCTGCCGGAAATGACAGGGACATCCATTAAACGAGCTCAGCCCGTTATTGATTCTTATGGCCATCATGAAATTAGCTTACAGATGACCGATTTTGGGAAAGAGCGCTTTGCAAAAGTGACTAAAAATAATTTGCACAAACGTTTGGCAATTGTATTGGATGGAAAAATTTATTCGGCCCCTGTCATTCAATCCGAGATTACCAATGGCCAGGCGAGTATTTCTGGAAAATTTACGCAGCGAGAGGCTTTGGACTTGTCTCACGTTTTAAATAATCCACTGGAATTTGAATTGGACCTCATAGAAGTGTACGAAGTTGGGCCTTCTTTAGCCAAAGAAGCAAAGTCGTCTGCCGTTCAAGCAGCTTTGATGGGCATGTTATTGGTTATGGCTTTATTGGTATATTATTATCGTAGTTTTGGGGTTATCAGTTCCATCGCCCTATGTATCAACGGACTGCTTATTATAGGTGCTTGGGCATCTATTGGGGCCACTATTACGTTACCTAGCATCACGGCACTAGCCATCACATTTGGCATGGCGGTAGATGCTAACGTTTTGATTTTAGAGCGCGTTCGAGAAGAAATGCGGGCTGGAAAAGATTGTATTACGGCTATGGAATGGGGACACCGAAAGGCATTTGTAACTATTTTAGATGCCAATTTAACCACTTTATTGACGGCAGCTTTACTTATTTGGTTGGGCGTAGGCGCTGTGAAAGGATTTGGTGTTACGCTGGCAATCGGTATTTTCACCACCTTGTTTTCAGTGTTAGTGTTTAACCGTGCGCTTGTGGACATTTGGGTACGCAAACATCACAATTTCCTGCCCTTAAAAGCTTGGTTAAGCGCGTGTTCTATTCGTTTTTTAAAGTACAAGTATTTTGCGTTTGGCCTATCATTTATGCTGATGATAATAGGTGTCGTTGCGGTGGGAATACGAGGGAAAAAAGTTTTGGGCATTGATTTCGTAGGTGGAGACGAACTGTTGGTTAAATATGCACAAGCGGTTGATTGCCAAACAATACGTTCGGTTGCTCACAAAGCAGGTTGTGGCGAAGTAAGTGCCGTTTACCAAAAATATATGGGAAAAGATTTTAGTCTATTAAAAATCCAATCGGAAAAGGATAAAGGAATGACCGTCTTACAAGTATTAAATGAGAATTTTCCAGAGGCAAAATTTCAATGGGTAGCCCAAAGTAAAATAGGTGCTTCCGTGAGTGTTAATGTCCAAAAAAATGCTATTTTGTCCATTTTAGTGGCACTTTGTGGGATTTTACTGTACATTGCCTTACGATTTGAATTTGGATACGGCATAGGGGCCGTTATAGCTTTATTGCATGATACATGGATAACGATTGGCTTGTATATTCTAATGGGGCACCAATTTTCGGCCCCGATGATTGCAGCCGTTTTGATGATCATTGGTTATTCGATTAACGATACAATTATTATTTTTGATCGCATTCGAGAAGAATTAGGATTAAATCCAAGTCTATCCTTGGAACAAGTTATCGATGTATCCATTAATAAAACTTTATCGAGAACTTTAATGACAAGTTTAACAACGTTTATACCCGCGTTCATCCTATTTATAGGGTGTTCTGGTGTTGTCCGTGATTACGCTTTAGTGTTTTTGCTGGGGATCGTAACGGGGACTTTTTCGTCTATTTTTATTGCATCGCCTATTTTGTATATTTGGCACCGTGGAGACCGCAAACGGGTTGAGGGGAAGCATGATGAAATTGCAGCTTATACCTGGGTAAACAATTGAAAAATTACCTTCATGCGTTGGTATTATGAGGACGACCTACCTGCACAGCAGATTGAAACTTTATGCAAACATTTGGGTGTTTCTAGATTTTTAGCCAAGTTATTGGGCTCATTGGGTTATTTGGATGTATCTTCAGCCTTCAATTTTTTAAATCCATCTTTAAAAAATTTAGAAAACCCTTCTGATATTGCACATTTAGATGAGGTTGTTCAAATAATGAACGAAGCCTGCAAAACGGGTCAATCGATAGGTATCATCAGCGATTACGATGTGGATGGTATTACGAGCATGGCGCTATTGCATCGCTATTTCGAAACCTTAAATTACAGCTTTACGCCTTTTTTTCCGGATAGAGAAAAGGAAGGTTATGGGTTAAGTGAACGGGTGGTTGAGCGTGTGATGTCTGCTGGAAATTTTGACTTAATTGTTGCACTCGATTGTGGAACGAATGCCGTTGCATCGATTGAGTTACTCAATAGAAATGCAACGAACGTGATCGTAATCGATCATCATCAACGTAATTGCGAAAAATTACCGTGTGCAACGATTATTAATCCGCACATTGATCCACAAAACCACTCTATATCAGCACAACAATTGTGCACGGTTGGATTGGTTTTTAAATTGATACACGCTTGGTTAAAAGTTTTAAAAGCAGATCTCTTTACCCCAGCTTTATCAATACGCTTAAAGCCATTTTTAGATCTGGTAGCCTTGGGAACCATCGCCGACATGGTTCCGCTGCTCGAAGAGAACCGATTATTTGTTCACTTTGGATTGAAAGAACTGAAGCAATCCCAATTGTTAGGTCTCAGAAGTTTGCTAAAATTTTCCAGTATCGAAGCGGGTACTCCCTTGAGTACGGATGACGTTGCTTACCGTTTAGCTCCAAGGATTAACGTCAGTGGTCGTTTAAATTCGGCTGATTTGCCTTTTCGACTGTTGACCAGTCGAGATATAAACATGTGCGATACTTGGGCAGACACGTTGAACCGGTTAAACTTAGAAAGGCAACAGATTGAAAAGCAGATCGTCATGCAAGCGGAACAAATGATTCACGCGTACCCGAAAAATGCGCTTGTTTACGTCCTATACAATCCGCATTGGCATGTGGGTGTCGTTGGCGTGGTGGCAGGTAAATTGGCCCATCAATGCGGTAAACCGGTTTTTGTTTTAGGTAAACAAGGTGAATTCGCAAAAGGGTCTGGACGCAGTGTACACGCAGTAAATCTCGTAAATCTATTGCAGCAAGCCAATGTAAATGTAGAACGGTGGGGTGGCCACCCGGCAGCGGTTGGATTAACGGCAAAACCCGAAACATTGGTTGCCTTGGAACAGTCTTTGGAAAACACCTTGAGGGCAACCTTTGGGGAAGGTATACCGGAACCTCAATTGCACGTGGCAACCGCGCTTAATTTTGAAGATTTTTCCGAAAAATTATTGGATGAACTGGAACGCATGGCCCCTTTTGGTCAAGGAAACGAGGCACCTGTATTTGTTTTGAAAAGGATTATCCTACTTAAAAAGCCTGAACGTTTTGGTAACGCAGGTGCACACCTTCGACTATTTTTGAACAACGTTTCCATCATAGGATGGGGGATGGGAACGGTACAATTGCCCGTGAACCACCCCATTGATTTAGCGGTTAGAGTCGCTTGGAATTATTGGCAAGGCGCAAAAAGATTTCAAATGTATCTGATGGATTGGCAAAAATGCGATTAAAAATCGCTGTGCTAACGGGTGTTGTTGAAACGTTGGTATACAATGCATTGTGATCACTCTACTGTACGGTAAGATCGCATTGGATGGAGAAGATAAAACATAATTTACGAATGTATACTAAGAGATTGAAAAGGCGTTTCGAGGTATATTTTTAATAGGTCACCACAAGATCACATGCAAATAATCCGAATTATGGTATAATTAAAATGCTTATAGTCACCAAAATAATGCTTAAACGATGACTTAGTAAAGGCACCTAAGATGAGTTGACACATTATATAAATACAATAACTTGATATTGGTAATGCGTAACTTATCTCTAATAATGTAAAAACTTAAGATGTGGATCATTCCCAACATTACGCAATATACCTGGATTTTACTTGATACATCTACAACATTTTTCATTTTTTGACAGCAAGATAAGAAAAATTCTGGTAACCGATAAGGGTAACACGTTCTCCCGGTTGAGCGGAATCGCTCCGTAGATGTGCTTCCAAAATCTGGTCTTCCACACGCACTTTCCCATACGGTATGAGTGGGCTTAGAACAATCGCTTCTTGGCCAATGAAATCTTTTCTAATCTGTAACGTTCCATGGACTTGTTGGGTCAGTTGCAGATATTTGAAACTTTTCTTCAAAAACCCTCGCTTCCACAAAAAAATAAGACCTATTAAAAACAGGACGCCTGCGTATAAAAAGTCTTTCATGGGCGCAAAGACATTTTTTAGAGCGATGCCTTCGTGGGGCCAAATGTCCATATAACTCCACCATAAGCTTCCCAAGGTCAGTGTTAGTCCCAGGCAAGTTACAAAAATAGACCCGACATACAGCGCATCCAAGAGGATACAGATCACCCCCAAAAGCAGCATGAAAAAAACTTCCGTGCCGGCGAGTCCTGCCAAAAAATTTACCCACAGAGGCAGCATCATACACATGACACCCAGGCAGCCGAAAAGTCCAAAACCTGGAGTTTTAAATTCGATGCATAGGCATAAAAAACCGATGGCGGATAGGAAAGGAACATAGGGCATGAGATATTTTGCAAGACTTTCAAAACCGGTTAATTGAAATGGGGCCACATCCACGTCGCTGCCAAATACGGCCATAGCCAATGCTTCTGTCGAACAAACAATACCATTCCCCAATAATGGACTGGGAGGATCTCCGTATAAATGGCAGGCTTCTTGTGCGGTAAGCGTTAATAACTCATCTTTGCGTTTTAAAGTTTTTCCATCCACCGTTAAAATGTAATTTGCATCCAGCATAGCGCGTTGAACATTGTATCGATATGTCCCATTTATGTAGGAACGCATGCGCGCCAGCAGATAACTGTCCGTTTTCTTCTGCAGCGTTGGATCAAGCGACTGTCCTCGTTCGTCGATGACGGCGGCAGCGCCCACAATACCGGTGGGATGGAAATAAATCAAGTCGCAAACCGTGGTGATGTAAGAACCCGCAGAAATAGCTTCCGTGTTGATGTAAGCAACCTTTTGACCTTTATACTTTTCAAGTAGTTGTAGGATGTGGAGTGTATTGTCCAAATGGCCTCCGGGTGTGTGGATGTCTAGAATGACTCCTTTACAGTGAAGTTTTTCGGCAGTTTTTAAGCCGCGTTTTACGATACACTCTTGCGTGTAATTTATGGGACCCCGAAGGGGAATGCATAGCACTTTGTGTATTCCCTGCAGTGGATACATGGGTAGCATAAGGATCGAGATCCAAAGTATCGAAGGGTGTTTAAAGTTTAAAAACATTGTTGGTGGGGATTCTTTTGTGAGTATGTCGCACAAGTAGTATGCCCGCAAGTGCTAAAAAAATGGAATAAAATTGTCCGCGTGAAACGCCAAGTATAAGAGATGCATCCGGTTCTCTAAAGCATTCCAAAAGAATACGAACGAAACCGTAGTAGACCAAAATTGTTCCCGTTAATTTCCCTGGAAATGTTTGAACGCAGCGCGTTTTCCAGACGCTTACCTGTGTCCACATAAACAACCCGATGCCTTCGCCCAAGGCTTCGTATAATTGTGAAGGATGCCTTGGAAATAGGTTGTTGGGAAATAAAACGGCCCATGGAACATCCGTGATGCGACCGACCGTTTCGGCATTCACGAAATTGGCCAGACGACCGAAAAAAATTCCCAAGGGAACCAAACAAACAACCAGGTCCGCCAAAGAGTACAAGCACAATTTGTATTTTTTACTTAACCCTAAAAGCGCCACGTATACGCCCACAAAACCACCATGGCTTGACATACCTCCTTGCCAAAATGCAATGATCTTTTGGGGATGCCGTAAGTAATACGAGAAATCGTAGAGAAGCACATACCCTAATCGGCCTCCCACCAAAACGCCTAACAGCAAATAAAACAGTAGCGACTGTTGTTGCTCTGGCGATAGAGTAAGCATTCGGCGATGGGTGAAGATCCTTAATGTGAGCCACGCTACCCAAAATCCCAAAAAGTAGGCGCAACCATACCAACGAATGCCTTCCACGCAGTAACCCGGTGGAAATCGCACCATAAAAGGATCCAACTGATGTACCCAATAGGCCAGCATGCCTTACAATGACAACATGAAATACGTAAAATGTCTACGTCTATTTTTGTTCTTTTGTGTCAGTTGGATGGTTGAAGAAGGTGCTTTTGGATTTTAATCTGACAGTAAGAAAATATGTGAAAATGGCGTGAAACAAAAAAATTCTAATAACCTATATGCGCCCACTTATTTCGTAAAAGTGTAAAAAAAACTTAACATTTCATAAAAAACTCTGTTATAATGGACTTAATGTTTCTAAAGATAAAAGGGGGGTGGCTGATTGCTTTTTGTATTTTTTCACTTTTAGGTGGATTCTGCAATTTGCATGCTGAGTCGGCTGTGAGTCCAAAGGCATACGTCCTGTTTTCTGTTGGGAGTTTCCCCATAACCAATGGAATGCTGTATACATGGCTCGTCTCTTTAGTCATTATCGCTGTCGTTCGATGCGCCGTGGGCCGTCCTCAATTGATACCGGGACGCGGGCAAATGGTTGTCGAAGGGGTGATTGACAATCTTTATCAAATGGTAGTTCCCATCGTAGGTCGTAAGGCGGCAAAAGCAACATTCCCTCTATTGATCGGTTTTTTCATTTACATTTTAATGCACAATTGGAGTAGTTTACTCCCAGGGGTTACCACGATTGGTGCTTATCAACATAACCACTTTCTTTATTTTTTCCGTCCCGCCAATGCAGATCTCAATGCACCTCTTGCGTTGGCTATCGTTTCTTTTACAGCGTGGCTTTACTGCATCCTGCGATTTACCGGCATAAAAGGTTCCATTGTACATCTTTTTGGCAATAAGGCCGACCGCAATGAAGTTTCTTTGGGCATCTACAGTTTCTTATTTTTCATCTTTTTAGGCGTTGGTTTTATTGAATGCATTTCGATTTTATTTCGTCTTGTTTCGCTTTCTTTTCGCCTTTACGGCAATGTTTTTGGTGGAGAAAATCTAATCAACAACATTATGACGTTATCGCCGTGGACGAAGTTGATTATACCTATACCGTTTTACTTTTTGGAAATACTCATTGGTGCGATTCAAGCTTTTGTTTTCACTCTACTGACGGCAGTTTACATTGGACTTATGTGCAACCACGAAGAGGAGGCATAGTTCGTTCTTGCATAAAAGCTTGTATCGGGTCTGTGTGTCGTATATAACTTTAGAATAAAAGGATATGATTATGATGGATATAGTACAAATAGCTCAAACAACGGGAGACATTGGACGTGGTTTAACGGCCGCATTAGGTTGCCTTGGGGCAGCACTAGGTGTGGGATTTGTAGGTATGAAGGCCGTAGAAATGGTGGGGCGTAATCCAAGTGTGTCGGGTAAGATTTTAGTCCAATCCATTTTGGGTATGGCTCTGGCAGAAGCCGTGGCATTTTATGCTCTATTTTTATATCAAGGGTAAATAACCCGTGCATATCTTCACTCATACCACAAAAAAGTTATGATGCATTTCATTGCGGATCTCTCAACCCCTGCGAGTGAACCTTCGGGCTTCATGCACCTAATGGATACATTTGGTGTGCGGGGGGATTTGTTGTTTGCTCAGGTCATTAATTTCTGTGTGGTTACTTATTTGTTATACCGCTTTGCCTTGAAGCCGGTGCTGCAGACAGTCGAAGAACGTCAGCGGAAAATTTCGGAAGGGCTACAGTATGCCGAAGAAATGAAAGCTCAATTGATGTCTGCGGAACAAGACCGCATTAAGGTCGTAAAACAAGCTCAGGAAGATGCGCAAAAACTGCTTGAACGGGCAAAAAAGGAGAGCGAAATTTATTTACATGAACAAAAAGAAACAACCGAACGAAAAATCAATCAAATGTTTTTGCAGGCTAAAGATTCCATAGCAATGGAGCGGAAACAGATGATTACAGAAGTGCGCACAGAGGTAGTAGACTTGGTCATTGCAACGACAGAACGTATACTGCAAAGTTCTTTAACGGATGAGGTAAAGGCGTCCCTTAATAAACAAGCTTTGGAAGCGCTCAAGGAAGAAAAGTTTTAAAATATGGACAAAAAACACAAAGCGCTTGTGGGTCGTTTGGCAGAACTTTCTTTTGCGCACGAAGAGGATCAGTATTTGGAGAGAGTAAAGCGTATCTTAACGTTCTTGCAGTCACGTTACCCTCGTTCTATTAAGGAAGTGTTACATTATTATTGGACATGTTTGCGTAAGATGCACACGCAACATTGCCTTTGCGTAGAATATGCGGGATATTTAAATAGAGAACAGATGATGTCCACTTTTAAGGAGGTGTCATGTCAAGTTGTTTATCAAGAAAATCCACAATTGGTGGGGGGCATAAGAATTAAACACGGAGACTGGGTTTGGGACCGTTCAATTCAAGGTCAATTGAAAGCGTTAACGCGAAAATTAAAAAAATCATGATGGCAATTCTTGCAGACATAAAAGAGACAATTGAGGCATTCGAAACAACGTCGATTCATTCCAACGTGGGCAAAGTGATTTCGTTGGCAGATTCCGTTGCCAAAGTAGAAGGATTATCCAATGTGATGTACAATGAAATGGTATCTTTCCCTCACAATGTATACGGCATTGCTTTCAACTTGGAGGAAGACGAAGTAGGTATTGTTTTATTGGGAGATACAAGCCTCTTAAAAGTTGGAGACGAATGTCAAACAACCGGTTTACTCCTGTCGGTGCCGGTTGGAAAATCTTTACTGGGACGTGTTGTGGATGCTTTGGGTCAACCTATAGATGGTAAAGGTGAAATAAAAGCCGAAGCAAGATACCCGGTTGAAAAAATTGCTCCCGGAATTATTGCACGCAAGTCGGTCAATCAACCTTTGCAGACAGGTATATTGTCCGTAGATGCCATGTTCCCCATTGGACGTGGCCAGAGGGAACTTATTATCGGCGACCGCTCTACGGGTAAAACGACGCTTGCTTTGGATACCATTTTGCACCAAGCGAAGTTGAACCACGAAGGTCTAGCAAGTGGCGACACCCATTTTCGACCCGTTTATTCGATTTACGTGGCGATTGGCCAGAAGAATGCGACGATTGCACGTACACTCAAAGTATTGGAAGATTTCGGCGCTTTGGAATACACCATTGTTGTGACCGCTTCGGCTTCAGATAATGCAGCCAATCAATACATCGCCCCTTATGCGGGGACCGCCATGGGGGAATATTTTATGCAAAATGGCATGGATGCACTCATTGTATACGATGATTTATCAAAGCATGCGGTGGCATATCGCCAAATTTCACTCGTGTTAAAACGGCCTTCCGGACGTGAAGCTTTCCCGGGTGATGTATTTTATTTACATTCCCGACTATTGGAGCGTTCTGCCAGATTAAATGCCGATTATGGGGATGGGTCATTGACCGCTTTGCCCATCATTGAAACACAAGCCGGTGACGTTTCTGCTTACATTCCGACCAATGTCATTTCTATCACGGATGGCCAGTTATTTTTAGAAACAGATTTATTTAACCAAGGCATAAGACCGGCCATATCGGTAGGCATTTCAGTGTCGCGCGTTGGATCGGCAGCGCAGATTAAGGCATTAAAAAAAGTTGCCGGTCAATTGAAGCTCGAAATGGCTCAGTATCAAGAATTGCAAGCTTTTACGCAATTTGGATCCGATTTGGACGCAAAAACGCGACATCAGCTGGAACGCGGCAAACGTATCATCGAAATATTAAAGCAGGGGGTTCATAAGGATAGGTATGTTGCATTTCAAGTGGCCATTTTGTGGGCCATCCAAAAAGGCTATTTCGATGCGGTTGAAATTGAAAAAATGCCCGATGTTATTGCCCATTTGAATGACCACTTTTTGAATTTGCAAAAGGATTGGATGCGTCAATTGCACGCCACAAAGGAATTGACGGAACCGCTTGCAAATCAATTGGAGCAAATTTTCAACAACTGGCAGCAAACGAAAGCATGATTCTATGAAAGGCATGCGAGAAATTCGGACACGCATTAAGGCGATTAAAAATACGGCTCAAATTACGCGTGCCATGGAATTGGTGGCTTCTTCCAAGATGAAGAAAGCGCAAGATGGTGCTCTACATAGTCGTTTGTATGCGTACGAATTGGCCGAACTGTTGCACGCTTTAACGCAACAAGTCTCTTGGGAGGACATCCAACATCCATTTTTGAATGCCAGAGATATTCGTTACCGAGGTGTGTTATTGGTGATGGCCGATAAAGGTTTGTGCGGTTCTCTAAACCAAAATTTGCTGAAAGAAGCACTGCAATTGCCCGCCTGTACACGGTTTATAGTGGTTGGTCAAAAAGGTTTACAAGTGATGTCACGCAATCGTTCGGATTTACTGGGACATTTTACATGTCCCGATATCTTTCATTTTAAACAGGTACAAGAAATTGTTCATTTTCTCGTGGACGCCTATCAAAGTCGGAAGATTGATACCGTAGAAGTTTTGTTCCCACGTTTTAAGAATACACTTGTACAAGAACCGGCCCTAAGACGTCTGTTGCCCATGGTTAATCTCGAAGAAGAATTAAAAAATTTGTACCATTGGATGGGAATTGATGGGTCTAAATTGGCAAACAACGATCGAGATTTTATTGTTGAGCCTAATGGTAAAACGATTTTAGAACAATTACCTTTGCTGTTCCTTAAAAAAACGCTTTATCAGGTTTTACTGGAAGCAAAAGCTTCCGAACACAGTGCACGTATGGTAGCCATGAAAGCGGCCACAGACAATGCAGAAACTTTAATTGAAAATTTAAAATTGGAGTATAATAAGGCTCGTCAGGCGAGTATTACGCAAGAAATTGTGGAAATTACGGCGAGTCAAAGCTTATGAATTTTTGTGGACCATATGAATAACGTAGGTAAGATTGTTCAAGTGATTGGTGCTGTCGTTGACGTACAGTTTGCCAAAGAGGCTATTCCGGAAATTTACAATGCGTTGGAAGTGACGCTCGATGCAGCAGAGGGGAAAAAGTCGCGTCTAGTTTTAGAGGTACAGCAACATTTATATGAAGGGTTAGTCCGTGCGGTAGCCATGTCTTCTTCCGAAGGTCTCCGACGTGGTATGGAGGTTATGGATACCGGTCAACCTATAGCCATTCCCGTAGGTAAAGGTGTATTGGGACGTATTTTAAATGTTATTGGAGAACCAGTAGACAATCGTGGGCCCATTGAAGCAGATCTGCTACTGGCGATTCACAGAAATCCACCCAGCCTGTTGGAGCAAAGTACAGAAGCTCAAATCTTGGAAACCGGCATTAAGGTAATTGATCTCATTTGTCCGTTTATAAAAGGAGGTAAAGTAGGTGCTTTTGGGGGTGCCGGCGTAGGTAAGACCGTCGTTATTATGGAACTGATCCAAAATATTGCCATGGCGCACGGTGGATATTCGGTTTTTTCGGGCGTTGGAGAACGTTCACGGGAAGGGAATGATTTGTACAGGGAAATGACAGATGCCAAAGTCATCGACCTGGAGCATCCTGAAAATTCAAAAGTGGCCCTGGTATACGGACAAATGAATGAACCCCCGGGAGCTCGTATGCGCGTAGGTTTGGCTGGCCTGACGGTGGCCGAACATTTCCGAGATACCTACGGTCAAGATGTATTGCTCTTCATCGACAACATCTTTCGTTTTTCACAGGCGGGCTCAGAAGTATCTGCACTTCTGGGACGATCCCCTTCTGCGGTTGGCTATCAACCTACTTTAAGCCAAGAAATGGGAGCACTGCAGGAGCGTATTACTTCAACAAAAAAAGGTTCTATTACGTCTTTCCAGGCAGTGTATGTACCCGCAGACGATTTAACGGATCCCGCACCCGCAAATACGTTTGCGCACCTGGATTCAACAATTGTGCTGGATCGACGCATCTCCGCACTCGGTATTTATCCCGCGGTGGATCCTTTGGCATCGGGTTCCCAGGCACTTGACCCAAATATTGTTGGAGAAGAACATTTTACAACGGCGCGGCGCGTACAATCCGTGTTGCAAAGGTATAAAGATCTGCAAGATATCATCGCCATTTTGGGTATCGATGAATTGTCGCCCGAAGATAAATTGATCGTGGCGCGAGCCCGTAAAATTCAAAAATTTCTTTCTCAGCCTTTCCGTGTCGCCGAAATTTTTACGGGATATAAAGGTAAATATGTCAAGACGGCCGACTGTGTAAAAGGGTTCAAAATGATTTTAGAAGGCGAATTGGACGAAATCCCTGAAAATGATTTTTATATGAAGGGGACTATCGAAGAAGTGATGGAAACCTCCAAGGAATCGTAATTCTATGGGTTTTTTGCTTAAAATTGTTATTCCCGAAAAAATTGTTTTTGAAGGTAAGGTTACTTCGGTCATATTACCCACAGTTTTGGGAGAAATAGAGATTCTTGAAGATCATTTGCCCATCGTTGGGCTTCTGGAGCCTGGTGCAGCTATTTATAAAATCAATGGCCAGACAAATTCGATTGCCGTCGATACAGGTTTTTTTAGGTTAAAAAAAGACCAATTAATACTCCTCACGGAAGCCGCTATCGACGTACAAGTTTTGGATGCAAGTTCGATTGATGCGGCTGTACGTCGCGCACAAGAAGCTCTTGAAAAAGCTAAAAAAGAGCAAGGTGCCAATGCAGAAGAACTTGAACGTTTGGACAAAATGTTTCGATTCCAATTGGCCCAGCAACTTACAAAACAAATTAGGCGTTGATGACGGATTTTGAAACTTCCATACGGGTAAGATATGCTGAAACGGATGCGATGGGCGTTGCACACCACAGCAGCTATTTTGTATGGTTAGAGTTGGTACGTGTGGAATGGTTGCGATTTTTGGGATTAGATTATAAACAAATGGAAGCTGACGGATTTGCTTTGCCTGTTGTTGAAGTTCACTTGCAGTATAAATCGCCTGCATTTTTTGACGATCCCATCAAAATTATACTGAATCCTCCAATCGAAAAATTGCACGCACGTTTTACGCTAACTTACACGCTTTTGCGTCAAGATTTTCTCATCGCCAAAGGTTATACGGTACACGCTTTTATTAATCAGCAACGGCAATTGATTAAGCCGCCTGCATTTTTTTTGGAACGTATTTGATTGAGATTGGATCCAGTTGCAACGCGTACTTGCTCAGGGTCATTGTGTACTAGTAATGCTCAAAAGACCTTGGAGTCCCAGCGCCTCTAAAGTCATACATTTTTTATATGCATATCTCTTTTGTGTGGAAATTACGCATTTGTACACGTATTTTTAACAACGTACGCTTCTGCGGCACTTTATTTATCCATTTTAGGCATACTCATGCACACTATAGTTTTGAAGCAACTTAAAGAAGTTCTTCATTCACTTACACGCTTTAGTGGAGGCCGTAAGCGGCTGCATTGCCCAGTTCTTCTTCGATGCGTAACAGGCGATTGTATTTGCAGATACGGTCTGTACGACTGAGCGATCCTGTTTTAATTTGACTCGCATTTGTGGCAACCGCTAAATCTGCCAAAGTGGTATCTTCCGTTTCGCCAGAACGATGAGAAATGACGCATTGATAGCCGGAACGTTTGGCAAGTTCAATGGTATCCAACGTTTCTGTCAGCGTACCGATTTGGTTTAGTTTTATGAGAATAGCATTGGCAATGTGTTGTTCGATCCCCTTGCTTAAAAATTTCGGATTTGTCACAAACAAATCGTCACCTACCAACTGTACATCGGTTCCCATAGCCTGAGTAAGCGTGCGCCACCCCGTCCAATCATTTTCATCACAACCATCTTCAATTGAAAATATGGCGTAATCTTTTTTGAGTTTTTGGTAGAATGTGACTAAATCTTCAACTGTTTTTTCGGATCCATCCGATTTTTTAAAGATATAACGTTGTTGGGTTGCGTCGTAGAATTCGGATGCGGCAACATCGAGGGCAATTTTAATGTCTTGGCCAAGGCGATATCCCGCCTTTTCTACGGCTTTAGCAATGAATTGTAAGGCTTCTTCGTTACCATTCAGGTGAGGTGCAAACCCTCCCTCATCTCCAACGGCAGTTGAACGTCCGCTTTGTTTTAACAGCGCTTTAAGTGCATGGAAAATTTCGGTTCCCATACGCAATGCCTCCGAAAAACGTGAGGCCCCTACGGGAGCGATCATGAATTCTTGGACATCAATGGGAGCATCCGAATGGGCACCGCCATTCATAATATTCATCATGGGAATGGGTAAAACATGAGCGTTAACGCCACCCAAATAGCGGTAGAATGGAACATACAAATAATTGGCAGCTGCACGTGCGACGGCTAATGAAACTCCTAAGATGGCATTGGCTCCCAAACGAGATTTGTTTTCCGTTCCATCCAATTGGATCATAATCTGATCAATGTTCCGTTGATCAAGCGCTTCCAAACCTTCTAAAACTTTGGCTATTTCTTTGTTTACATGCTGAATGGCTTGCAAAACCCCTTTCCCGTTATAGCGTTGGCGTACCGATGCATCCAAGGTTTCTATTTTACCATCGCGTAATTCCAAAGCCTCATGGACACCTGTACTGGCACCCGAAGGAACTGCCGCGCAGCCTACACTCCCATCTTCCAAAGTGACCTCAACCTCCACAGTGGGATTACCGCGAGAATCTAAAATTTCTCTGCCTAATATCTCAACAATACAACTCATAGTCGTTCTATTAAACAGAAAGTTGGGTAAAATTGCAAGGTAGAAGTTTTACAATGATGCGTTGATATTTGTTGTCGGTAATTCAGGGGACTAGGATCGCGCATGCTTATTTTCTCAATTACAAAAATATATTAAAAAGGTGTTCAAAGAATGCATGCGATAGGAGCAATTGCGTTTTCTTAATGGTATTTTCAGATTACCGTACGTATTTTCGCCTTGCTTGAATGGCCCATTGGTAAACCTGCTCGTAAGCTTTTGCGGCTTTATTCCATGAAAAATCGGCATGCATGGCTTGTTGTTGCATGGATGCAAAGGTTTGAGGGCGATCATAATAGGTGGCGCAAGCCCAACCGATGGTATTCTCCAAAGCATCATGGGTGAGTTCGTTGAAAACAAATCCTGTACCCTTACCCGTCGTTTCATCGAGGGAATGAACGGTATCTGCCAATCCACCTGTGTTTCTGACAATTGGTAAAGTCCCGTAACGCATGGAATACATTTGATTAAGACCGCAAGGTTCAAAACGACTCGGCATAACGAAGAGATCGGATCCAGCTTCGATAAGGTGTGCCAGCGACGTATCGAAGCCTATGTACACGCCCAATTGTTGCGGATATTTTTGGGCAATTTCACAAAATCTTTGCTCCCAAGATCCTTCACCGTTTCCCAACACCACCATCTGGATACATAATCTGGATAAAAGTGAAGGCAGGACATCCAACAGAATGTCGAGCCCTTTCTGGAAATACAAACGACTAACAACACCGTACACGGGGACATGGGGATCAATTTTTAAGTTAAAATAGCGTTGCAGGTGTTGTTTGCAAATACCTTTGCCCGCGAGATTGTCGGCAGCGTAAGTTACGGGTAACCAGGTATCTGTGCTTGGATTCCAAAGTGTTTCATCGATTCCATTGAGAATACCGATCAGATCTCCAGCTTTAAATTTCAAAACGGTATGCAGTCCGCATCCCCCCACATGGGTTTGAATCTCACGTGCATAATTGGGACTTACGGTCGTCAATTTTGTGGCGTGAAAAAGTGCTCCCTTCATGAAGTTTACAGCTCCTACAGATTCTAAGCTGTCGCATCGGTATTCGGAGAACGGTATACCGGCGTAGGCGAGAATATCGGGAGCGAAGACACCTTGATGTTCCAGGTTATGAATCGTAAAAACGGTGGCCGCTTGATTCAATGGTTGACCACGCTCACACGTGTTGACGTAAACGGGAATGAGTCCCGTTGTCCAATCGTGGCAATGGAATACGTCGGGATACCATTTGAGACTGTAGCACAGGTCAAGTACCGCTCGACTGAAGAATGCAAAGCGTTCACCGTTATCAAAATGAGGACCCCAGGGCCTATCATAAATTTCGTAACGTCCGAAATATTGTTGGTATTCGATAAAATAATAGACAATAGCACGATTTACGTGTTCCCAAATACGACATATTCTCTCGTGTCCTCCCAAATGCACCACAACGTTATCGTAGGCTTTCCAAGAATCTTGCGGTTGGATGGATCCATATAAAGGTAAGCAGACGCGTACGTCGTGTCCCAACTGACTTAAATACATAGGTAAAGCTCCCATGACATCTCCCAAACCTCCAACGGTGGCATACGGATAGCATTCTGGACTAGCCATTAAGATTTTCATACGGAGATCTTCGTGGAAGTTAGGTAATAAGCACAATAGCCACAAATAGAGTATAACGCGCGCCTATTGAAAAATCAATTTTAATCTGGATACCTCAGTATTGTCTTTACGGTCCAAAGATAATTGAAATCCATGGGCATACGTTTGCTAAAGCAACATCTATGATTGTTTCTAATACTTTCTTCACCACTTGATTTATCTTTATACCTTTACTTTGTTTGTATAAGGTAGTCTTTTCTCATTTGCCATTGTTATTTATTGTATGTTGGTTTAGTTTTTATTTGCAATCACTGCTTGTGTTATATACATTTGTTTTTTAAAGTTTAAGATGTCACACAATGAAGGTAAATATTGCTTTTTTTCAACCATCCGACGGAGAAATAGGTGGTATTCAAACTGTGTTTACTTCTTTAGTAGACGTCTTATCTAGCACGTGTAATACGTACATTATAGACGGAAAGAATGGTATTTATAAAAAAATATTAAAAAATCCGAATGAGTGTAATTTTGTAGAATTTGACTATAAGTCAAAAATAGCCTTACCAGACAGCACAACAATTGTCTTGCCGTTATCTTTTGTAGATCAGTTAGGTTTTTTTGAAGGAAAGAACATCAAGTTTTTATTTTGGTCTCTATACGAAAAATCACTGATGAATATTGGGATATATAAGCTAATACGCATACTAATAAGAGGTTGGATCAATCCAACTATAGAGAATGAAAAAAAACTTATGAAGTTTTTTAATTATAGGTTATATAAAAAGCTTGTGAAGTTTTCATGTACGGCAAATGAAAAAAACGGTTTGGTTTTTATGACAGAAGATCATGTTTATTACAACGAGCAGTTTTTTGACATAAAGTTAAAACCCAATTATTTGCCAATATGTGTTAAAGTTTCTGACGAAATTAAAGTCCCAAGGACGATCAATGAAGAAATTAATATTGGCTGGTTAGGAAGAATCGTTGACTTTAAATTGCCTGCCATAGAATATCTTTTATGCAACCTAGATGAGTATTGTATAAGAAATCCAAGCAAAAAGATAAATCTTTTTATAATAGGAGATGGTAATTATCGACAAAAATTAGAAGCAGAAACTGGTAAATATGCAAGGTTTAATATAAAGCTGTTAGGGGATTTGTTTCCAAGTGAGGTCAAAAACCTGTTTTTAAGTAAAATTGATATTTTGTTTGCGCATGGAACAGCAGCTTTGGATGGGGCAAAAGTTGGTCTTCCAACAGTAGTAATATCCGGTAGTTTTACTAAAATTTCAAAAGATAAAAAATTGTATTGGTTATATGAACCAAAAATAGAACATTTTGTTGGTTCGCTAATAGATGACCAGCATAATTGTTGTATTCATAGCTTTTTTGAAATTCTCGACATGTTAATCGAAAATAATAAAGAAATAGGAAAAAAATGCTACGAACACGTAAGGCAAAATTTTGATGTTTCCAAAGTAAGTGCAACTTTGTTGAATTATATCAATAATGCAAAATTAACAATTGAAGACATTAAATATTTGGGCCTACACAAATACGTTACTTTCCACAAGCTACTCAATTATTTAAGGACTAAAATGATTTTTAAAGCATTAAGATGATTTTACCTTATTATTTTTGTTTTACGCTTACTGAATCCATAAAATATAAAGATTTTTTTCGCTAACGAGGTAGTTTGGAGTTTAAATGTTGCGATTTTTAAGGTACTTAAAATTTTGCACATAATTTCTTCTTTTTACTCTATGTTTATCAGAAAACTTATATTAGCAAGTAAAGGGACTTAAGGCTTTCTTATAATTATGTCATCACGACGATTGCTCATAGGTAGTTCTGGGGATTGAGGTACAACATAGGCATCAAAAACCGGCATATTGCGCTCTCAGTATAATACTATGCAAGACAGAATCATCTATTTTATCCTTTTCTAAAACATTAAACTGCACCTCTGGATCGCCATCGCTTCCCGTAAATTTTCGATGGAAAGCTTTACCCGTATCGCTGGCAAAGAATCTTTTTCTCTTCGACACATTTGGAATGTCGCCAATCAACATTTCTCCTTCTGGTTTCAATATTTTTAAACAAGAATCTAAAAACTTATAAATATTTGTATCTTCATATATATGATGCAAAACACTATAACAAATAATTACATCAACTCCCGAGTGAAAATTTTTAACGACCTCATTTTGGTTTTCTGGATACAAACCAGGTACTTTAATGATAAAAAGGTCATTGGGTAAAAGGCTTAGCAGCTTGAGACTATCCAACAATCCTAACGTATGCGCATTTTCTCTACATTTATTAATAATCATATGGGGAAGGTCCGAACAACCTGGGCCTATGTCTAATACTACCTTATTTTTATCGTTAAGATGGGGTAATTTTTTTAAGATATCTTTAAAAATAAACCCCTCCTTCTCTTTGCGATATGAATCTGGGAAACCAATTTTTTCATATTTTGATAAAGACTTATTTTTAGCAAGAGCAACAAAATCACCCTATTGCTTTACTTGTGAAAAATCAAGTTTATGATCATTATACCTTAAAGATTCGCGTTCTGTTTTGTTCTGTTTTGTTCATCTTCTTATAATATTGTGATAATAGTGAAACCCCAAGCTATAAAAATCAAGGTTTGTGTGTGTAAACCTAGAAATAAAACTAACGCAATACACAAAAGATAAGTTAAGTTACTTAATATTATAAAGTGAATCGAAGGAAAACATGAAAAAATCAAGAGCACTTACCTTTAACACATGAATTATATTCCTAAATACAAAAAATATAGTCATGAACTATTGTCGGTCAGTTCTAGATACTACTATGGTAATTTCTATCCAACCATTTTCATAAATAACTGCCACATCAATGAAAAAAATGGACGAATGGCTTTTATAGTAGCTGTATTCCCTAATTCAAAGTTCCTTTTACTTGTGATGTTATTGGTGTGCTTCGGAGAATACTCTACACGGCTCATTTCTGAAAATTAACGGCAGACTCCATTATGGGAAGCGATCGTGGGCTGCGCGATTCAGGCGATCGTTGATGGCATAGCCGATACCTTTATGGGGCACTGTTTCGATCCAAATGGACTTAAAGTGGCATTGATCAAGATGCTGTAAAGTAGCAAACAAGTTGGCTGCCGCTTCTGCTAAATCCTCATTTTCGGTAAGATAAAATTCTTTTCCGGTTAAAATTCGTCTGGGGCGCGTAAAAAATACATGCGCAGCTCGTTGATGAAACTGCTGTTCAAGGTGTTGCGGCGGCTTGAATCCTTGTAACTTATCCACCAAATAGAGTGGGATATGCGGGCTGTAATGTTTTTTAAATAAACCGGGACACAGTTTCGTTGGGCGATCATTTTCGTCTGCGAGTGGAATGTGTACACTTTGTTTTAAAACATCTTCTATGGATTCTTTTGCGATAGGACCGTAACGTAGTAACGTTGGGTGTTGTTCGTTGAGTAGTGAGAGAATTGTGGATTCCACTCCCAATGGGCAAGGACCTCCATCTAAAATATAGGAGAGGGTATCACCCATTCCATGCATGACATGTTGGGCACATGTGGGACTTACCTGTTGAAATTTGTTGGCGCTGGGAGCCACTAAAGGTGCGCCCAATAGCTCGAGAACCTTTCTAAATAGGGGCGAGCTTGGAGCGCGCACGGCCACCGATGATTGTTGCGCCGTTACAACGAGCGGTACACAAGGTTTTTTTGGAAGTATAAGCGTCAGGGGCCCTGGCCAAAAAACGTTTATTAATTTTGTAGCTTGCGCATTCACGTAAGCAACTTGATCGAGCTGACATTCGTCGAGAACGTGAACGATGAAAGGGTTATTGAGTGGACGTTGTTTAAGCGTATAAATTTTCAAAATTGCATCTTCGTCCCATAAAGGTGCAGCTAACCCGTAAACCGTTTCTGTGGGTAAAGCAACCGGATTGCCCTGCTTAAGTTGAGCGACAGCCTCTTCGGGCGAACACCCAATCACCGCTCTCATAAAAACTTATGGCATCAAAAGAAGATTACGCGCCTGTTTAACGATTTTTGTGAAATGACGTTGTTCTTGCGCCGTAAAATGGGTAATTCTACGCGGCAATATTTTTCCCGTTTCCGTGGTATAATTTCTGAGTTGCTCGACATCTTTCCACGTCAAATCCTTAATTGAAATCTTCTCTGCAGGCTTGTTTTCTTTCATGTATTTTAGCTTTAAAAACCCAATTAGTAAAAACGTAAGCTTTTTGAAACGCAAGCGCAAATTTTGTAATAAAAAGCAAAAACCTCTTGCGCATAATTTTTTATGGAAAAACTTACATTTTATCTTATATTACCTGCAATGTTTAAGGGTCCTGTTTACGTCATAGATTTTGAAGGTAGTTTGGGGGGAGGTATCGTAGAATACGGGATGGTTGGGATGTTATTGGACAAAGGAATTTTTGAAACATGTACACGTCTATGCCAAACAAATGTGCCCATTGCCGCGAGCGAATATCGATGTCATGGTATTTCCAATCGCGAGTTGGTTCACGGTCTTCCGTTTTCGCAAGATTTGGAACTTTTTATAAAAGCCCGTCAGCGTGGCATCTTTTGCGCACACAACGCTGCGTTTGAAAATCAACTTTTGTCTCGCTATTGCCCGGTACTAGAAATCGAAAAAAGCTTTGCAACTTGCGACAAGAAGGATGCAGGATGGGGTCCGTGGTTGGATACATACGGCCTATACAAACACTTTTTACCGCGTAAAGTTGACTACGGGTTGAGTCATTTAATTTCGACGTTAAACCTTGAAACGGATTTAAATGCTTTAGCCAACCGGTTTTGTCCTTCCGTGCGCAAAAAGTATCACTGCGCATTATACGATGCTTTGGCAAGTGCATTATTGCTGTTAAAATTCGCTCGCATGCCACAAAATCAGGGTAAAGATTTGAATCAATACATTGCCCAAAGTACTTTGGGTATCAAGGCCATGTACGATCGCAACCAGACGACTTTTTTGTGAAGAAATGCTTTATAAAGTACTACAGCAAAAGGCAACACTCAGACCGAGAACAACAGCCAGAAGGTTGAAATGTAATACTAAACCCTACCGCAATAGCATTTAAAACAGCTTTGTCACAATCTGTTAAAGCTACATTATGATCAAGGTAAGTAAGTAGTTCATAATTATTATGTTCATTGAAAAAATAAAATTCACCGATGTATTCTCCTTCATTTTTACCAGGAATTACGCCCAAAAGATTTCGCGCTTCCTCGGTATTGGTAAATAGTTTTTTAAAGCTGTCGTGAATCTCGTCGATGGACCGATTTTCATTTTGTAAAGCAATATAAATAGGTTCCATGCGAGACTCTTTGAAAAATTTGGCCCAGTCTTGTTTGCGTGCATCCCAATCTTGGGAACTTGCTATCCCTGATGATAGAAAAGAAACAACGTGGGCAAGCTTATGGGTTTCTTTTGTAATATTGTTGGGTGCAATATCGGAACTTGTTGTCAAGGTTTGACCGTTAAAAACCAATCTTACAATATTTCCTTCGCTTTCTGTAGAAGGAATGCCAATATAAATTCTATTATTGCCATCAAGCATAGCCCTTATTGTATCCTCACTTTTAAAAGCGTAAGATTGACTTTGAATAAACGCCATTGTGTAACCTTGGGTTTCAAGTTTTTCCTTACAGGCTTCCCATATATTGCGTACATTCGTGTTTGAACTATTGGTAAAGCTGTTTACCACTTCCCTTATTTTAACTTGAGAAAGAAATTGGTAGTTATTGATGTTTGGACCTTCAAGTATTGTCGGGCAATCCCCGGTTACAATAAAACGTGGCAATACCTCAGTTGAGGTAGCAGCACTAGAAGAAGTAGAATGGCTTACATCAGAAACACTCATATTAATATAAAGCGACATCAACTAAACTTTTTAAAATAAAACTTTTATTCTTTTTTTCTTGCAATTTTATGCAATTTAAATAAACACACATACATGAATAAAAATTTTATATTGGGCGTATTGCTTACCCTTATATCTATTTTAAATTCTCCGTACTTAAGTTATGCAGGTCCTTTGTCCGATATCGTGGATAATAACCTCGAACGTCTTTGCCAAATTGCAAGAGTTTTGCTAAAAAATGGACCTTACCAAGCGAGTGGCAAAGCGATGGATGATTATGATAAAATCTCTTCACTGGAATTATGCAAAAAAATTGAAGGCGATATGCATTTCTTATGTTTTCACAACGACCGCGACTTTGCCGATTGCTGTTGTATATTGAGCCAGATTTTATATATTGAAAGCAAGAACGTGACCTTGACATCCAAAGTGAAGTGGGAAACCGTAAAGGCTTTGCATTGTGTCTTAAATTATTTATATGTATCTCAATACACGATTGCAGAAATAATGAAATCGTGTATTGATGAAGAAGATTATAATTTTTTAAAGAAATTTGACGCATTACTTTACGTACAGGCGATCAATTCGTTACTTGAACAAAATAAAACAAACGTGAAGCGTAGTGCGGCCTGTCTTCTGCTGTAAGCTACTTGCATAAACCTATTCAGAAAACTCAAGTTTTCTGAATAGGCTGCGGTATGTAAGCCGGATTCTGTACATTGTTAAACAATGCCACGTTCATTTATCTAACAATTTTGCAATTGTTTTCTTGCGAATGCGACAAACCCGAAGCTCTTGGACGGGTCACCCAGCTTCCTATTTTGTCTTGCACCCGATTGGGTTTGTCCTGCCATTGTCATCGCTAACAATGCGGTGGTCTCTTACACCTCCTTTTCACCCTTACCGACGAGCGGCGGTTTATTTTCTGCGACACTTTCCGTACAAAAGATTTGCCTCTTTTGCCCCTTACTTTCGTAAGGAATCTTGCCCTACGGTGTCCGGACTTTCCTCTTCATATTTAATTACAAAGCGAACGTGCTACCGCAAAATGCAATTCCTATTCACATCCATTTGGAAAAAAAGTAAATGCTTAAAATAGAAAAATTTAAGGAAATTAAGTTATTGAGATGTACCACAGAAAGAAGCCCGATTAAGCCTTGAACTCATAGAGGATGTGTTCGACCGAGGCAGCATTTTGTTTTCCCGTAAAAAAACGCATTTTGGGTAAGCAATAATGCTTATCCATCGCATTAACGATACACATTGCGACCTGCCATCGTTTCATAATCCGTTTATCCCATTGCTCATGCAACAATATTAAGTCGCTCAGATTGAAAAAATTTCTTCAACGGCGAAAAATCGAGAAAAGCAGCAAACATCTCTTTTTACATTTAAGGAAACATGGGAGTCTTCGATGTACTTTTAATATCCACATCCAAAGAGCGGTCTCCAGGATTTTAACCGACGTGCGCTACAAGGAAGCGGCGATGGGCTTAGGAAACGTATCAGATCCTTAGGCGGCACGAAAAATGTGACCGCTGCGATTTGGGAGATAATAAGGCGAAAACATTTTAAATGATACGTTATTATGAAATTAAAGAAGCAGCACGGTATGATTTTAGGTAATCCAAAACAACGTCGTCTATAACACGCTTTGCTAATAAAGAGATTTTACAGGGCAAAAATCTCTGTGTATCTTGTTTTCCTTGGCTCCGGACATTTTTTAGGCACGTAATTTTACATAGACAGGGCGAAATGAAAAGGGCTCAAAAACCGCTGAACCCTTTGCAAATAATGGTGGCAAGAGGCGGAATCGAACCGCCGACACAAGGATTTTCAGTCCTCTGCTCTACCGACTGAGCTATCTCGCCAAACCTTGCCACCATCAACACAATGAAAAAGGCCGTGGGAGTCAACTGCGTTTTTATAAATTTGTAAGAAGAGAGTGATGGAAGAATGTTACAAAAAGGAAGTATCGTTTTTTGATCTTGTAAGATCTTGGCCAATGTCGATGGTCTAATCATAAACACTTCATCTGCAATAGTTCGGTCCCGCTGTGTTCAGCCCCCTCGCCTTATACGTTTTTGTTAAATTCAATGGCATTTTAGGAGAATACGTCTTCTAGGTTCATGAGAAAATTTTAACAAAATAAACTCCATTTGAATCTAAATTACAATATATGCGCTTTTACACCTGCATATTATGAATTCATCGACCTCCAAACGGTACATTCTGTGGAAAAATCAGCTTTGCTAATATGAGTAAACTTTGCGTTAAATAAAACAAGCACTAACATTTGTGACTGCGATCCATCCTTAAGACTTCTGGATCCTTCGAACTTGTCAAAGACCATCGATGCTGTGTGCTTGATAGGACTTAAAGATTTTAACGCATGATCGGTAAAATAAAATTTTCGATAAAAATTTTTGAACGAAAAGAAAAGCACAAGGTCCTATCTACAGACTAACAAATCATTTTACATCATTTTGTTATCTTTAGGTGGGGCCGAAAGGCCCCTGTTTTTTTATTTGTTACAAATCACGCGGCAATAAAACCTTTACCTCCAACGACCATCGATCGTGCATGGTATGGTTGTATTTGTCACGCTACACCTAACCGCTACCTACCTGTTCGTCTGCGTAACCTACAGTTGCATTTCTCAATACCCTTCAAGAACGTATTCTTAGAGATGCTGATAACATTTTTCAAAGATATTGTCTTTGAAAAACTAGCCAAATCTTAACGAACGCTCACTTCAACAGCTTTTGAAGATCTTCACGTTTGCGTAGGTTATCTTTTAGCAAATTTTTTACACCTTCAATTATTTCTTGAGGTGCGTGATTGATAAAATTTTCGTTGTTGAGCTTGCGTTCTGCCGAGGCGATATGTGCAGAAAGTGCACGAATATCCTTCTGAATACGTTGCCGTTCGTCGTGAGAATTATGGATACTTTGTTCCGTCAACAAGGCAAAAGTCCCCCATGAGGTTGTAATGGTAGCCGCAGATGTGATTGGAAAAGAAGAGGCATCGCAATACTCAATATTTTGAAATCCAACCAATCGTTGAATAAGTTTCCAATGCGGTTTGAATGTCTCTGCATATATTTCATGTAAACAAGCGTAAAGCGTAATTTGCTTGCAAGCACTTAATTTGCATTCTGCCTTGAGAGAACGTAAAGCACCTACAACACCTCGCAAAACTTCAATCGTTTCAATTTGTTTGAGATTCTGAGAGCAATATTGGTGTATAAAGTTTTGCAGTGGTGCGAGGTCCCAACCAGCTTCGTGAATGAATCCTTTGCCGAACTGCAATTGTTCCCATAATTCCTCCGCAATGAAAGGTGCGAAAGGAGATAGCATAATAAGGACTTGACGTAAGCATAAATCTTGAACGGCAAGCGGATTGCCAATCGCTTGTTCACGCATGTACTTTAGGACCTCCAAATACCAGTCGCAGAATTCATTTTTAAAAAATTGTTGCACCCGTTTAATGGCCGCATTGAATTCGAATGTTTTCAAATAAGTTTCGAACATTTGTAGGGTTGAATGCAATCGGATGAGCAGATGTTGATCGTACAAAGACAACGGTCTTTGATTCAATGCGGCGATAAAATCTTGTAAATTTGAATACAAGATGCACTCGTCCTGCATTTGCCTAAAACGACACGCATTCCAAAGTTTTGTACAGAAATTGCGACCTTGTGTTAAGAAATGTGCGTCAAAACGTATGTCTTGACCTTGAGGGGCAATTGAAAGTAAGCCAATGCGCACACCATCGGCTCCGTACGTATGTATTAGATCGATAGGATCCGGGGAATTGCCCAGACTTTTAGACATTTTACGTCCTATGGAATCGCGTACAATTCCGGTCAAGTAGATATTTTGAAAAGGTATACGTTGTGACATGGGGCGATCTTCCAGCAATTCCAGAGACGCGATGATCATTCTTGTGATCCAAAAAAATAAAATATCGGGTCCAGAAACCAGTGTGTGGCTTGGGAAAAAACGATCAAAATAGTTTGTTTTAAAGGCTTCTTTATTGGGCCAACCCGCCGTACAGAAAGGCCATAACCAAGCCGAAAACCATGTGTCCAGTACGTCGGGATCCTGATTCCAATTTTCCGGATCTTGAGGACCTTCGACGGACACATGCACGTTTTGAGGATCTTTTTTATGATACCAAACGGGGATGCGATGCCCCCACCACAGTTGTCGACTGATACACCAATCTTGAATATTGTTGAGCCAATGTTGGTAAGTTTTTATCCAACGCTTGGGCCAAAAATTAATGGATCCTTCTTCAACGCACTGTTGTGCTTCCTTAACTTTTGGATAGCGCAAAAACCATTGTTCCGAAAGATACGGTTCAACGGGGACATGGCTGCGTTCTGAATGGCCGACTGAATGTTCACAATCTTCAATCTTTTGCAATAATCCTTTGGATTTTAATGCCTCAACGACGGCTTCCTGCGCCTGAAAGCGATCCATGCCTTGAAAAGGCGCACCTCGCTCATTAAGCGTTGCGTCTGGATTAAAAATATTTATGAGCGGTAATTCATGGCGCTTACCCACTTCAAAATCAATAGAACTGTGAGCAGGCGTTATTTTTAGCGCACCTGTTCCAAAGTCTTTTTCAACGGCTTTATCGGCAATAATGGGAATTGTTCTGTCGGCAAATGGACATTGACAATGAAGTCCTACAAGGTGTTGATAGCGTGGATCTTCGGGATGAACGGCCACGGCAACATCTCCCATGATGGTTTCCGGACGTGTGGTTACAATAGGTATGAAAGTGTCTTCTTTCTCAACTATTTTGTAGAGAAACGTATACAATTTCCCGGGAATGATTTTCATGATAACTTCTTCATCGCTGAGTGCCGTTTGGGACACCGGACACCAATGGACAAGACGTTTGCCTTTGTAAATGTACCCAGATTCATAAAGACGTACAAAAGCGGTGAGTACTCCACAAGAATATTGGGGATCTAATGTGTAGGTTTCTCTAGACCAATCGCAAGAGACACCTAAAGATTTAAGTTGATCACAAATAATGTGGCCGTGCTTATTTCTCCAATTTTGTACGCGACGCACGAAAGCTTCTCTCCCTAGAGTTTTTGCAGACAATCCCTCCTTATTCAATTCTTTTTCAACTTTGCTTTGGGTTGCAATGCCCGCATGATCGGTTCCCGGTATCCATAAGACTTCTTTACCTTGGATACGAGCCCAACGACACAGAATATCCTGGATAACGTTGTTGAGTGTGTGTCCCATGTGCAGAATACCTGTTACATTGGGAGGTGGCATGAGAATGCTGAAAGCGGGTTTATGATTGAATTTGGCGCAGAAACATTGTGCATCCTCCCAACGTTGACTCCATTTTTTTTCAATGTCTTCTGGATAGTATACTTTATTCAAAACTTCCATGATACCTCTGTATTTATACTTCACTTTGCACAAAAATCCGTCCAGTTTAATCTTTATATAAATATAATAGAAAGAGGAATCAATGTTACAGTAAGCCGTTACTCACAAAGTAATTCAGGCAAACAAGGTTCGTACGTACACTGTAACTTTCAATATGCTGGGTCATCTTAAATTTTGCCTTGATGGGTAAAAGGGATATTTTTATATTGCTTATGACTTGCAAAGTATAAATGCTCATTGTAACTTACGTGGGCAGTTGTGCACACGTAAAATGTGACAAAGGAAAAAAACGAGAAGTGGTTAAAGAATGTCAAAAAAGAATGCCGGTTGCCGAATAGTGTTAGCGATTCCCTCTTTCCAGGATCCTTACAGTCCAGGCCAGCAGGACAAGATTGGGCCGCTGGTGCGGCTGCTTAAAGAGGAACCTTTTGACCAAGTTATTTTATTTGGTTTGCAGCTTTGGAAGTTAAATGCATTTTTAACAGAACAGTATATTCGAACGCATTGGCCGTCTATTCAAGTCGATCGTCACATTTTACCCATAACTAATATTAGTATCTACAAAGATATTTTTTATAACTTAAAGGAGGCTTTAAATAAATATCAACACCTTTTCAAAACAAGTAACCGTGAGGTTTCATTTTTGTTACCACCTTCTGCCTGTGATCGTTTGCTGGACTGTTGGCTACTGTTGGCCACTTCGTTGCATATCGAAACAAAAATTTTTCAAATGGAGTCGCACTATTCTTTGGAAGGTGTTTATTCGGAAGATGTCTGGAATAAAAGTCTGGATTGGTTGGCGGAAGTCCCCAAAGAATTTCGGGATTGCGTAGTCGACAAAACCATTTGCAGAGTTCAATCGTTAAATTCAATACAAATGCGTTTTTTGGAACAAATGAAGCCGATAGCCTCTTCTTTGTTATTGAAAAATACAACATTTGATTTTGCACAAAGCATTGCGCGTTTTGTGGCTCATTCGAATATGTTTGGCAAATGCCTTATTGTCCGTTGTGACGAAATTCCTCAAGAAATTCTTGAAGCAATTTTATTTGGCTACGAGCAACTTATTTATGGAGGCACCATCATTCGCCGCAAAGGCTTACTACAACGATTTTGCCAGGGAGTTGTCTTATTGTTCAACGCCAACAAAGTCAGAGAAAGCACACAGAAAAAATTAGCCGATTGTATCGTGGAGCAAGATCATAGCAACCTGGGACAACGTTACATTATTGCAACGGACAATGCTATTTTGAATCCTTGTTTGGAAAGAATTTTGTGCAACGTGCAGTTTCCTCTATGCGGTTAGGTCTATTTAGGCGTTTGGGTTGCTCAAAAAAGAGCAAAGATATTGGCTGTTTCGATGCTTGTCCCACAAAATATTCAACCGATCGAACATTTGAACCTTTGCAGACAATTCGTCTCGGTAAATATGAGTCACGTGGACGTGAAAATATGCGATGGGTATTAAAGTTAATATCCATTTTTCTAAGTTCCATTTTGGGATTATGGTTGTTAATTGAAAGTCTGCGAGCGCTACTTTCTTTTTGATAACTTTTGGTATGATTCACCATCGACAAGCTTTTACATTGATCGAAGTGATAATTGTGCTAACAATTATGATGGCCTTCATGGGATTTGTTTTTCCAGTCGGGACGCATTTAAAAAATCGTGCACTGACGTTGAAAACGCAGGTTCAATGTTTACGTTATCGCCAAGGATTATTGGCTTACAAGGAGCATTACGGCTATTTCCCACCTTTTTTACAAAAAGATCAGTGCCTACATCTCGGCAATTTGCGTGCAATTTTTACGGCTACTTTAACTGGAAAAGATGTTACAGGATATACGGCCATGGACCATAATCCTGATAAAATTTGTTTCTGCGAATTTGATGCGGATGAACTCCATGAAAATGGATTGTCTGATATTTTTCTGCTCGTAAGAGAGCAATTATCACCCTCCGAAGCTTCTTTGCGGGGCAAACACCTCATCTCGTCCAATCATAATGTCGATTGGTCTTCCGAAGTTATATTATTTTTTAAATAGTCATTTAATGATTTTACGAAGCAATTGACCAACAACACTTGCAAAATGATTTTGCCAATTATATGGGCGTATCTATAAACCTTATACACCCACACATCCAAGCTAAGGATGTGCAGTGTGGTCTTTTAATATTCTATCCATTACTTTTCCTTGCCTTTTTGAGGAATTCTCATGGCGTAGAATGAGCGATAAACAAATACAAGTGCTACGCCAAGTAAGATCCAGCCAGCTGTGGAGGCCATATCCTTAAAGGATTCGCTAATGGCGATTTCCATTGCCAAAAGGCCAAACAGCGTCGTGAATTTAATAATGGGGTTCATGGCAACGGACGAAGTATCTTTGAATGGATCCCCGACCGTATCGCCGACCACAGTTGCGGCGTGAAGGTCCGTTCCTTTTTCTTTCAAATCGCATTCAACAATTTTCTTCGCATTGTCCCAGCAACTACCTGCATTGGACATAAATAACGCCTGAAAGAGTCCAAAGAGTGCAATGCCAATTAAATAGCTCACGAAAAACGATACAGAGTCGTTATTGATAACAGGCGCTGACAGGCAAGCAAATGACAATGCAAATGCAAACAGGGCGACAAAAATATTCCCCATACCCTTTTGGGCATACTGCGTACAGATTTTAACAACTTCTTTTGAGTTTGCTAGATTGGCAGATTTTTCATCTTTTTCACCTAATTTTATGTGATTTTTGATAAATTCAACTGCCCTGTAGGCTCCCGTAGTAACGGCTTGCAACGAAGCGCCAGAAAACCAATAGATAACGGCGCCTCCCGTAAGCAATCCGAGAATCGTGTAAGGATTGAGCACGTTGAGTACCGTTTCCGGTTGGATACCGAGTGTATTTTTAATGACCAAGATTAAAGAAAAAATCATGGTGGTTGCACCGACAACCGCCGTACCGATGAGAACCGGTTTTGAGGTTGCTTTAAACGTATTTCCTGCACCATCATTGGCTTCAAGATAATCTTTGGCGATGTCGAAATTGGGTTTAAATCCATACTCTTTTTGAATTTCTTCCACGACATTGGGAGTTTCTTCAATGAGAGACAATTCGTAGATCGATTGCGCATTATCCGTAACCGGGCCGTAGGAATCAACGGCAATGGTAACGGGGCCCATACCCAAAAATCCGAATGCAACCAATCCAAAAGCAAATACAGACGGATAAATCATGGCAGCCTCCGGAATAAACGTGCTTGCAAAATAAGCCAAGCCCATGAGAAATACGATGACCATACCTGTCCAAAATGCAGAAAAATTACCCGACACAAGGCCTGACAAAATCGTTAACGATGATCCACCCTCGCGGGATGCGGTTACCACTTCTTCCGTATGTTTAGCCTTTGGAGAAGTAAATATCTTCGTAAATTCTGGGATAAGGGCAGATCCCAAAGTCCCACACGAAATAATCAAAGAGAGCGTAAGCCACAAATTGTTCTCCAATTGATTGAGCAAGAAGTAACTGACGCCAAATGTCATTACAATGGACAGAACGGATGTCAACCAGACAAGATTTGTGAGCGGTTTTTCGCAGTCAAATTTTTTTGTATTTTGGGCGTACGATTTAGAGATGGACCCGTTAATCCAATAGGCAATGACGGAAGTGGCAATCATTAAAAATCGCATGGTGAAGATCCAGGTGAGCAATTGTACCTGATGTTCAAGGTTTACACCCAATAAAATGAAACTTACCAAGGCAACACCCGTTACACCGTAAGTTTCAAATCCATCCGCCGTAGGTCCAATGGAATCTCCTGCGTTATCTCCGGTGCAGTCGGCGATAACACCTGGATTTCTGGGATCATCTTCCTTAATTTTAAATTGGATTTTCATTAAGTCGGAACCAATATCGGCTATTTTTGTGAAAATACCTCCCGCAACGCGCAATGCAGAAGCGCCTAAACTTTCTCCGATGGCAAAACCGACAAAACAGGCGCCCGCAATATGCCCGGGAACAAAAAGTAGAATCGTTAGCATCATAATCAATTCTACTGAAACGAGTAAAACTCCGATACTCATACCCGCTTTAAGTGGGATATTAAGTAAATTTAAAGGATCTCCTTTGAGTGAAGCAAATGCCGTGCGTGCGTTGGCCAAAGTGTTCATGCGAATACCGAACCACGCAACAAAGTAGGATCCCATAATACCGATCACAGACCAGGCTAAAATGATGGCTACATTGGTGGTCTCCATTTTTTGCAGGTAACCAAAGTAGAATGCAATGCACAGCCCAATTAAAATTTCCAAAAGAACAAGGAACTTACCTTGTTGAATGAGGTACGTCTTGCAGGTTTCAAAGATGGTGTTTCCGACATCTGCCATTTTTTTGTGAACTTCCAATTTTTGAATTTTTGAAAATTCAAGGAACCCAAAAATGACACCGACGACAGAAATGAAGAGACCCACGAGCAAAAGCGTATAGTTGCCTGGACTCGCCTGTCTGATGTTCGGAACGATTAAGTCGGCTTCACCTGCAAAAACACTTAGATTGCCGAGTAGAAATCCGACGAGAGGAAGTAAGAACCTTTTCATAAAAACCTCGATTTTCTCATATTAGAATTATTATTTTTGATAAAACTGCCCATAGCTTTTCATCTATCACCAGGAGCATTTTAATAATGTTAGCGTTAGAAAAAATTTTTTTCAAGCTAAAAGTTTTAAAAATTGTGGAGGGATATCAGTTGATTTGTTTGCTAACCTACTTTTTTATTGTGGTGTGTAAAATTAGGAAGCCATAGGATCGACTTCTAAAAAAGTCTATTTAGTGTTGCCATGGTGAGAAGCAGTCTATGTAAACAATATCATATGCAATTGTCGGACAGTGAAAAAAATGACGAAAAAGTTTGGTATCAAAAGCAATCTTTGAAAAATATAGGCAGTTGTCGTTTTTCCATGGGTGCTTTCCCAAAATACTTGCAAAAACCGTACCGTATCTACGAGACGATGATACACCGCTGCGGATCTTTACTACCGAGACCCATCCAAGTACTTGACCTTTGTTGTGGCATGGGAGAATTTACCTTCCGTATTGCAGAACTGATTCATGGGACCGTATTGGGTGTTGATTATTCAGCAGAAAGCATTCAGGTTGCCGTCAGGGAATTAAAAAAAAGACAGCTCTCAAATCTCCGCTTTGAAGTAGGTGATTCAGAACAGTGCCAGTTTAAAGATGAATTTTTCGACATGATTTGCATGTCGGGGAGCTTATCGTATTTAAATCTCGATGTCGTGCTGGAAAAAATATGCCGTTGGCTCAAACCGGATGGTGCCTTTATCGCAGTAGATACCTACGGATATAACCCCTTATTCAACTTAAAGCGTCAGCTCAATTACTGGTTTCATTACACCACTAAACAAACCGTTACAGGGGTACCTAAAAAACCGACGCTGGATAAGATACGATCTCGTTTTCAGTCGTTTGAAATCGAATACTGCGGTACGTTTGCATTTATGGGACCGTTTTTAAAGTACTTAATTGGAGAAGCTTACACGGCAAAGTGGGTGGATAGGCTGGATGACGTATTCCCTTTTCTTAAAAAATATGCTTTTAAGTTTGTCTTTTGTGCCAAAGGTCCTAAAGTGCAAAAATAATATGGAAATTCCTTATTTTCGCTACGATTTTCTGTACAACGAATTTAAAGTCGACGTCGATCGGGCATTGCAATCTGTTTTAAATAAGGGAGCTTTCATTATGCAAGATGAGCTCAAAGATTTTGAGCAAGCAATTGCCGATTTTACGGGTGCAAAATACGCCATCGGTGTAGGGAATGGAACCGACAGTCTTATTTTAATGCTGAAGGCATGCGGGATTGGCAGAGGTGATGAAGTAATTATGGCCTCACATACCTTTATTGCAACGGCCACGGCGGCAAGCTGGTTGGGAGCCATTCCGGTCTTAGTGGATTGCGGCGACGATCATTTGATGGATGTCAGCAAGGTGGAAGCTGCAATTACCCAGAAAACGAAAGCCATTATACCAACTCAATTGAACGGTCGTACGTGCGAAATGGATCGTTTGCAAACGATTGCCGACAAGTATCATTTGGTGATTTTAGAGGATGCGGCTCAAGCTTTGGGATCCAAATACTTAAATCGGTGCGCGGGTACATGGGGGAAAACGGGATCCATCAGTTTTTATCCAGCAAAGGTTTTAGGTTGCTTTGGCGATGGTGGTATTGTTTTAACCGACGATCCGGCTATTTATCAAGCAATTGTATGCATGCGAGATCATGGACGCGATCCCAAAACAAATCAAGTTTGTATGTGGGGTATTAATTCTCGTTTAGATAATGTGCAGGCGGCCGTTTTGTTGGCCAAATTTAAACATTACCCACAGACGATGCAACGTCGTCGTGAAATTGCGCAACGATACTACAATCGGTTAGCTTCAATACCCGAGGTTACTTTGCCACCGGCTCCCAACGTTGATGCCAAGCATTTTGATATTTACCAAAATTTTGAGATTGAAGCCGAGAATAGAGATGCGTTGAGAGATTTCCTTAGAGAACGTGGTATCGAGACAATCATCCAATGGGGAGGATGCGCCTTACATCAAATTAAGGCATTGGTAAAGGATATGCATTTTGACATTTCTCACTTGCCTCGGACTGAATTGTTATTCAAACGCTGTCTCATTCTCCCATTGAATACGTCCGTTACCGACGATGAAGTGGATTATATTTGTGAAACAATAAGTAGGTTTTTATAGATAACTATGCATTATTCAGATATCAGTGGCCTATCAAGTAATGCATTGTTCCGGCTTTTGCATAAAATGTTAATAATCCGTGAAACAGAAGAATGGATTGCCCAAAAGGTTGGTAGTGGAGATATTAAGTGTCCATGCCACCTGGCTGTTGGGCAAGAGGCAGCGCCGGTTGCTTTGTCAGAGTGTCTAACAAAATCAGATCGCGTTTACGGAACTCACCGTTCCCATAACCATTATTTAGCAATGACAGACGATATTGAAGACTTGATAAGTGAAATTTTAGGTAAGGAATCTGGATGTTCTAAAGGTATGGGGGGGTCTCAGCATTTAATTAAAGAATCGAAAGGTTTTGGCGGATCTGTTCCCATTGTGGGTGCTACGATACCGATTGCTGCGGGTGCTGCTTTAGCAATGAAAATGCGCAATATGTCTTCGGTTGCCGTTGCTTTTTTTGGTGATGGCGCCACTGAAGAAGGGGTCATGCACGAGACCTTTAATCTAGCTGCAAAAATGCAGTTGCCAGTTTGTTTTGTGTGCGAAAATAATCTGTTTGCAAGCCATTTACACATACTTCAACGGCAAACAGCTTCTAGTACCGTACGTTTTGCTCAGGCACATAACATTAACCATATACAATTGGATGGAAATGATGTAACATTACTCTATCGTAAACTAAAACTAATCATCGGTAAAATACGCACAAAATGCGTTCCTTACTTTGTTGAAGTGATGACGTATCGTTGGAAAGGACATGTTGGACATCTCGAAGATGTGGATGTAGGATTGAAACGTTCGGAAGATTTAGAGTTTTGGAAACAGCACTGTGATCCTGTTACGCGTCTTTATAAGCCTATGTTGGAACAAGCATTAATTTCAGAGGAAGGTTTTGATATTTTAAAAGAAGAAATACGAAAGCGTATTCAGTGTGCTTGGGAAATAGCTTTGCAGGCTCCTTATGCTACCGAAGACAAATTGTTACGTTGGGTATATAAGAACTGAAAATATTATGTTATTAAATTATGCCGAAAGTATTCGTTTGGGTTTTGATTATTTACTGAAGCATTATGATAATGTTTTTGTTATAGGTCAAGGTGTATGGAGTCCTTGGTACGTTGGTACATCAATGATAGGTTTAGACGTTACTTACGGAGAAGGTCGTATTATCGACACACCCATTTCAGAGCTAGGTGTTACAGGTATGTGTGTGGGGGCAGCTCTCAATGGAATGCGTCCTGTCTGTGTTCACCCTAGAATGGATTTTGCAATTTTAGCTTTTGATCAATTGGTCAATCAAGCTGCAAAATGGTCACACATGTTTGGAGGACAGTCTCATGTTCCATTGACAGCTCGTTTAATTATCAATCGCGGTGGTGAGCAAGGCGCGCAACATTCACAAGCACTTCATGCATGGTTGATGCATATACCTGGGTTAAGAGTTGTAATGCCTTATTCTGTACAAGATGCACATGATTTGTTAATTGCCGCAACTTTATGTGATGACCCAGTTATTTATATAGATGATCGTTGGTTATATGAGACAACATCACTTGTGACGGAAATACAGGAACTATCTTTAAATAATATAGAATCCAAGTGTATACGAGAAGGGCAACACATAACTCTAGTAGGAGCAGGTTATAGTACGCATTTATGTATGCAAGCTGCAGAACAATTGACTCTACAGGGTACTCGGTGTGAAGTGATTGATTTGCGTGTATTGAATCCATTGAAAATCAATGTTGTTAGACATTCGGTTGAAAAAACAGGTCGTTTATTGGTGGTCGATGGTGGTTGGGCTTCGTGTGGATTGACTGCGGAAGTTATTACAAAAACACTTGAAACTATGGATTTAAAGCTATTAAAAAAGAATCCTCAAAGAATTACGTTGGTCGATGCACCAGCACCTACGAGCAGAGCACTTGAGAAAATTTACTACCCAACGGTGGAGCAAGTTTGCCAACACGTTAAAGCAATGTTATGATTTTTATGCGTCGTATTTGTGGATGGATTTGTAATATGATGGCGGGTGTTGTCTGTTTACCGATTGTTTTATGGTTTGCATTCCTGATTTTTCTGTACGATCGGAAGAATCCGTTTTATGTGGCACCGCGTGTCGGTAGGAATGGGAAACTTTTTAACATGATTAAATTGCGTTCGATGGTTGCCGATGCCCATAGGTATAAAATAGATTCGACTGCCAACGATGATCCTCGGATTACACCCATAGGTCAATGGGTGCGTCGATTTAAAGTGGATGAGTTAGCTCAAATTATTAATGTTATCAAAGGAGATATGAATTGGGTAGGGCCTAGACCGCAAGTTCCCATCGAGGTCAATCGTTATACGGATGTTGAAAAAGATATATTGACCGTTAAGCCGGGCATTACCGATCTAGCTTCCATCGTGTTTTCGGATGAAGGTGAAATTCTCGAAGGAGCCACCAATCCGGACCTTGTATATGCACAGATAGAACGTCCATGGAAATCCCGTTTGGCGCTTCTATACATACAACACACTTCCCTATGGCTGGACATTCGATTAATTTTCTTTACATTTACAAATTCATTTGCTAGATCTTGGACCTTAAAACATTTATCCGATATTGTCAAAATGTGGTCCTCCGATGTCCCTAACCTATATCAAGTTGTTTTGCGAAAACACCCTTTGCAGCCTTACCCTATTCCGGGATGCAATGATGTAATTGTGGATTTGTAAAATTTGTTATCATATCATGAAGTGTAACCATAACGAAAATGTAAAAATAAGGTCGTTTATTTTACGGATTGGAGAATTGGGATTTTTATTATCTACGTGGGGCTTATTTTTTCTTCCTACCCTATGTATCGGAATTGTGGCATGGCCTTCCATTTTTTCAAAGTTGCCTTGGGGGCTTGTGTTATTAGGTAAAGTGACGATTTTTTGTTTTACTTTATTTATTTGTGCTATGGCGTATCTTGTTATTAGCAAAACGTGCAACCAAAGTCATATTATTAAAAATAATAAGGAAGCCAACATATGCTTAGGTTTATACGTAGTATTTGGTATTTACATCTTGTTTAATTATTGGTTAACCCCGGATTGTTGTTATTGTTATTATAATTATCATTTGGGCGAGAATGAGGTATGGAGGAGAAGTTCTGCAGGGTTACGTTTGTTTACATTGTTTTTTACTCTAATGGTAGCTTTTTTTATTGTGAATTTTGCCGATAAAAAGTTTTTAAAAAAGTGGTATATTCTTATATGTTGTTCGCAGGTGTTCATAATTTGTTACTTGCTTTTACATGGCTTTAAATGTTACTACCTTTATGATGATCAGCAAATAACTTATCTGAATGGATTGGTACTAAAACAATGTTACATTTTTGCAATATTTGCATTTTTATATTTTGAGAAAGCAAAATTTCGTTTTTTAAAAGTTAATCTAGTTCTATCTTGTTTTTTATCTTTGTGGGAAAATTGGCAGGTACATTATAGGCAATCGAATTTATTTTTTCTGTTAACTTTGGCCATATATCTGAGTACATTTTTTATATTTATAAGGAATAACAAGATATTGAAAATAGTTGCTTTGTGTTGTTTCATTATCTGTTCTTTATGGATTTGCAAGAATAAAGCATTTACCAAAAGAACAATAAAATATGCGAGTAGTTTTGCATTAAGTCAGGAACAAATAAAATCTAATTATTTATCGATGAGGCAATGGATATTTCCCCCTGTTTATATGGATGAGTCCATTAAGAATCCTATTTTTAGTTCTCCGAGACAAATTATGCTATTGCAATCTTTTTATGTTTGGTCAATGAGGCCCCAATTCGGTATAGGTTTTGAAAATTCTCGCACTAGTCCACATAATATTTTTTTTGAAATATTATCTACTTTAGGCCTAGTAGGCATACTTCTATTCTTTTTACCTGTTATTGTTTGCTTTGGTTTTTTGTGTAAAAGACAGCAACTTTCTCCAAGAACATTTCTATTTCTTTCTTTTTTTATTTTAATTTTTCTCCAAAACTGTTTTATGGGATCAATAACAGGGAATCCATATTTATATTGGCTGCTTCCGTTGAGTTTACGTAAGGAAATATAGATGAGCGTTTTATTGGCAACAGTTGTATGTGTTATAACATGTCTTGCGACACTAGTTTTTGTTTGTAAAAAAACGCAGCAACGATGGTTTTGGATATTTGTTTATTTGACGGTTTTTATACAACTTTTTTCTTTAGTCTATCACATGTATGTATGGAGGAACTATGACTTATTTCATATTGCATTGGATCACGAAGGCTATTATTACCCAAAAGATCTTGCTAAGTTTCATTCTCAATACAAGATGGATTATTTTTCCGTTACTTTGAAAGACGTAATTGGGCAAGTCACTAGGCTGGTGTATGGGAATTTACAACACCTATGGCTTTTCTCTAAGATAAGAAGCTTCTTTGGAGATCATTTTTATCTAAGTCTGTTTAGTACAGGGTTGTTAATGATCAGTTTATCTTTGTGGGGGTTGTTTTTCTTTTATCAGGCGTTGCAATTTTTGGGTGCATCGCAACGTTTTACGCGTATTTGTTTTTACACTTTTTGGCTAGTAGCGCCAAGATTTTTTCTGTCCTGCCCACTCCCTCTAACCTCAACTTTTTGTCTATTTGCACAATCTTTATTTTTATGGATGTTGGTCAAGCGAAATCTTTTTGGGATATTGGGAAGTTTGACGTTATGTTTTCTTGCCCAAAAACACTATTATGGTTCTTTTGTCTGCTGCCTGCTATGTTCTTTTATCCTTCTTAAGTTCCCCAAAAATGTGTTCCTGTTAATCTTTATAAGTGGGGTATTATTCCATTGGTTTCATGCAAAAGGGCATTTGGAATACTTTTTTAAGGCAAAAATATTAAATAGGGGTCCGTTGTGGTTCAGGTCGTTGGGGAACAGTTACATTCCTGATAATGGTAGCTCTTTGAAAAGGATTGGCAATGCCTGGTTTGCTCCGATGATTACCAATTCCGAGCAGTTTTTTCACAAAGCACCCCAGGGTTCCAAATTGGGGTGGATATATGCCGTAAAAACAAATATTTTCTTCCTAACGATGATGTTATATATCATGTACTTATGTATAAAAAACAGAAAATATTTTAGGAGAGAACAAATACAGCAAATTGTAATGTTGCTCGTCTTTCTACTGGCTTATACTATAACAGGATGTGAGGCTTTCAATTATCTTAATTTAAATAGGCACAGTGAAGCATTTATTCCCGTTTGGCTGGTGTTGTTGGGATTATTGTATTACGCAAAAGCTCCTTCCTTAGATAAGCACAAAAACCCTTAACGTAGGGGTGTGCTCTATGGATTTGCTCCGGAAAAGATGTATGTAAGCATTCTAATATCATAAGGATTTAAAATTTAACATTTGGAGTGGTTATTCGTCGAATGGACCACGTTAGAAATTAAACCTTATGCAGTTTAATGAAATATGTGGTCGCTATCTTTTGATTAAAAATTACCAATCATCAAAGCTACCCTTGATATAATTTCATCAACATATGCGAATATGTTTTTCAGAATTTAATACAGTCTAGACAATTGGCTATATTTATTTAAGCATGTACGATCATAATAAATTCATGAAAAAGATATTATTTTTATTCAACCCAGGAGCGATTAATTTACGGCATGTGTTAATGCAAGAGTTTTCGCAAAAGGGACTATCCGTTTCGGTGGGGCTGCCCGCAAAGGAAATATCTATTTGGCAAAAGCAACTGCCCACCGTAAATTTTGTTCCATTGGATGCATTTAGTGGTACATCGGTTGGCTTATTAAATAATTTAAAAACGCTACTGCACATACATACCTTACTCAAACGAGAAAAGCCAGATATTGTGTTTTTTGGCAACGTCAAACCGAATATTTATGGTGGCTTTGTGTCTCGTTGGTTAAAGATTAAGAACATCTATGGATTGGTATCGGGATTGGGATATGCCTTCATTGAGCAACCTGGGGGCAAACGTGCGTTCGTTAAACGTATTTGTATGTATTTGTATAAATTGAGCTTTAAAGCTTTTACGCACGTGTTTTTTCAGAATCAGGATGATAGGGTGTTTTTTATACAGCATGGATTGGTGGATGACGTACGCTCGTCGGTCGTTAACGGGACCGGTGTAGATCTGCAGGCGTTTACACCGCAGTCACTTCCGGCAACGTTGACGTTTTTTATGGCTGCACGTTTGATTGAAGAAAAGGGTGTATTTCATTATGTTGAAGCGGCACAACAGCTAAAAACGAAGTACCCGAACGTACGTTTTGTGTTGGCAGGTCATATTGATACAAATCCATCGGCTATTACGGAAGAACAATTAAAGCTATGCGCAAACATCATAGAATTCATAGGCTACTGTTCACATATGGCTGAGCAAATGAGGCAGAGTTCTGTGTTTGTATACCCTTCTTATTATCGTGAAGGCGTGCCGCGGGCATTGTTGGAAGCGTTGGCTTGCGGACGGCCTGTCATTACGACGGACAGTGTAGGTTGCAAAGAGACCGTTATCGATGGTGAAAATGGTTTTAAGATACAACCACGCAGTACAGAAGCACTTTTAAACGCTATGGAAAAAATTATTCATCAGCCAGAATTATTACATACGATGGGATTAGCTAGTCGCAAGTTAGCTGAAAAAAAGTTTGATATCCACGCCGTCAATGCCGCAATATTTCAAACGGTGCAAAATACGTGTTCATGAAAGTATTGGTAACAGGCTGTGCTGGATTTATTGGATCGAAAGTGACCGAGCTTCTCCTGTGCGATAATGTCTCCGTAATTGGAATTGATAACTTAAATGACTATTACGATCCGCAGTTGAAACGTTTTCGACTAAAAAACCTCGAAGCTTTAAAAGGTAATTTTACGTTTGTGAAAGCGGATATTGAGGATAAAGTATTTTTACAAGATTTATTTAATCAACATACCTTCGATGCCGTCTACAATATTGCGGCGCGTGCCGGAGTGCGTGCAAGTTTGGAAACGCCCGACATCTACATTCGCACCAATGTACTCGGATTGCTTAATTTACTAGAATGCATGCGCGTTCACAAAACCAAAAAATTGGTCTTTACATCCACATCCTCTTTGTACGCAGGGCAAGCGATGCCGTTCGTGGAAACTTTACCGGTCAATGAACCGATTTCTCCCTACGCAGCCTCCAAAAAAGCAGCCGAAATGTTGTGTTACACCTATCATTATCTGTATGGGATTGATGTATCCATTTTGCGTTGTTTTACCGTGTACGGACCCTATGGACGTCCCGACATGAGCCCGGACAAATTCATGAAATGCATCGCGGCCGGTAGAGCATTGCCGTTGAACGGAGATGGAATGCAATCACGAGATTTTACGTTTATAGACGACATCGCACGCGGCATTGCTTTGGCCAGTAAGCCGCTGGGTTATGAAATCATTAACCTCGGCAACGAACGTCCGCACACGATCCATGAAATGATAAGTTTATTGGAATATTATTTGAATAAAAAAGCTGTTCTTGAACATCATCCCTTCAACGCATCCGACATGATGCATACGTTTGCCAATACCGAAAAAGCGGGACGTTTACTGGGGTGGTATCCAACTGTCAACCTAGAAGAGGGGTTAAAATGCATGGTCGACAAAATGTCGTTTTTGTTTTGACAACAACGGGATATGTGCAAAATCTATGATTTCCATGAGCAATCGACAATCGACAATCGACAATCGACAATCGACAATCGACAATCGACAATCGACAATCGACAATCGACAATCGAGACCAGAGGGTTATTGAACACTTTGGGAGAGAATGGTGCGATTTTACAAACGATACGCGACCTCAATACGATTTAGAGAAAGAATTTAACCAATATTTTAGTATTTTCCCTTGGGAAAAAATTGATCGAAATGCAGAAGGATTTGATGCGGGATGTGGCAATGGCCGTTGGGCTTTGTATGCGGCTCCCAAAGTTGGAAAATTAAACTGTATAGAGCCTTCGTCGGCTTTGGAAATCGCGAAGCAAAAATTGAAAAATTTTTCAAATATAGCTTTTCATAATACGACGATTGACAACATGCCTTTGGCGGATAACAGTCAAGATTTTGGTTATTGTTTAGGGGTTTTGCACCACATTCCGAACACCGAACAAGCCATGCAAATCTGTGTTGATAAATTGAAACCGGGTGCCCCATTTTTAGTTTACATGTACTACAATTTTGAAAATAGGCCGTGGTGGTTTCGTTTTGTTTGGCAGTGCAGTGATTTGCTGAGAAAATGCATTTGTCACTTGCCACACCTCCTAAAAAGGTGTGTTACGGATAGCATCGCCTTATTGGTTTATTGGCCGTTGGCGAAATTTGCTCAAATACTGGAGAAATGTAGTTTTAACGTGAAGCATATTCCCTTAAGTGCGCATCGTGGTGGGTCGTTTTACAACATGAGAAATTGCGCGTTGGACCGTTTTGGAACATGTCTTGAAAAACGTTTTTCAAAAGCTGACATCATTCAAATGATGATGCGCTGTGGGTTACACAACGTCTCTTTCTCAACGGATCCGGATGTTAATTGGTGTGCAATAGCTTACAAAAAAGAATAATTTAAGTTGTGTTTGCGCATTGTTTTGCAAAAATTCCATTCCATGTGTGGTGTAACGGGTTTGTGGCGATTTAAGTCGGATGTTGATGATTTGGCAACAACCGTTACCGCAATGACTCGGTCATTGGCACACCGGGGCCCAGACGACCAAGGCATTTGGCTCAAAGAGTCGATCGGCCTAGGGCAACGGCGTTTAGCTATTATAGATTTAAGTGCTCGTGGTCATCAGCCCATGTGCTCAGAAGATGGACGCTATGTACTCGTTTTTAACGGTGAAATTTACAATTACAAAACGTTAGCTCAATATCTAAAAAATCAAGGAATTGCTTGCGAAGCGCACAACGATACGGAAGTTTTATTGCAGCTGTGCATTCAATTGGGTGTATCAAAAACATTGCCATTGATTAACGGTATGTTTGCGTTTGCATTTTACGATGCGCGGGAGAAAATTTTGTACGTTGCACGCGATCGTTTTGGAGAAAAACCGCTTTATTACAGCTTTGTTGATGGACAATATTTCGCGTTTGGTTCCGAATTGAAAGCCCTATTACCAATGCCGGATTTTGATCGAACGGTGGATGAAACAGCTCTGGATCTTTACTTATGCCTCAATTATATTCCTTGCCCTTACTCAATTTACAAAGGTGCACGAAAATTATTCCCGGGGCACCATCTGATGGTTACTACCACTGGTATAAAAGAAACTGTATACTTTGATCTAAACAATACGCTGGAAGATCGACAGAGAGTAGTTTTACCCGAAAATGAATGCGTGGATGCATTGGAACGTCTGTTGAGGCAATCCGTATATGATCGTACGTTGGCCGATGTTCCCGTGGGGGCATTTTTGTCCGGGGGAATTGACTCTTCGTTGATGGTGGCTTTAATGCAAGCTCGGAGTACGCAGCCGATAAAAACGTTTACGGTCGGTTTTAAAAATTCTCCGTGGGATGAATCGAAGCATGCGGAGGCAATAGCGCAGCATCTAAAAACGGATCACACAACGTTGTTCGTCGATCCAGATGCCGTATTGGAAAATGCAAATGATATTACACAAATATATGACGAACCGTTTGGCGATGCGTCGGCTTTGTCCACGTATCTCATTTCCAAACTATTTAAAAAACATGTCACGGTTGCCATCGGCGGCGATGGAGGTGACGAGTTATTTGTTGGCTATCATCGACATAAATGGGTTCCTCGGTTGGATACACTGCGCAAATGGTTGCCTATCCCTATACTTTCATTATTTGAAACAATAGAGAGCCGTTTACTTTCGAAGCGATGTCCCCTACTGCATTTAAAATTACACAAAGCGGTGAAGAGTTTGCGAGGTAAAGATTTTTTATCCACGTATCTTAATAGCATGACTTACTTTGATAGGCCCGTTATTTTGGAAAAAACTTGGTTTCGGTTACATCCACACCTGCAGAATAATGCCGAACAAGTCATGTACCTTGATATGCGGACCTACCTGCACGATGATGTTTTGTGCAAAGTTGATCGAGCAAGCATGGCCGTTGGTTTGGAAACACGCGCACCTTTTTTGGATTACAATCTGGTTGATTTTGCCTGGTCAATCCCTTTGGTACGCAAGTTTCAAGGAGGTGTAAAAAAATACTTACTCAAGCGTGTGTTGGAACGTTATGTGCCGAAAGCCTTGTGGAATCGCCCTAAGATGGGATTTGGTATGCCGCTTGGCCAATCGTTGCGTACGTCCCTCCGTTCAACTTTGGAACAATATTTGGAGACACATACGCTGCTTTGGAATCACATCGATCGTACAAAAGCCAAACAACTTTGGCAGGAACACTTGTCCGGCAAGTGTAACCACGAAATACAATTGTGGAACTTATTTGTGGCTCAACAGTGGCTTATTCGGAGAGGATAATTTGGCTTCTTCTTGCCGTATGATATCTTCGAGGCTATCCATATGAGGATAAGCATCTTTTATTTCGAACGCCTTTAAATTTTCAATCATTGCTTGTTCGTATTGTTCTAAATTTTCCATCGTCAATCGATGTCGATCATTCTGGATTGCGTACAACATGTAACGATTAATGTCGGGGTGATAATGGGTTTCGTTATAGTAGTTGGCTAAATTGTGCGGGAATTGACATGTGTGAAAGGCGTACAAACGTGTATTCTTAAACGCAGAAGTTCGCTTACATAAGTAGCGCTGGCAAAGTATAATCTTTTCCAGATTTTTAACATCTCTGGAAATAAAATAAATCCAACTGTAGGGTATTATGGGGATGTAGAATTGAATTTCAGGATGTGCTTCTATAATGGGAATCAGGTGCGTGCCAATGGCTGAAAAAGTTGCATCCCAATTTGGGCATGGAAACATATCATAACGATAACGAGTTGCTTGGCTTTTCTTTAAGGTATCTGGAGTAACAAAACATTTATGCATATCAAGAATGTAGGGTAGATCATGATAGAAATACACAGAACTGAGCGTATTGTTGTAATGCCATGAAAATTTAATATTTTTGAGCCGGCAATGCCATAATAGTAGCTTAAGGGACGTCCTTAATACGCGTGCATCAAATAACAATGGCAACTTATTTTTATACAAATGGTACGGGAATATGCGACTTTCATGCGGTGTATAAGCGGGTAAAATAAACTGACATAATTCAAATCCCCAAACAATATTTTTTACTTTACCTGTTGTCAGCGCTTTTTGTACGATTGCTTCCAATTCAACCGGATATCCTCCGCTTAAACATAATTTAAGCGTTCCTTTGCTTTTTAAGGCTTGGGTGATTTCATCCGCAAGGAAATTTTCTGTATGCGAAGTCCCTATCAAAAGGGTATCATAATCGTCCGTTTTTTTGAGAAAAATTTCAATTTGTCCAAGATTCATAAAAACCTCGTGGTTTAAAAAAATCGGTTTTTTAAAAATGGGTTTATGAAAGATGCAGAAGGGATCGATAACGTAATTAAATAGCACTGTACTTGTAAACAAACATACGTTGAGCAAAATAAAGAAGATGATTTGACGTTTTGCTTGCATGGAAAATGGGGAACTAAAATTGCCAGTAGAGAAATTCAATTTTATCGGCGTGTTGAGCTATTATAGCCCATGAAAACCATGCGACTAAGCTTAAGACACATGTTTTGAAAAGTGATGGCCTCAGGGTTAATCGCTCAGTCCATCGTTGAGCATTTTTGAAACGCAGGCATAGTAAAATGAGAGCACAGCACATAAGTATAAGTTGCAAACATTGACTTCCAGAAAACAATGTGCCGCCGATGAGCTGTCTTGCCTCTCGCAAGGTTGTGTATGTATCCACACCATTGAGGCAACTTAGATCAAACATTTTTCTCAAAACTGTTGTGGCTTTAGATAATGATTCTGCTCGAAAAAATATCCAAGCAATGTTGATAAAGTTGAAAGTGATCAGCCACGCAGCAAGTTTACTGAAATGGATCCCCGCTAATTGCCACAATCGGTGTACAACGGTTGCCAAGCCGTGCAACGTACCCCAAACGATAAATCCCCAGCCGGCTCCGTGCCAAATGCCGCCGATAAAAAACGTGAGAAACAAATTTACACATGTGCGTGCTTGCGAACAACGACTGCCGCCGAGAGGGATGTAGATGTAATTTTTCAACCACGTGCTGAGAGTCATGTGCCAGCGCCGCCAAAAATCTTGGATATCGAGGGCTTGGTAGGGAGAATTGAAATTTTCCGGAAGTCGAATGCCGAATAGCAAGCCTGAACCGATTGCCATGTCGGCGTACCCGCTAAAGTCAAAATAGAGCTGAAATGTGTAGCATAAACTTACGATCCACGCACTTACGAAGGCCAATTGATCCACGTGTGCGTAGCCGTTTTGGACGTAAGTGGCAAGCGTGTCCGCGATAAGAATTTTTTTAGCCAATCCAATAACAAAAATGGTAATTCCACGGTACATTGATTCCCAATCGATGACTCGTACTTTTCCAAATTGTGGGATCATTTCTTGATAATGCACAATGGGACCTGCAACCAATTGCGGAAAAAAGATTACAAACAGTACATATTGTCCCAAAGAACAGCGTGCAACGGTACGTTTGTAGGCATCGACGAGGTAGGCAAGTTGTTGGAAAGTATAAAAACTGATCCCCCAAAGGAAGAATGATTTTAGGAATGTTCCATTGGGTACCGAAAAAGTGATTGCAGTTGTCGACGAAAAAATTGAAATATTTGAAGTACCCCAGCAATCCAACGTTGAATAAGATGCCTAAAATGAGTAATAGTTTTCGCTTGTTCGTCCTCTCTTTTTCATAGGTCAACAAAAAATATCCGAAGGCATAATTTATACAAGCGGACAACGTCAACAGAACGAAAAACTTGATACTCCACGTGGCATAAAATACGGTGGATGCAATCATCAGTAGGGGTAAGGTCCAGCGAAATTTACCTTTCCCTATGGAAAACCAATATAAGAATGCCGCTATGGGTAAGAAAATTGCAAAATACTTTGGGTCGCAAAATAACATAATGAATCTTAATGCTTAGGATTTAAGATGGAAATAGATATCACTCAACTTGTCCACCCAAATCTTCTAGTGATGGTTAAAATCAAGCTACTTAATTGACCAAGATTGCACATAATTTAGAGCAATCGTAGGCTTTTTTCAGTATTTGTGATTGCATATTGCGACAAAAGCATTTTTTTAAAGAGCAATCGAATGAAAATTTGTAGCATTGGAGCGGGTTATGTCGGTGGACCAACGATGGTGGTGATCGCCGAACAGTGTCCTGAAATGGATGTCTTTGTGGTGGACGTGGACGAAGTACGCATTCAAGCTTGGAATTCGGACCAACTGCCCGTATATGAGCCGGGACTCAACACCATCGTGCAATCCGTTCGAGGACGTAATTTATTTTTTTCAACCGACATCGACAAGGCAATTGCCGATTCGGATGTTATTTTTTTGTCGGTGAATACACCCGTTAAAACCTACGGCGATGGGGCCGGTAAAGCATCGGATTTAAAGTATATTGAAAGTGCCGTGCGCCGTATCGCTCAGGTGGCTACCCAGGACAAAGTTATCGTTGAAAAATCAACAATTCCGGTCCGTACGGCCGAAAAAATCCGCAGAATTTTGAACTCCAACGCCCGTGGTTGCCATTTTGAAGTACTGTCCAACCCTGAATTCATGGCGGAAGGAAGTGCAATCCATGATTTAAAGCATCCAGACCGCATCCTTATCGGTGGAGAGACAACCAAACGTGGGCAAGCGGCCGTTCAGACTTTGTCCAGCATTTACGAACATTGGGTCCCCAAACATAAGATTATTGTGCAAAGCGTTTGGTCATCCGAATTGTCTAAACTGAGTGCAAATGCGTTTTTGGCCCAACGCATTTCATCCATCAATGCGCTTTCGGCACTCTGCGAAAAATCGGGTGCCAACGTTGAGGAACTGGCTGTGGCCATTGGAACTGATGCGCGCATCGGTCCACAATTTTTGCAAAGTTCGGTGGGATTTGGTGGCTCTTGTTTCAAAAAAGACTTGCTCAATTTGGTCTACCTGTGCGAGCATTTTGGATTGCCGGAAGTAGCCCATTATTGGGAGCAAGTCGTTATCATGAATGAATACCAAAAACATCGATTTTCGCAGAAAATTGTTCATACGTTGTTCAATACGTTGGCCGGTAAGAAATTAGCCGTTTTCGGATTCGCGTTTAAAAAGGATACGAATGATACCCGAGAAACACCGGCATTAACCGTCTGCGAAGAACTTTTGCACGAACAGGCAACGTTGGCCATCTACGATCCTAAAGTTTCGGAATCCATCATTCGTAAGAATTTGCAAACGTTTGAGCCCCAAAGTTTTTCCGTCGAATCCGATCCCTACATTGCTGCCAAAGATGCCCACGCCATCGTTATTTTAACCGAATGGGAATTGTTTAAAAATCTTGATTATATGAAATTGTATCACTCGATGAAAAAACCGGCCTTCCTTTTCGATGGCCGTAACTTACTTAACTTACAAACCTTACGCGACATAGGTTTTGAAGCCTTTGGAGTGGGGAGGTAAGATTATCAATCTTAAGCGTTTATTTGGAAAAGAAATCTGTATTACAAGTAAGTAAAATGAAAAGCTTATCATAAAATGCACACGTATTTTTTTGCTATTTTACCTTTATGTTGGATTTACATAAAAAATTGTGATGAATTGCCACTGCAGCACATCGTTACCATCGCCGTTGCTTTAGTCATTATAGTGGCTTGCATTAGCGGATTTTTAAAACGCATTTGCAAAAAAACACACCACACCTATTTGCCTCTTATCAGCTTGGGCGGGGTACTTTTTTGGTACAGTATTCCTATCGCGAGGAATCTGGCCAATAGTATGATTGGATTCCATTGTATTCCATCTATTATATTAACATACAAATGGATTTTGGCAATGATTTGCGCATTCATTCTAGGGATAGTTGCATTGCTTGCTTTTCGAGTTTTGCGAAAAAAGCTTAACTTTGTTAAATTGAATCGCATCTTAAACGTATGGGTAATCTGCATAAGCTGTTTTCTATTAGTACAAGCGGTTTTGAGTCGCTTTCACGTGAAAAATGTAAAGCTTCCCATAACAAAGAATCAAAATATTTCGAAATATCCAAATATTTATCACATCATCCTAGACGCTTATACCAATTATCATGTTCTCAAGGAAACTTACGGATATGATAATTCTGACTTTTACAATGCTTTGGAACAATTAGGATTTATCTGCCAAAAGGATTCACACAGTGATTACGGTGGTACGTACCTATCGATGTCTTCTGTACTCAATTGGGGATGTCAACATTCCAAAGAATTGTCAGAAACAGACACATATTTTCATCATAGGTTGAATTATAATGAGGTTTGGCCAGCATTGTTACAAAAAAACTATCAACTTCACTTGTTAGAACATGCAGGTATATACCACTCGCCTTACATACCCGCGAACGAACTCAAAGTAAGTAATTTTGTAAGAACTTTTTTGTCGATCACAAGTGACACACTTTTAAAACATGTTTTTCAAAACTGCATGCTCCAAAAATATTATCAACAACACATCCATGAAATAAAAACTATATTGGCCTTATTGCGTGAAAGTCCATCTCGTTACGGTTTCCAAAATCAATATTTTTATGCACACATTTTATCCCCACACGAGCCTTTAGTTTTCGATGAAAACGGCGGTATATCTCAAGAACAAACTTTTAAAGGGGTTTTATTGCAAAAACAACAAAACATCGTTGCAACAGATGAACAACAAGAAGTTTTTAAAAAGAGATATGTAAATCAAATACGGGCTATCAATCAACTTGTTTTACCGATGCTTCATGACATTATAAACCAACATGCCGAAAATCATCAAGCACCCATTATTATTTTGCATGGCGATCATGGACGTCAAGTTTGTTACGAAGAAAATCCTGCCAATGCCACCGCCAATCTATTTGCCATCTACGTACCCGAAAAATTTAGATCAGAAGCAGCGCATCTAGAATTTAAGAACTTGTATCGGTGGGTATTTAAGTTGTTGGAGAATTGGTAATAAAAAATATAATGAGTTTTTTAGAACAACAAACTAATAAGTATCATCTTTGTTATTTTGCAAAACAAACCTCTATGAGTGAGAGCTATATATTTTCGAAGATTTAAGTTGCCTATCAAAAGAAAGATAATTTATAGAAGCTAACTCATGCTACAAAAAGGCTAAGGCATATCTTATTTACAACAAACTATAAATTTATGATATTATACTTTGTTCTTTTTTTATTTTTAAACACATCCTACTTATCTTTTATGTCATCAGGAAGATGTTTGCTCACTTTTTGAAATGCACTTATGGATTGAAGTACGTGTTTAGCCTGTTGAGGATTGAAGAACCACAAAAAAGCAAACAATTTGTATTTGTGTAAGTTTGCTAAATATCGGTTTGATAAGTACTTTTCGAAAAGTCGATAAACATTGCGCAGGCGTAAACTATATTGAGAACTTAGGATGGATTGAAATCTTAAAAATTCCCAAAGCGTTTTGGGATCTAAGGTATCAACGAAATGTGATTCTAATTCTATTTGTACAGTAGTAACATTTGCTTGCGTTGAATTTGACGAAGATGATTGGACAATTTTTTCTGCAATCACTTGCATAGTTATCTTATGTTCATTGACAAAGTTTTCAAGTAATACTTTTTTTATGAAAAAAGTCGATGTCCACACAGATGAAAACGATTGAGGAAAGAATAAAGGTGCATGACGCAACACATTATATTTTCCACTACATATTAAAGAACGTATTACAAAACATTCACTCACCATTAAATCTGTTATGTTATTTTCAACAAGTTTTTGCCAAATTTTGCAAAACACATTTGTACGTAAAATAGCATATTGTATATATGGATACTTGAATGGCATTTGCGATAAAACGCGGCTCTTGGCATCCGAAAACAAAATGCTACCTTCTTTATACTGCCTTGAAAAGTGGGTAATAACTCCAAAAGGCTTATTTTCACGTATCGCAAATTGATACACTTGTCCACCGCACGCAGCAAATTCGCTTTTTTCGTCTTTATCTAAAAATTTAATGCATTCCAACATACTACCTATGATTGGAAAATCGTCATTGCCATTCCACATGACATAAGGTGTATTAATCTTTGATAAGGCGTCTGCCATTTTACGTTCAAAGTCAAGGGTGGTGTTATCGGGTGGATAACGTAAGTATTCGAAAGATACGTGAGAAAATCGATGTTTATTGTCGTCTATAATTTTTTTATTTTCTTCATCCAAGCTTCCATCGGCTATGAAAATATGAAACGGGCACTTGACTGCTTCCATGTACAAGAAATATCGCAAAGTAAACAAAGGACGCCCTTTGAGCGGCAAGAGTATTGTGAGCTTAGAGGCTAAATTTCTATCATAATTCATAAGGGTAATCAAAAAAAGGTTGTTCGGAATCTTTAGTGCTTAAAATGAAATTTTCATTTGGCCAGTCGATATGGAAAGCCGGATCATTCCATCGGAAACCAAATTCTTTGGTCCTATCGTAGTAAGTTGAAGATTTGTAATGCATAATAGCCTGGTCAGTTAAGACGCAGAAGCCGTGAATAAACCCGGCTGGAGCAAAGACTTGAGTAGGTTCGTCTTCGGACAAAATAATAGAAAAATAACGTTTAAAAGTCTTTGACTGCGGACGTACGTCCACTAGCACATCCCATACTTTTCCGACAACCGTCTGTATTAACCGCCCTTGGCCAGGTTGACCATGTAAACCTCGGAGAACATGTTTTTTGAAATAGAAAAGTCGTCTTGAATAAATGGAACATGTAAACCTGCTTCTTGATATTTTGCTTCATGCCAGTTTTCATAAAATGCACCGCGTGTATCTCGAAAAACGGTGGGTTTGAAAACCAACACACCCTCAAATTCTGTTTTTATGACCTGCATATAAGCTTTTCTAGGTAATACCGATAGGTGCATAGAGGGACTTTGTCGATATATTTTTTTAAGTCATCCAATGTAATATATCCTAATCGTAGGGCGATTTCTTCGGGAGATGCAATAAATAGGCCCTGTCGTGTCTCAAGGATTTCCACATAATTGCCCACTTGCAACAAGGCTTGAGGGGTACCAACATCGTACCAAACATATCCACGGCCCAGCATTGAATAGGTTAGCTGGTTTTGTTTCCAATAATGTTTAATAAGGTCCGTAATCTCCAATTCTCCACGTGCGGATGGTTTTAGCCGTTTTGCGAAAGTGGAAGCTTGTTCGTCAAAAATGTATAAACCCGCAATGGCTAGATTGGACACGAGCGTTGTTGGTTTTTCGATGATACCTTTAATGCAACCATTGGCGTCGGTTTCGAGGACTCCGTAGGCACTGGGATTATCAACGGGATGTAAAAACAGGTGGGCCCCTGTAGTGATGGCAATGCTCTGTTCTAGAAGCGATGATAATTGATGTCCATAGAAGAAGTTATCTCCCAAAATTAGGAAAGAAGGTTGATTTTGCAAAAAATCTTCCGCTAAAATAAAGGCTTCGGGCAATCCCCTAGGACTTGTTTGTACTTTATAGGAGCATTGAATCCCAAATTGTTCTCCGGTGCCCAGAAGATTTTGGATGGCAGGTAGATCGCGTTCCGTTGAGATGATGAGAATATCCCGAACTCCGGCCAACATGAGGGTGGTTAAGGGGTAATAAAGCACCGGCTTGTTGTACAGCGGAAAGAGTTGTTTGTTGGTTGCCAGTGTCAATGGATACAGACGCGAACCATTACCACCGGCCAAAATGATGCCTTTAGAAACTTTTTTCATGATTATTTTTTAATCCCAATCGATGCCGATCAAACAAAGTGTTAAGTCTTGCAGCATTGGCAACGTACCATTGAACCGTTTTTTGCAATCCTTCTTGCATGGAGTGATGTGCAACCCATCCCAGTTCTTGGTGAATTTTGTTAGCATTAATAGCGTAACGACGATCGTGTCCGGGACGATCTTGTACGAATGCAATTAAATCTTTATAGGAGCCTTTAATAAGCGGTTTTATTCGATCCAACAGTGTGCAAATCTCATTTACAACATCCAAATTAGTCCACTCATTTTCACCACCAATACAATACGTTTCTCCAATGTGCCCATGCGTTATGAGCTTCAGTAAAGCTTCGATATGGTCTTCGACAAAGAGCCAATCGCGAATTTGTTTGCCGTCACCGTATACGGGGATGGACTTTTGTTCCAACGCGTTTAAGATAACCACCGGTATGAGCTTTTCCGGGAACTGAAAAGGCCCATAGTTGTTGGTGGTGTTTGCAATAATGATGGGTAATCCATACGTATGATGGTAAGCCCTCACGAATAAATCTGACGATGCCTTTGATGCAGCGTAGGGAGAATTGGGACAGTAGGGCGTGGTTTCGCAAAATTTATCTTCATTCGGCTGCAAAGTCCCAAAAACTTCGTCTGTGGATAAATGCAGAAACCGAAAAGAGAGACGTTTTGCTTTTGGTAAGGATTGCCAGTAATGATGAGCAACGGTAAGCAAGTTATACGTTCCCATGACATTTGTTTGTAAAAATGCATCTCCCGATTCAATGGAACGATCGACGTGAGATTCGGCAGCCATATGCACCACCATATCCGGTTGTTCTTTTTCAAAGATGGCACGCATATTTTCTCTGTTTACAATGTCTTCTTTGTAGAAGCAATGTTGAGAAACCCGGGCATATTCTTCCAGGTTGTCTAGATTCCCCGCATAGGTTAATTTATCGACGTTGACAATTTCATGCCTATCCTGGATTGCTTGTTTGACAAAGTGTGACCCAATAAATCCAGCCCCTCCCGTAAGTAAAATTTTCATGTTCTTTAATGATAATGAAGTATAATGCGCAAAATTACGTCAATTACTCACCCATCGACCACCATAATAGAGTGCATTTTCAAAGCATTCTTCCCAAAAACATAATTCTTTATGCATAAAATGTGATCGAGGTCCACTTCCATATTTTCATCACATTTTATACTTATCGGCTGTCCAAATTCTCGATTTTTGGTTTTCCTTATGACCATCAAAACATACATCCTCTACACTATGCAATGATTACTTGGATTGTTATCATGTTAGTAATTTAATTTGCAAACCTCATCCTCTATTGTCAAACTTTTTACATTTTCTGATTTTTCAAGGACTGTTTATATGAAAGCTTTCCCCATAAATTCTCCAACACTTGTTATTAAAAGACAACCTCAATTAAAAACAACTACATATATAGGTGATAAAATTTACAATTACCAATAAAATTAGAACCTCCTTTTATACCCGTATAAAGACTTACTATAGAAAATTAAAGATGCTTTACTGCTTGTGAAGAGCTTTTGTCTTTAACAAGTATACAGGTTAACTAAAAACAAAATCCACCTTTAAAGCAAAGAACCCTTATTTCTTTTAATTAAACTTAAGAAATCATTGAATAAGATGATTGAAGTAATAAAATTATGCATTTTGCTTGAACAATTTGAGTTATACTGTAAAAACATTTTTATGATAGCTTACATAGATCCAGGGCTGGGAGGGTTGGTGGTTCAATCGCTTATTGCAGGGTGTTTAACCGTTGTTTGGTTTTTTCGTAATTCGTTTGCGAAATTATTTGGTTTTGTCAAACGATTATTTGGTGGTAAGCCCAAAGAGTAAACTCAGAAGTTTCACTTTGTCAAAAGGTTGTTTTGCTAGGCAAAAGCCGGAAGTTTTCTGGCTCTTTACAAGTGAGTAATATCTTTTTGTCTCAGTTTCCGAATAACAAGAGGAAATTACATATCTTGATTTGAGTAGGTTTTAGAGTAGTACTTGTCAATTATTCAAACGTTTCCGGACTTTTTTACACAAATATCTGTTTGAATACTTTTTCTTGGAGCATATCGTGCATAAAATGGTAGGTAATCCCTTGTGCAATGTCTTGTGGTCGTGTGGGTAAGTTGGTTAGTGTGCCAAATGCTTCCAAAACGCGCTTTAAGAGGACGGCGCGTACCGCCGGATCGTAAAATGAAAACGGTAGACGGTACAATGTTTTCAAATCTTGGTACGCAGGGATGTTAAAATGCAACGCCGGTAGTTCTTCTGTAAAAATAAGGTTTCCTTCATCCAATTGCGGTACCATGTAAAAGCATGCGGCACCTGGTTTTTTACGGATAAGTGTAGACCATAGAATACCATCGGCACCACGTACGTAGGGTAAATACCCCGGATGAATGTGCACAAATTGCGTTTGTGGTAATTCGAGAATACGTTGAGGTACTAGACCCCCACCTGTAAAAAGATACGTTTGAGGTCCTAGGCTTCTTAATAAGTCAAAAAGGTTATCACTTTTGAATCCTGTAGGTCCGCACTCACAATAAATGCATTCTTCCGAAAAGACATGGACGTTAAAGTTACCTTGTGAAAATAAACTAAAAAATGTGTTGGGTAAGTGATAATTTTGTAGGATTGTTTGCCGTATAGGTTCAAAGATTTCTTTTCTTTTGATAAAATAAGTAGGCCAATAATTGTTAGATAAAGCTTCTTTGATGTACAATAAGTTATTACGCCAATAGCGAAGTAGCCAACGCAGTTTATCGTGTCCATTATATAATTTAATAATCCTTTTTACCCTATAACCCAATGCATTTAAGATGCTCATGTAAGTTCGATAAATGGGCCCTTCGTAAGCTAAAACGGTTATTTCTAAGGTTTTCATTATGAAAGCCATTGGGGAAGTAATTCGGTGTACAATGTTTGAACGAAAACATTTTGTTGCAGATCAGACGGCATTAATGATTGTGCTTTTAATAGTGTGTTCATCCATTTATATCCTAAAGTGTTAAAAGAAACGACATTGGATTGCAAATTGGAAAGATGCATTGTAAACAAGAACAAAATGCATTCCCATCCAGTACTTTGCAGTAATACATTTGACGTCGCTTTTGAAAATATTTCATTGTACGACTGGTAAATCTTTTTGGTTATGTCGATTTTTCGACACAACATATGCAAAAATGGGAATCGAGGTTCTAAGATGTGCAATATCCATCCACGTTCTTTACAAACTTTGAACAGTGGAGTTTTTTTTAACATATGATGGAGTGTCAAAGAAGAGAGTGTAGAGGGATTCGCGGCAATAACATTTTGGAGATAAGTATTGATGGCACGGAGTGTTGGATAATGTTCAGTATGACCATCGAGTGTATTAAATCCTAATGCCTGTAATTGATCATAAAATGGAGCATTTTCGTAATTATAATAGCGCTGTAAAATGAATCGACTTACGTATGCATCGCAGATAATCCAGTAAATATTATGGGAAGTTTCTGGAGTGTGGAATTTTTTACATCCGGTAAATGTACTTGCGCTTCTTTATGGGCAGTTAAGTTTTGCCGTATCAGTTGAAACGTGTTCAGACACAGCAATAAAACGATCATACTAACGGCAAATTTAAAACTAGGTATTTTTCGAACAATAAAGCAGCCTGTACACGCAATAATAAGACGAACGAAACTGTCGGTGAAAACAGATAAATTCCCTAGGGGAACCAACACACTGATCCATACAATCCAGGTATAACGGTAGGGTATACGTAAAAATGATAAAAATCCATGTAATGAAAGTAAAATTAAACCTACCTGCCATAAAAGTTCATAACAGCTTGTAAAGTAGCCGTGGTTTTGATTGTAGGTAAAAATAATCCAAAAAAATGGGAGCAATATCCCTAGAATTGTGTTTTTCGTCCCCTGTTTCATAAAAAATCAACTGTCACTTGCAGATCTTGTACGGTATCGAATTCCGCCCATCGGTTGTGGATGGGAATACCGAATGCAGGTTGTTGCTGATCGATGAGATACTGTAAAAAATCGGTCATGTAGGCTTTTTCTGCATTCGCATGTGTTTGACAAAAATGATGATGGAAAGTTTTAAAAGTTGTCACGTACGATGCGTCGATTTTAAATAAGCCGATGTACTGGCCCTGAATGTCGGATTGCAATTTAGGTTTTCTTCCCAATTCGAAAATACGACGTGTATGGGGATCCCAACGAAACGTTTCTGCATCTTGTAAAGGATCTTCCATGCGATTTTGCCAGTAGCGTTCCCAATCTACATCCGTTACAATTGCAATGGGATCGTGTGCTTCCAGCAATGTCTTTAAAACAGATGCGTGATAAATGATGTCGCCGTAAGCAACGATCATATCGCGCGAGGCATCCATCCTATTTTCTGCACAGAACAAACTGTGCAGCATATTCGTTTCTGCGTAGCGTGCATTGACAATTTTGGCGTACGTATTGGGCAAAACTTCATGCCGATGTCCTCCAATAAGGGTAACATCGTTTAATTGCAGTGTTTTAATAATTTCTAATTGGTACTGCAAAATCGGTTTATTCCTATAAGGAACCAAGCATTTAGGTTTGTCTTCGGTGAGGGGCCGCAGTCGCCGCCCTTCACCGGCACATAAGATAAAAACTTGAGGAGATGTCATGCTTGGAACAATTTTTTTAGGAAGATATGAAACCAGGTTGGAAGCGACGTATCGCGTTCCGGATGCCACATGCAGGTTACAAACGGAAGTGTGTTATGTTGCATGGCTTCGCAGTAACCGTCTTTGTCAAATGCAAAGCCCGTAAAGTTAGTGGGTATGCATGAGAGGGCGTGGCGATGATATGAGTTAACCGTGCATATACCTTCCGGAAATCCCCAACGGTTAGCCTGAATCGTGATGGTATGTTCGCCTACGTGATTGTCTATAAGTACTAATGGCGCCTTGAAGTATTTTGACATAAATTGCATACCGTGACACACGCCTAACACGGGTTTTTGTTGTTTTACGGCGTAGTTAAGGATATCCTGCTCGCAACGATCGCGCAGAGGATGGTGATTGCCTCCAGTTAATACAAAACCGTCAAAATTACACTCGCGGAAATAAACATTCATTTTTTCCATCGCGTTTGGAATCGGTATCAATACGGTACTGAGTGGTGCAAATAGACGGTACCAACGCTGATCCAAAGCATCGCGCACTTCAGCGTATGCTTCTACCGTTTCCACACGTTGTGTAATTCCTATTTTTGTTGTCATTAGCGTACAACTTTCAAGGTATGAATGTTGCAATCCAGTTGTACCCATTGGGCCGTTTTTAACGTGTTAAAAAGTGTATTACCAATGCCAATGCTGGCCGGCAATTTAAATTCGGCCGAACGAATCGCCATGTGCGAATTGGGTCCTCCGTACACCGTGATGAGTCCGGCAATCTCGTAATTAAATATCCAATCGAATCCGGGATCTGCCTTTTCAATCAGTACGATTTTATGACGTAGGCTATCACCGTTGGTTTCGTTTGAATTTTTTAAGTAAACAAGGGGTGCTTCGACGCACTGGTTGCCAATGAAATTGGGTAAAGTTTTAGGCACAAAGAATGAGAAAAAGTCACTTTGTTGCAGTATTAACGGTGGCAATTCGATACACTGGGCAACTTGATGATACTCTTTTTGATACTCAATTTGTGTCCTTAAAAGCCATTTTGTTTTACCGTCACTTGCAATACCGTTGCGCAAGTCCAACCACGTTGTAATGGGAAGGTAAGAAACATCGTCTGCAGAAAGCCCGTACCTCTGTCCTAAACGTTCGAGGATATCCAGGATTTCAGAAACGTACCTTGTGAAAACAAATTTGGAATATTCGCGACCCGCAATTGCCTGTTGTAAAAAATGTTTAAAGGTATCCAACGAAACCGACAGCGTGTCCGATAAAATCTTTTCGAAGGTTGGATTATGGAATGTGTTTTTAGGAGTTATCACCGTCGCAACCTGTTGTCCCGAGTGCCCAAATAAGTATTTATCGGGATCCACTTTGTACGCTGGAGACGTAATATCGTACGTACCCGGTCTTAGATGTCCATATTTACAAATGAAATGGGTACGGGAAACTTGACCATTAAGCACTTTTTTTGTCTCTTCAAAAAATGTTCCCGTAATGGTTTGAATGTCGCCCAAAAGCGCTTCTTTTTCGGCCTCCGTAAGCATGTTTTTGGCCAAAGAGGAATTTAAAAAAGCACTGGCGATAAAACCGCAGCGTGCCAAGTGGGAAAAATTTAACGTTCCTCGTTTACACGTTTCGAATAATACGTACAGACGATCTAAGTCCGACAACGGTACCCGTTGAATAGCTTCAAATTGTTCATCTATGGACCCGGTTGCCTTGTATTGTTCCGTACATTTTTGAAAGGCATCCTGCGTTAAATGCAACAAATTTTGCTTGTAAGATTCAAATTCGTCTTCCGATAAACCGGCTTCGCGTGTTAAAGCCGTGTGCCAACGGTCTTCAAAGTCGAACGTGTAGCATGTGGGCATGACCATAAATTCGAGTTTGTCATGCCATTCGGGATGTGTCGAAAGGCGATTCAGGTAATAGTGAACGAGTTTTTCTGTAGTAGATTGTTTTAAGTTTGCAGGCAAAAAAGAATGAATACTGGCACGGACATCCACGTATGGGTGTCCGGAAAAACATACGATAAGTGGATATGGACGTACATCTTTATATCCAAATTCATGTCGTTGTTGCGCCCAAATTTCATGAGTGATCAATTGTTGATAAAGGGTTATGGCCAATGTTCTCGGTTTAATACCAACAATTTCTGCAGGATTCCAATCGGGCATGATCCCAAAGATGGTTCGATTGCCACTTATCCCAGGGTGCGCCTGCTGCATGTCTTCAAATCGCTTGGATGCTTGTTGCAATTGTTCTTGCAATCGGCTGTCATCAATTTCACGTAAATGTTGTGCAGCGAGCGGACGTACTTGAAAGATGTACAATTCGTGCGTCTTTGTGATCGCAAATTCAATGTCTAAAGCATCAAATTGTGTCAAAAATTCAATCTCTTGAATGGCTTCGTATAAATCTTTGAAGAAATAAGGGGCATTTTTAGGGATAGGTGCTGTTTTCCAGTGATAAAAAATACAATCGCTATCGCTGATGCCGCTTGTGACGGCTGTCGTATTTTCTATGTCGTAATTTACGATGTAATAAGGAGCCCCATAGTTCAACGTACGCGTAAAGACAACACCGCAAGCGTCTACATTTTGCAACATAGGTTGCACCAATACTTGATCTTCTTGGGTCATCGCTTGACCGTAAGAAGCAATAACGGCTTCCACAGCTTGCATTAAATCGGCATCGCGCATTTGGACGTCAATAACACTTGTAAACCTTCCGGCATTGGCTTTTGAAAACCCGTCTTCTTGCAACGAACTACTGCGGACAACGAGCAATTTTTTTCCAAAAGTTTGTTTTAAAATATCGAGTATAGTTTGTCGATTGTTTTGCCACTCTTGAACCGAAAAGTGTACTTGTTCCGCTATCTTTGCCTTGGTAATGCGATGTTTTAAGGTATGTAAAGTTTGGGCCTTGGTGGTGAGAATAAAACGAGCTACGTCACCCGGCTGTTGAACTTCCACCCATAATCCATGTGCTTCCACCGTTTGGATGTTAAATTTATTTTGTAAAAAATAGGGTAATAACCCCGATAAACGCTGGTGAGTCGAACCCAATGGAAAATTATTCTTTAATTGCTGCAATACATTCGGCTTCAAATAAATAAGTCCAATAAAGTTTTGCTTACCATCGGTAGAATTTCCATTAAAATTGCAATGGATGTATTCGCAATCAGGTTTTGTTGCAATTGTTTTAGGATCCGAATCGAGTGCAAATACAACATCAACATCATCTTGCCGAGCCGCTTGCAAGATATCCTTAACCAATTCGGGACGCACTAAAATATCGCCGTAACAGACGAAAGCGGGTAATTGTGGGTCAAAATCTGATAAATGCAATGACTCTATGCACCCTGAATGTTTCCAAATGGGATTTACGACAAAGTGCAAATGGGGATAGCGATGGGTGATTTCATCCATCTTGTATCCTCCCACAAACAAATAACGTGTGATTGTTTTATCGAATGCATTGAGTAGCCAATCTAAGGTGCATGTTTCTTGATCCACATGAATGATGGATGGATTTTCGAAAAATTGTTTTGACTTACCGGCACCTAAAATAATTACTTGTTGCTTAAATACGCCCATATTGACCATGTCTTGGTTTTCTAATCTGCAAACAGAGTATAAAAATTACAAACTTTTTTTCAGCAAAGAATATCGTCGGCATCGCAGTCTGGTTTTTTACTCCGAGCGTGATATTTACTTCCAAACGTTTGCGCCTTTCATCGGAGAAATTTTACAAGACTCAGATATTTCATGTTCATATATTACATCGGATCCGAATGATCCTCTATTGTTGCGACATCATGAGCGCTTGTATCCATTTTTTTTCAAGCATTTTTTGAAGTCGGTATTTGATAAAATGGATGCGCAGATTTTTGTTTTTACAATGCCCGACCTAAACACTTATCATTTAAAAAAGTCACCGCATACGCAAGAATACATATATCTATTTCATGCGTTTTCGAGCACACACCTTCAGTATAATGAACACGCATTTGACGCTTACGATACAATCTTCTGTGTTGGTCCACACCATGTACGGGAAATCCAAAAGCGAGAAAATTTGTATCATTTGCCTCACAAAAAGTTGTTACCTATAGGCTATCCACGTATGGATGTTGTATATCAAGCTTTTCGGCAAAGACCTTGTAAACACGATAAAGAGGTCAGAAAAATTCTAATTGCACCTACTTGGGGTGTAGCGAGTTTGCTTAAAAATGGCATTGAATTACTCATAGAAGTTTTGGCACCTTTGAATTATACGATTGTCTTGCGTCCACATCCAGAGTTTTTGAAACGGTGTCCACGGCAAGCATCCCATTTGCAACATAAAATTGCATCTTTGGCCCATTTTATTTGGGAAGATCGGCTTCTTTCGGAAGAAAACTTATACGATGCGGATGTGCTCATTACAGATCGTTCCGGTATTGCATTCGAATACGCTTTTGGAACCGAACGTCCGGTTATATTCATGGAAACACCACTTAAAAAACACAATTCTCGCTGGCAAGATTTGCAAATAGAACCTATGGAAATTGCTCTGCGCAGAGAAATTGGTATCGAGGTACCGCTTGCACAGTGTTCCACACTTCCATATTTACTGGATGACTTATTAATACGGCGAGAGGAATGGCGTCAGCGCCTCTGTACTTTACGGGAGCAACATGTTTTTAATTGGAGCCAATCCGCTCACCAAGGGGCGGCCTATATTTTAAATCAACTCAAAAAAACTTTACAAAATTTTTAATTGAGGATAACTATGTTTTATGAGCAGCAAGAGTTATTTTTCGCTACTTTACGAAACATTTAACCCATTAAAGGCGTGTGGTGTGTTTTTGCAAGATTCTTCAAAATCGAAAGATAAAGCTAAAAAGCAGGCTATTTTAAATAGGCTTAAGGATTATTTTAGGATTCGGAAGCAATTATCTTTACATTATGAAATCGCGAAAATTCTAGAAGCTCAATTACGAGAATACACGTCTTATGATTATGGTGAAGGATATTTTTATCAGTCCTGCCGTCTTATTCATATTACAGGTTTTAGAAATACCGAAGCACGCATCGCTGGTATGCAATGGGAAAAATATATTGCGGGTAAAACTGTTTTAGATATTGGAACAAATGCTGGTTTTCTTGCTTTAGAAATCGCACCCTTATGTAAGAAAATTGAAGGATTTGACATCAATCCTTACCTGATTCAAGTTGCCAATTGCGCAAAAAGTTTCCTCAAACGGGACAATGCTAAATTTTGGGCGGGTACTTTTGAAGAATTTAATTATGAACAATCCTACGATGTCGTTTTATCTTTTGCTAACCACTCTACATATGATCATAACACAAAGCAATCGATTGATGATTATTTTCAAAAGTGCCATCGATACGTTTCCGATGGAGGATACCTGTTATTTGAATCGCATTTTATAGTTACATTTACTTAACATAAGTTTTCTAAATATTTTTCAAAATAGAACTGATAATAAAATTAGAACAGTGTTCTTCTCCCATAGTTTCTGTGTTTATTATATAAAACGAAGAATCTCCATCATAGAATTTTTCAATTTCACATAAAAGTTTATGTCTAAATAATAAATATGTTTCATCTTTATAAGATTGAAGACGGGTATTGTTTCTCAAAAGTGCAACTTTAGGAGATGTCTTTAAAAAAAATGTCAAATTTGGTTTTGGAAAAGTTTGGTAAATTCTTTTTTCCATGCGCATTAACATGCGTTTGAAATTTGAATGTTCAAAAGCAATATCATGATCGGAAAAAGTACTACCATCTGTTAAAAATTTATTATTCAACGGATATCGATCGCATAAACATAAGGATCCGGACATTGATTTTCTGACAATTTTCGTTATTAGTTTTTTACGTTCGTATGCAAGAATAAGCTTTCTGAAAACGTGTAAGTAGGAAAACTCTACCAAAGTGCCCAATTGTTGCGTTTTTTCAAGGTAAGTTGATGTGTGGTGTGGTAACATTTTTCTCATTAATGGTAAAAAAAAGCGTATCCAACAAAATATCCAAGATGCTTCGGGTTTTCCAACATGGAAGTAGTGTACGTCTAAATAAGGGTGCAAAATTTTTGTAATATTTTTTGTGAGTGTAGTTTTGCCTGATGCAGGGCCTCCAATAAGGACTACAATGGGTGTTGGGGAACCAAAACGTACAGTATTCTCTTTTCTCATCTTACAGCATAAATATCGAAAAATCGTTTTCATTTCCATATACATGGCAACAAAACATGGATACCTATACCAATTTGCAGTTCGTTTAAATTTTATCCCCAATATAAATAATCTAATCCAAGATTTTGCTTTCAAATATTGTACAGCTTGGTGATAAAATGGCACCAAAAATTCGTTTGCGTGATGAGACTGCAATAAAACCAATACTTTTTTACAACTGATGTGTTTTATAAAAGTTTTAAATTCATCCATAATTTGCTTTTTTTCTTTCAAAAAATTTCGAAAATCAAATAAGTTTCCTTGTTTGCTTAATAAACGAAAAATAAATACAACAAATTCAGCTTCTAAGCTTGGAACAAGGATCAAATTTTTATGCAGACGAGTTTCTTTTAATAACATATCACGAAATGGGAGGTGAAAATTTTTAACTACCCCATTACCTGTAATAAGATCCACAAACAAATGAAAGTGTATAATTTTTGAACATTCTGTATCAAATTTGTAAAAATGGTAAATTCCTGGTTGATATTTAGATGTTAGCGTATACATTTCAACAAACCCATTTTGTAATAAAATGGATTTTAATTTATGTAGATCGCTTGAGGTAACTAAAATATCAAGATCACTATTTCCTTGCAATGAATCGCCTAAATTGTTATTTGACTTCCAATGGCAATAGTTTATTCCGGCATTATTGATTACATTCAAAACTTCTATTAATGCCTTTAATGCCTTCATTAGATATTAATATTTAATTTTTCCCTTAGAATATTTAATTTATTTTGTGAGCGAATAACACATGTAATTTTGTCATTTAATAAAGATTCTAAATATTCAAAGTTTTTTCTATTATTTTTTGCGAAGCACAACCATTCTCGATAAGATAAATGTTTACAACCCAAGGCAGCGTCACCCCTTTTTAACGATCTAATAGCTACATTTTTGTCACTGTCATATATAATAATAATTTTGAAAAATAATTCATGGGGCAATTTTGAAAGTAATTGTTTGTTTAATGGGTAATTTATATTTACTTTATCATGAAATGTAGTAACCATACTATTAATTATTTGTATCGGCCCTTCATCTATTATGATTATGTCATAGTTTTGGTAAGTGTTGTGCCCATTCAAAAAAAGGCAGTACCGAAAGTTCTTATGAGATTATTGCAAAGTTTCAATTTAATTATAAATGGATACTTTGGCTTCTTAAAAATATGAAAAAAAAAATGCAAAAAAATACCTTTTACGGATACATAATCTTAAAAAATGAAAATATAAAAATGGATGTAAAATAAATATGTAAGTCCATTTCGTACGGCGTATTTTTAACCACTGAAAAATGTAATTGTATGCTGTAATGACACGCTTTGATTGCAAGTTTAATTCTTTGATAAGCGTTGTTTTACCAACACTTGTTCCTCCACAAAATTCAATAATTAACATTTTTTTCGCAACAGTATATAATAAAAAGTAGGAATAGCGAGATCCCTAAGCCACCTTTTATCATAGAGTTTAATATACTAATGATGAGACCATTAGATAATTGGAAACACATAGGATATAATATTCCTTTATCCATAACTAACACCTCTTACGTAAAGCAATAAAAATTTCTAATAAGGCTACAAAAATACCAAACAAAAAACATATAAATGCTCACAAAAACAATTATGCTTTTTAAAATAAAGCCAAATCCAATTTTTGTCGATAAATAAAACAGCCATATAAGTAAAATACATAGACAAATAATATAAATAATTACACTTATCATAATTGCTTCTTACTTCCTATAATTCATAATACGACAACAAAAGCAAAATTAAAAAAGTCCATACAAATAATAGGCTTGTATGGAAAATTGTATGTATATATTGATAATAACACCAACCTTGACCACAAATCCTCGATGACAAAAAAATCGAGACATTTCACAAAAAAGATATATAAAAACCCCAAATGATATGATGTTCATACGAAAATTATCATTAATAAGTATATCTTTATGGATTTCTCAATTAACTGGTGTAATATTAATACCTTTTTTAACAAAAAAATACCCTCCTGCCTTATTTGGTTCTTTTTATTTTATTATGAGTATAAGTCAATTATTTTGTGTAATATTAGGACTACGTATAGAGTGGATAATTCCTAAATGCTCAGTAAAAAAGGCAAACGATTTGCTATTGGCATCATTCGTTTGTTCTTTTTTTTTAAGTTTAATTTTGCTTGTATGTGTGTATACATTTTTACCCATTCAATATAAATTATATTACTACATTCCTTTCTTTTCTTTTCTTTTTTTCTTTTTTCCTCTGAAGCATTTTTTATTTATAATAACAAAAAAGGAGATTATAAGCTTAGTGCGTATCTTCAAATTTTTCAAGGCGTTTGTTTTCCAATTGCAGCGCTAGTTTTGCAGCATCAACATGGCCTTATTATAGGATATATTACTAGCCTAATTATTCCATGTTTTATTAGCTTTGGATATTGGTTATTCTCTTTGAGAACTGTCCCCAGCTTGCACGAAATGGGTAGCATAATTAAAAATGATGGAATTCGGCAATGGAACATTTATGTGGGTTGTTTTTTCAATCAATTAAGGCAACAGTTTCCAATTTTATTACTGCCGTTTTGCTTTAATTTTCATTATGTTGGATTATTTGGTTTGCTAACAAGGATTGTAAACTATCCTATTTCTGCTCTTGCTAACAAGATAAGCGATGTTATCTTTCAAGAAGTAGGAGAAAGATTACAATTGAAACGTCTAGTATTCTCTTTTCAAAAAAAGCTGTTTTTGTGTATTTTTGTTGTTGGATTTGTTGGTTTTGCATTAATTGCTCTTTTCTCTGACCTAATTTGCCATCATTTAATTGATGCAAAATGGAGTATAGATAGAAACTCATTACGTATCTTATCTGTTGGCGGTTTTTTCTATTTTGTGTCTTCGTCTTTCAAACAAATCCCTATTCTGTATTCGGAAAATAGATTTTTTTGTAACTGGCATTTTTGCTTTTTTGTAGGTTTATTTTTTGTGTTTGTAGTTCAGAAGATGATGTCACTGACTTTTATAACATTCTTGACGTTATTAACTTGCGTTCAGATAATTTTTTACTTACTTCATATTTTAAAAGTCCTGCAAATTTTAAGAAAGGCTGAACTCTAGGTAAAGGCTTTAATAAGTAGTTAAAAATAGGGCAGGCAATTTAATTATGATACCTAAATAGATTTTTGCAAAAGCAAAAACCTATGGCAAACATTTATTAAGCATGCTTAGAAAAGTTTGAAGATTGTTTCCAAAATACATTTTAAGTCAGACCTAAAAGTTGATTTTTGGGCATAATCTAAACTAAGTTTAAGTTTTATGGGTAGGATTTTATGAATGTAATCGTATTCAATATTTTTGCTGGCATTCAGCAAATTATTTTCATCTTTGAAGTATAGGGTAGCTGGGTCAACAATACCAGGTTTGTAGTGTAAAAGTTTCTTTTGTTCTGGGGTGTATTTTTCCACATAATAAGGAACTTCTGGACGGTATCCAACCAGACTCATGTCACCTTTTAAAACATTCCACAGTTGAGGTAATTCATCTATCTTGTATTTCCTTAATATGCGACCAATGGGTGTAATACGTTTATCGTCTGTAGTTGCTAATTGTATATTCTGTGTTTTGGAGTCTACCATCGTCCTAAATTTCCATAGAAAGAAGGGATTTCCATAATGTCCAATTCGTTTTTGTTTAAAAAAAATTGGACATCCCTTTTGAATGTAAACCAACAACCCTATAAATAATAAAAATGGTAATAAACAACACAAACCAAATAGAGACACTAGAATATCGAAAGTGCGTTTTAACATATGAACTAGCCGCCAGTAAGAAGCTTTTTCAATGTATTTACAACGTGATAAATTTGTTCTTCTGTAATATCGGGAAACAATGGTAGGCTAATAATTTGATTAAAAGCATGAGTTGCCTCTGGAAAAGAGGACGCAGTGTATCCTTGTTTTTGATAAAATGAGTGTAAATGTAATGGCTTCCAGTGAACAGAGGTCACAATGTGCTTAATTTTCAATTGTTGTATAAGTTGGTCACGCGATACCAATGTTTGCATGGTATTTAATTTTATCACAAATAAATGGTATGAGTGTAAAAAATGCTCTGGCTCATCTTGCAAGCAACTAATATGAGGAATGCCTTGTAGAAATTTTTTATAAATAGCAACGGCTTGAATACGATGCTTTGTAAAATGATCCGCTTTCACTAGTTGTGCGCATCCAATAGCAGCAGCTACATCTGTTAGATTGTATTTGTAACCAAGTGTAGTAATATCGTAAAAAGCATCACCCTGTTCCGAAAAACGTTCCCAAGCATTTGTGGATAAGCCATGTAAAGATAAACTTCGGATTTTATTGGCCAGTTCATCGGAATCTGTGGCAACGATACCCCCTTCACCTCCCGTTGTTATGCATTTAGTACAATAAAAAGAATAACACTGCGTTAATGAAGTAGGACATTTTTTAAACCACTTTTTATGTCGATTTGAAAAATATTTGGAACAACAACAATGGGCAGCGTCTTCGATAATCTTTAAGTCGAATTCTTCGACCAAACTTTCAACCCAATCCATTTGTACCATTTTACCTGCGTAATGTACGGGAATGACGCCCGTAACACGTACTCCTTTTTCACGTGCTTGCAATAACTTACAACGTGCATCTTGGGCCGACATTGTCAAATCTTTTGGATCACAGTCTACTAAAATAGGGTGGATATTGTGATAGTATAAAACTTCTACAGTTGAAACGAATGTCATCGTTGGCACAAGCACCGCTTCTCCGGGACGAATGCCACTTGCAATCACTGATAAGTGAAGTGCAGCCGTTGCAGAATTAACAGCGACACAGTGTTTTACTCCAATGTATTCTGCAAATGCTTGTTCAAATTTTTTGCACCATATACCTGTTGTTAACCATCCATTTTTTAAGACACTTAAAATGTTGTCTTGCTCTTCTTGACCAATACTAGGCCGAAAAAATGGAACCGACTGAGTCATTATTTCTGTAAAAAACCAATTATATGTGTATTCAAAAACTTCATACATGTCAATATGTTAATCAACAAAGGAAATTTAGAGAGTCTACGAGCAATCGGAGGAGCAAGTGTCACACGTTTAAATGCCGATTGTCTCCATTTTTCTGTTTGTCTTAAAAAAGGTAGAGAAATGCCTTTTACATCCGGATTTCTCGGATTATCGAATACGAAATCATATATTAGAAGATAACCATTAGGCTTTAGCAATGCATAACACTTCTGCATCATTTGTTTCTGAAATTCTTTATCTAAAATTGAGCTTAAAACGGTAGACAAAAAAATACAATCGCAAGATTCGGGAACATATTTAATATCTAAAAAGTTATTGTATTCCAATCTGACAGCTTCAGGTAAACGTATACGTGCCGTTTGTAAACTGGGTGCAAAAATATCATTACCTGCCAAATGGTCTGCTGGAATACCTAGCATTAACAGTAAAAGTAAATTTGTTCCTGTTCCGCAACCAACTTCCAAATAGAATTTTTCAGTAAAATCATAACCAAAAAATTTATAGAGAAGCTGAGTGATATGAAAGTATTTTTCTATAAAACTAATGGCAGCACTGCCATTTACAGCACTATAAAACGGTGATTTATCTTTTGCTACTCGTCGATAGTACCGCTGTCTGATTTTATCAGCTTCTTGTTGAAGATTCATATGTAGGTGATAGTTGTTATTGGTTGGTAATATTAAACTTTGCAATACTATAGCTCGAATTATATTATAAATTCTTGATTAAGAGATATCGTTTAAAAGAATAAAGAAAAACAACTTTTTACCTTAAAAAATTTTTCCTTTTTCAAAAACATAATACTACTTTCACAAAGAAAATTTTAAGCTTTCAATTAACATACATCAACCATTAAAAATTGGGTGCAGGGCCCGGATTTGAACCGGGGACCTTCAGGTTATGAGCCTGACGAGCTACCAGGCTGCTCCACCCTGCATCTGCGTAATAAGTTTTAAAAACAATGAATTTTCCAATGGAGGTCAAGGGTAAATAGGATAAAAATTAAAAAACTTGAAAAAATAAAAAGGCCCATTATCACAATGAGCCTTTGGAAGTTATAATAAATAGTGAATCTTAAGATCCGGACAATACAAGGATTGGATCGGAGGATTTATATTTTGAAGATTGCAGCGTGAATATCTGATTGAGCAGCATAAAACTCGTTTTGGATTCCAAGTCGTTATCCGCGATGAAAAACCATTTATTGCGATAATGACAGGCAACGTAAGTGTTATTTGGCTTTATTTTGGACGTGCTGCAATGGACGGTTAAGAACCGTGTCGAAAGCGTATTCCAGTCGAATTTGGATCCATCTAAGTTTTGCGTAATGGTTACTAAACCTTGGGTTTCGTCTTCTTCAGGTACTTCTACGCCTTGCGACAAGAAGAAAAATATCCCCAATAAAGAACGTGCTCGCATCGTTAACTTCTTTGGACTCATCTCCAAGAAGCTACTCTTGAATTTAAATTCATTGATGTTGGGATTAATGTTAGCCAACGTCTTAAATTCTTTTATTTCTTTTGCAAATGAAGGAGTTTCCGTAATTCTTAACATGAGATCCGCAAAATTAACATCGGGCTGCTCTCCAAAATTGATCAAGTTATTGCGCTGGAAGGTGCGTAGCAATTCGGTAAAGCGGTAAAATTTTGCGTATTCAGGTGCATACGTAGGCGTAGGTCCACTCGCGGTAGGTGCATTGTAAAGATTGTTAATTCTTTCGACGCACAAATTGAACACGCGATCGGCTCGCCATCCCGACTGAATCATGGAAATTAAGATGGGATTTTGAATGGGAGTCATTAATTTCTTAATAAACTCGTTGCCCGTCAACGGTTTTAAGACAATTTGTGATCCATCTTCACAACCCATACTGGGCTTAATACTCCCACTACCATTGTAAGCGCCATTAGTTGGTTTCCCCAAAAAGGTTTTCGAAAACTCTAAACCCAAACTACCATTGGCTTTGTTGCTTTGAGTAATTGTGTTAGCTTCCAGAAAGACAGGGTTATCACGATAACGTAGGCGAACAATATTGGTTAAAAGCTGTTCATCTAATGTGGTGACGAGTGCCTGATTGTAAGCACTGTGGGAACTTTTGAGTGCACGTGGTCCCACCTTCGTTGTTTGGCAACCGGACAACAATAATGTACCGATACCTATAACGCAAACTGAAACATGTTTCATGTCTCTTTATAAAAACAGATTTTTGAAATTGTCAACGTACAAAATACATCCATGTTTTATTTTTTTGAAAGTTGTACAAAAATCTATTTTATTTACACTGAGTAACCCTAAAACCGACATTGGAAATGTTGTACAAAAAGACTGCTAAAAAAGTTGAACACACACCATTGCAGTGCAATAAGCATTATCTCGCAATCCATTGAATGTCCGGTTGCAATTGAATTTGCAGCTGGTATTCCCTGTTTGTTTGTAGATTGAGAGGCATTGTACGTTCCAAAACTTGTAGGTAACAAATTTTCCCGTAATATGTCTTATACATTGGGTTTTGCATGACGTCTTGTATTTCTTTCCAGTTTGCACCAAAATCGTCTTTTAAAACGGCTACCTGTAAACCATTCTTACCCAGTGTGAAAGAATTTCCCAAACGGTAACGTGAATGTGGACTGCAAACGGGAATTACGTATCTAAAGGCATCTAAGGTGATTGCTTGTTTAAATTTGAAGGAAAAATCTGCTTTGACTTCATCTTTTGCAAACGTCCAACCCACTTTACAGCTTCCCAGACCGGGCAACATGTTTTCGTCGTGTGAAATGAGTTCTGGTTGTTCGTAGCGGAAAAAAAAAGTATTGTTTAAACCTAGGCCGGTGGTACATTTTTTACCGTAATAGGAAGGGATTACCTTGATGGCCCCCAATGTAAGTTCGGGTAATAAAACAGGCAAATACGCGTTAACGGGCCAATCGAAAACTCCTGGGCAGTGAGGAAATGCCAAAGCATCGGACTCATTGGTTTTGCCACGTCCACTGATTAATGGCAATTGCACATGCAGCTTAGACGATGCATTTTGGTAGGTAAAAACGCCTTGCTCCTTTTGATTGGATTTATCGAAAATAATAAATCGTCCACTCGTTTTGGGAGTACCTATGGGTACATTCAGCGAGATACCGACAACATTTGCTAGCCGTGACCATTGACACAAGTAACGTGCGGCGTCAAAACTAACGATGCGCGTTGTTTGCGAAAGTAAGGTAGAACGTTCGGTATCGTTCACAACCAATGCGCCGTTTTCTTGATCCAAGTAGGTAACGAAAAAGTATTGAAATAAGCGGCGTAATAAATCCAAATAAATGGGTCTTTTGTCGGTACCAATCCAGCCATCGCGAAGGAATTGTAAAATCATACTGATGCAATACATTTGCCCGTAAACACCGACGCCTCTGCCATAAGCCCATCCGAGTCCATCGGAACGAACAAGGTCAGGAAACAATTTTAAATATTTTTCTGCAAATGTCCGTAAGCTGGGCAACTTACGCTCGCATAGGGATAAATTGACATGTAATTTTAAAGTTTGCCGAATGAAGATAAAGCACATTAACCCCAAAACGTCGTACACGCCACCTATCCCGCATTCCGTCTCATCTGAAAAGAATCCATGGGTATTTGTTTCTTGAATTTGTTCTAAAAATCTGTCAATGAGTCGACCTGTTTCATCTTTTTTCGTAAGCCCCATACTGTAACGAGCCACTGCTTTTGCTATGTTAAAAGCTTGGAAAATGCCTTTGGCATGAGTACGTGCCAACAAGCGTTTATCCAGTTGTTCACGTGTTGGATCCATCAGGCGTTCCCAAATCAGATTTCTTTGTTTTGCAGGTCCAAATGCCAATAACCCCAAGGCTGAATAGGCTAAGGCACGATTGTTTTCGCCTTCGGCAAACGCTTGATGCGTCAAGCAACGGGCACCCAGATCAACGATGTCAAAGGTTCCTAAGGTCGTTTCACGCGTAGCTCTATAAAATTCACCTATGGCAGCCAGTGCATGGGCACTTTCTTCCGACGCAGCCACTTCATTGCCAAATGGCAGTACGGTTCCATCTTCGTTAATGGCCGATAAATTGTGTCCCAAAACGGAACGGGCCATATCTAAGCATTGGTTTGCAAAGTTTTGCATGAATTACTTAAGCACTTTTATGTGTGATATTTTTAAAATTGAAATGTGCATTGGAAAAGTCAAGCACGGATCGTGATTTTTGCTAACGAATTTCAGGTCGAAAATTTGTTGATGATCATTTAGAAAACGCGCCAATCATCGTTGCCGTACAACGGAGACTTTGAGATCTTACGAAATGGCTAATTTTTTCAACTTTTCTACGCACGCACAGCAAAGGTTCCCGCATAGTCGGAAGCATTTATTTGTATGCAGTGACTGCTTAAATTGGATTTTTTATAATTAAAAACTGCTTGGCGTTGGAAAGGTAAGTCATCTCGATTGCTTGTGGGAGACGAATTTTTAAGTACTTGGTGAATGGTGTATAAGATGTTGTCGTTAAAGGTATCTATTTCGATGCCCAGTTCTGCGCAACGAAAAGGGACTTCTTCCAAAGACTTTGCATGCAAGGTTGTAATGACCAAGTATCCTGACAAACAGGCGTGAAATGCGTGAAGTGCGGCAGTGGTATCCCTTATTTCGCCTACAACAATGACATCTGGATCTTGGCGTAATACAGCTTTAAGCCCAACTGCAAAATCGTAGCCGACGTTTTCATTGATTTCGGTTTGTACCGCGCCCTCAATTTCAGCTTCTATGGGATCTTCAAGCGTAATAATCTTCTTACGTTCGCCGGCAAGAAAATGAATTAAACTGTAGAGCGTTGTTGTTTTGCCACTCCCCGTGGGTCCCGTTAGAAGGATCATGCCGCTCTTGTGTGTTTTGAGCATTTGTTTGAGATCATTGGCAAGCAAAGTGGGCATACCAAGAGAACATAGTTCGAATTGTTTCGATGTATCATGAAACAGCCTTAACGCTAAACTTTGCGCGGCGTCACTCGCAATGTAAGATAAACGGCAGAAAATGGAACTTTCCGTCAACGGGTAGCGAAAATGTCCCTCTTGAGGATGGCCGGTTTTATCTAGATTGAGGTGCGCTAGGATTAAAAAACTCATCAGTAACCGTTGTCCGTGGATATGGGACAATTCTTTTGGAGTTGTTAGAGCTCCACGGACGCGATAAAAAGTTTTGTAACAAGTTTCGGTCCGTTGAATATAACAGTCGGAAGCTGAAAGTTCTTGAGCCTCGCATAAAATTTTATGCACCGATTGATTTGTACTTGTAAGACTGTTCGATGCCGACAAACGATGTTGACGATGCCACTGGATCCATTGTCGTAAGTGATTTAGAGAAACAATACGTACCACGATAGATTTGTTTAAATACGCTTCCAATTTTTGTACACGGCTCTTGCAAAGTGCTTGTGAGACCAACAAAATAGATTTTGAGCTGCTCAATGGTAACAGTAACCAGGCAGATTGTTTAAGCAGATTTTGAATCATTACATAGAAACCTGAGGGGCCAGTTTCGGGTGTAATACGACGTAAAATTTTGGTTTTTAAAACGGCGTATGCAGCTTGAATAGCATTTACAATCGGTCTCATAACAATCACTTTGCTCAGATACCCACTTTTTATTTATTTGTCTTTGCAGCAAAGGCTTAGCATCGTGAAAATAAACGACCTACGCCCATTTAACAAAATGGCGAAATTTAAAATCTACCAGCACGTTAAACACAAATATGAGTAAGTATGCTGATACATTTAAAGTTTGTCCCTTACCTCTTGGCAAGCCTTTTGGTGAATGCATGCAATGACCTCTTCCTCCAAGAAAAGGTAAGAGAGAAATTTTATAACTCTTGTAACCATACCGCTTGCTCAATTTCTTGGAATTTTGGGAGCCATGCGGTCAAATACTTTTACCCATATAGTCTTATATATTGCAAGCCTTCGAGATTTCCAGACAAGTAGCCTGCCGATGTTTTTACACGTTAAGCGTGATTGTAGATATATAATATTTGGAGTATTAAAATTTTGGAGTGAAAAGTGCTTCATTGAAAATTTGTGAAGATATTTAAGTTTATTACTTTCATGGCTGCCTATTGCCTCGCTGGCTACCGACCAATCCTTGCATGTGATTTTCCGGTGAGCACTACTTGTTCATACGAATCCTTGCCATCGCATATTCGAAATTTACATGCACGACTGTTTTACGCAGCTTCATTAGCTGGGCTAGCGTGGGATGAAGAGAAAGAGAAAAATCACTTTGCGTGTGCACTTGTCATCTATTTTAAAGATGGCACACACACGGAAATTCCAGTAAGCGAAACATTATTTCCTGTGGCAGAAAAATCTCTGGTACGAAGAGTTGCACGGTCACAACATGTTCCACTATACAACGAAGATTGGTGGGTTTTTGCGGCAGTGGACAACCTTCGTTTTCTCCATGTGCGACTCTAATGAATTTATGGACATTGTGGTACAACCAACAAAAAATGCTTCGGGATGATCAAAAGGCTACCGATGCGGAACATTTTTATTGCATGTTGAGAAATCCCGGTAAGCAATACCCGCCTATACAAGACGCATTTTTGGCCACGCTACGTAAGTATTTCTATAAATTTTATAACCGATGTAAGCAACAGGCAGTAGGGCACACATTGCCACAAACTTTTATGCATCCTGCCGATGGTGAAGCGTGGGCCCTATGGTTTTTGCATACGTATTGCAAAAGAATTGCAGACCTCGCTGAAGAGCGACAAAGAAAACGTAAAATTGTACGCATTGAGTTACACGGTCACACTACACAAGATATGTGTCCATTTTGCTTTACGCACATGAATCTTTTACAGTGGTTGGCCAATAATAACCCTGTGGGTATGGATCACTGCTTCGGGAACTTACGATTTCAACTACACATCGATGGCAATGTTCCCGTAACCATTTTTATTTCTTCAGCGTTGCAATTTCAAGATTCCGGTAAGGCATGGTTTCATGAGTTTATTACGCCACAGGAGGGTTATCGGCTGCAAAGCGTTAATCAATTTCGCTTGCTGGATAATAGTCTGCTAAATTGTACGTTATGCGGAGAAATTCCAATTTCACTTGCCCATAGATTGGGCGCTTTGATGCCCGTATTTAGCCTTTATGGAAATCACCATTTATGTTTTGTGAAAAATCCAGAGGCTCAGCTTAAGGAAACGCAAGGAAGCACGCTACTGCTACTAAATGCATTAGATTTGAAAACTTACAAAAACACGTCGGGTCAGCCAAATCAATTTGAAATGCAAGATAATGTTGATGGAAAAACGTTCAAGTACGTATACGTGTACTTCCCATCGTCAAAGACAAAAATGATTTGGGACAAACAGGAAAACAAGTCGTTTAAATTACCCTATGTTCCCGGTTTACTCTCAACCGTAAGTTCGACCCTACCAAACCCACGTACCCACTCTCCCACGCAACATACCTTCAGACGGTGATTGCGGCGTATGGGCTCTGTTACAGGGGAAATGTAAACCAGGTATTATTCAATCGCTAGCAGTACTTGTTGAATTTCTTCAAACTTGGGTTTCCATTCTGCCTGAAGATCAGGGGTCGCTTCTGAGTCTAATAAATCTAAGGCGTATTCCACACTTGCCATAGCATTGCCACGACCTAACAGATTGGCTTGAACTAAAAAGTATCCTAGTGTACACAATGCATGCATTGTTGGCAATGTTTTTTTCCAACTTCCACGATAGTGTTTCTTGGAGACTTCTGCCCACATTTTAACATGCCAAACATAACATTGTTTTGTAACAGTGTCTGGGCACAAAAATTTATCCCGCCAAAGAACCGGTAAAATTTTTTGTGTTTCAATTTTCCAGTCTTCATATGTAGGCATAGCCCACACTGCGTTCACTTCAATCATGGTGATTGTAAGCAGACAAATACACTTTTTTTTAAAAAAACTTCCCATGATTTCTATTATCTGTAGATAATCTTTTAATGTGTCAAGAATTTTTTTAGATGTAAATAATTTTTCTCAGAATTTTTTGTGTACATTTTTGACAAAGATATAATTTCGAAGCATATTCATGATCCGATTTTATATTTTAATGGCGGTCATTTTATTTTCGAAGTTATTAAACTTGACTTTTAGAATCCTCTTGAAAATTCTTTACTCATAAAATATTACCCTACTTTTAATTCAAACGAAATATTTGGGTGTTTTAGTGGTACGGGAATTATTGTTTTACCTTAGGGGTTTATTGTCAAATGTTTCAGTTTTTGTTTGGCATATTCTTATTTTGTACAAAACTAGTTTTTGCATGTGGTTTCCCGGTAAGCACCACTTGTTCCTATGAATCATTGCCACCGCATATTCGAAATTTACATGCGCGATTATTTCACGCAGCCTCATTGGCTGGGTTGAGCGAAGGTATAAACAACGAGAAAAATTATTTTGCATGTGCACTTGTCATCTACTTTAAAGATGGCACACACACGGAAATTCCAATAAATCCAGGACTGTTCCCCTCTCCCCCCAGGGTCCGATTTCCTGTTGCATTACAACAACATACTCCAATATACAACGAAGATTGGTGGGTTTTTTTCAGTCACGAACCTCCTCCTAAAAGTAGCTTCGCCCATCCCCATCATACTATTTTGATGAACTTATGGCAACTTATTGAAGAATGTATGACTCATCCTTTTGACTCCCTTTCTCAGGACTTACAACCAGATTGCAGCAACTTTCATGCTATGCTAGCTACCCCAGAAAATGTTTATATTAAGCTAAGCTACAAAACTATACCTGCACGTGGTTGTCGTTACCCAGATGCAAATTATTCTTGCTTTTATTTGCAAGACACTACCGGGAAAAGGATGAAATATAAGCCTAAATTTAGTCTTCAGTCTAGATTTTTTCAATTACTGGCGCAATATTTTTATAATCAACCTCAGATACAGAATGAACAAAATGTAGAAGACATACAAATCCAAGACATTATTCGAGCTGCCGACAGTGAAGCGTGGGCTATAGGTTTTTTGCATGCTTACTGCAAAAAAATTGGAGGCCTCATTAGAGAACAACAAAAGGGCCGCAAAATTGTCGGTATTGAGTTACATGGTCACACAACACGCGACATGTGTCCATTTTGCTTTACGCATATAAATCTTTTACAGTGGTTGGCTAACAATAATCCTCGGGTTGGGCATTTCTTCAGCGATTTAATGTTCCAACTATCCATCGATGGCAATGTTCCCGTAACCACTTTTATTTCTTCAGCGGTGCAATTTCCAGATTCAAGTAGGTCATGGTTTCATGAGTTTATTACGCCACAAGAGGGTTATCGACTCCAAAGCGTCAATCTATTTAGATTACTAGACAATCCGCCGGATAAAGAAATACCAGTTCCAATTGCCAATAGATTTGGTGCTTTAATGCCCGTATTTAGCCTTTACGGGAATCACCCTTTGGCGCTTGGTGAAGATAGTAGGTTTAAGGAAACGCAAGGAAGCATGATGTTAAATGCGTTAGATTTAAAAGTTTATGAAAATACGTTAGGTGAACCAGGTCAGTTTAAAGTACAAAGTCATGTTAGTGCAGTACCAATGTATGTATATTTATACTTTCCACCATCAAGGACAAAGATGATTTGGAAAAGACAAGATAAACCGTTTCCATTGCCCTATGTTCCCGGTTTATTGTCAACTGTAAGTTTGAATCTACCGAGAATCCGTGAGTTTTTTACTTTACAAGACGTCCCTCCGGACGGTAATTGCGGTGTATGGGCTCTGTTACAAGGAATGAATCCGGACATTAATTACTTGCAGGGGTGGGGTGCACGAATGGAGGAGATGCAAGATCTCAGAGCACAAGTTGCGACTGCAGTTGATACAACAATACCGCGAGTACAAAGAGACGTAATTGTTGATCGCATAGGTACACCGGCTGCCCGCCCTGGCGATGTGGCACACTGGATCACTACGGAAGACTTTGAGCATTTTGCCAGAGCTTTACAAAGGCCCATAGGGGTGATCGTTGCAGGTAATGGTTTTCGATTTTTTGATGCAGGAGGAGTAGCAGATGATCCTACACAGTTCACTTTAGAGAACTTTGTGAATCGCTTAAATTTAGCTGCTAACCCGCTCGTTGTATACGCAGAGCCTGGCCATTATCAAACGGTGACGGAAGTGCGTGCTCCAGGAGGTGCAACATGGTCACTTCCACCCGCGCCTGCGCCTCAAGCTCCTGTAGATGATGAACATGCAATGGATCGGGATGATGCACTCGGGTGCAATTGAAGGAAATAAAGGTAGACAAAAAATGAAACCTTGTCCATACTAGGGTAATGGAAAGGCTACACGCGTATTGGCGTTTCCAGTATTTGGAAGCGCCAAAGGCACAGCAGAAGGCAATTTTTGAAGCATTACCCAAAGAGAATAATGACGAAAAAAATCTTATTTTATTGCGCCAAAAATACTGTTATTTGATGCTAAATGCATTTCCTTATAATGTGGGACATGTTTTAGCCATTCCTTATAGACCTGTACCGTTTTTAAACGAATTATCTAAGGAAGAACGTACCGATTTGATGGAATTGGTTGTCTTCGCTGAAGATTTATTGCGGCGGGCACTTGAACCCGATGGAATGAACGTGGGTATTAATTTGGGGGTGGCAGCAGGTGCGGGCATTCCACAACATTTGCATGTCCACATAGTGCCTCGATGGAATGGCGATACCAACTTCATGCCCGTTGTGGGGGATGTAAGGGTGCTGCCAATCGCCTTGAGTGAAATGTGGAAACGGTTATCAACTTTTTTGTAAGCATGTTATTTTTTCGAAGAAAATCCAAGAAAGAGCAGAGCATAGAAATCCGACATAAACGATTACGTGGCGTAGCGTCAGGAGAGAAAAAGTTGTGTGAGAAATTACGCATCGTATTTTACGGATGTGCATTTCTGTTGGCTGTGATCCTTATTTTGTTTTGGAAACAAATTCCCATAGGACCCCAATTGTTTTTGAATCACATAGCCAAGGTCAGTATTACTTCGGCCATAGATTTTGAATATGAAAGTGATTTCAAAACGAAGACCTTACGTGAGCAACGACGTCAAATGGTGACACCCGTTTACAAAATAGATCTGGAAAAGTTTCGTCAATTTTGCCAAAGAGTAGAAATATTAAAGGCACGGTTAGATAAAATTGCCACTTTAACAGACGTTCAAGAAAAGCAATCGGCACTCGATGCACTCGTGGAATTATTTGGTTCGAAGTATAATATAGCTTTACAACAAGAGGATTTAGATACTTTGCTACGTATTTCGACGGTTTTACAGCGTAACCGTTTGATTGAAGAAGGCATTTTTGTCCTGCAAGAAATCATTCAAAAAGGTATTTTAGACGACAATGAATTTGAACATCAAGTAAACGCTGACTCTTACGTAAGCGTTTCTCAAAAAGATGATTCTCTGGTGCATTTGCAGACGAAAGGAAACGCACTGCGGTTTCTGCGTATGAGTTTATTTGTCATGGACGTCGAGTACGACGTTGCCAATGCCCTGATGCACATTTTAAAATTTGGCCTAGTCCCCAATGTTATTTATGATCAACAAAAAACTGAGGATAAAATTAATCAATTTGTTGCCAGGACACCCAATGTTTTAGTGCATGTTCGCAAAGGTGAACCCATCGTAGAGAGTGGACAAATGGTTACACCGGAAGTGTATGAATGTTTTGCTGCTTATCAAGATAAGCTAGTGCAAACCGAAAGTCATCAATTAGGGTTCAACGCGATGATGACCAAAAAAGTTTTTTTGGTCTGCTTACTTTATGTTTGTACCGTGTTAAGCTTGCAGTTGCTACCCACAAAAATTAAAAAGTCTTCTCGGTATTTATGGATAACAGCATTTATTTTGTTGCTCAATATTGGTCTTATTCGAGGCACAAGTTTACTCTGTTACCATTCTTTTGGTTCTGACAAGTTGCTATTTTTTGCCTTGGTGCCGTTTTTACCTCCAACATTTTTGGCAAGTTTACTCATTGCGCCCTTGGTGGATATGCTAGGAGGCTTCTTGTGTACATTTTTTATTGTAAGTTTAAAAAACTTCATCATTTATTTGGGGTTGGAGTACTTTTTTCTGGATTTATTAATAGGGCTCCTCATCGTTTACTCGTGTCGTAAAGTTTACTTGAAAAAAGATTTAGCAAGGCATTGCTTGGTATCTTACTCCTTGTTGGCTCTACTAACGGTTTTTTATAGTTTGTTTGCACAGCATTTGGGGTGGTTAATATGCTGTCAACAGGTATCGGCGATTTTTGTGAGTTGTTTTGCAACCTTAGTGCTGGTTATGTGCCTCTTACCTATTTGTGAAAGAAATTTTGAGCATGTTACCAATATTACCTTTTTAGAGCTGACGGATTACAATCATCCTTTGTTGAGGAGGTTGCAAATGCTAGCTCCTGGCACCTATCACCATAGTTTGATGGTAGCTACTTTGGCAGAAAAAGTGGCCAATGAAATTGGTGCAAATTCATTGTTATGTCGTTGTTGTGCGCTTTATCACGACATAGGTAAATTGGTCAAGCCCGAGTATTTCACCGAAAATCAAAGAGAAGGCGAAAATCCACACGAACATCAAACACCTTCCATGAGCGCTGTTATTTTAAAAAGTCACGTTAAAGAAGGGATAGAATTGGCCAAGAGTTACAATTTGCCCAAGGCTGTTATGGACGTCATTCAACAACATCACGGTAACACCATCATGCAATATTTTTATAAAAAAGCTTTACGTTTGCAAGAGACGAACGGTGAGCCTGTAGATCCTTTGATTTTTCGTTACGATGGTCCAAAACCACAGTTTAAAGAGAGCGCGATTATTTCTCTCGCAGACGCCGTTGAGGCGGCCAGCAGAAGCTTGGTACGGGTGAGTGCGCAGGCGATTGCCGAATTGATTGATAATATCGTAAAAGAAAGAATTAATGCCGAACAATTCAACGAATGCAGTGTTACCTTACAGGAAATTGATCAATTGAAAAAGAGTTTTCAATTTACTTTGCTGAATATATTGCACGCGCGTGTTGGTTATAATGAAAATGGAGTTGTTTCGGACAACGAAAAAAAGAGGGATGCTTTCTCCAATACTTCGGCGGATTCTCAAGTAGGGGTATGATGGTCAAAACTTACGGTTAGACTTTTAAAAACAATGTTGTTTTTTTATAAAGCGCTCACGCCCAGTGGGAAAGACCGATGTGGCTTTTTTCTTTCGCGTAGTCATTTTAAAGGAGTACGGGCACTGTTGGCGGCTGATTTATGGCCTCTTCGTTTATTTTCTATCAATTTTTCATCTCTATTTGCCAAGTGCTTTAAGTTTGCTTTTGTGAGGAGCGATAAACAATTTATGCCCTTACGCACATGGCTTACATTATTGGAACGTATTGTGTTAGTTATGCAGAGTGGACGTACATTGATGCAATCGCTCACCGCCATAAGCGCAATGCCTGTACAAGAATCGCAAGGTACTTTTTTAAAAGGAGCCATAACGCAGTTGAAAAGTGGTCGATTTTTTTACGAAGTGGTTCAACAACTTCCCAAAAATTGGGTAGAAGAACAACACATGAAACTTGTGCAGTGTGCGGAGATGGGGGGATACTTGCAGCGTGGGCTTCAGTGCTGGTTCGATCAACTACAATTGAAAGTACAGATTCGCAAGCAGGTCGTGAACAGTTTTATGTATCCAGCACTCGTTATGTTATTAGCAACAGGCGTATTGTTGATTTTATGTTTTTACGTTTTGCCCGAGTTTAAAACTTTTCTTACGTCACAGCACGTAGCATTTTCTTGGATTTTGAAAATAATCTTTTCGCTTGGAGAATATATTACTTCATTTTTCCCTATTGTACTTTTGGGAGGAATGTTGTCTTGTACCGTCTGTAGACGTTCACTCAATATATGGGTAGTGAAGATGATACCGAAGTTACCCAAGTATAGCTACTTTGTGGAGCCATTACAGTTGGGATTATTTGCAATGAATTTTTCGGCTTTACTGAAAAATGGCGTGTACCTGTTAGAAAGCCTTCGATTGAGCCTCACGTGTTTAACTTACAAACCTTTGGATGTGGAGAACATTATTCAGGATCTCAAAAATGGTACCTCTTTGTCGGTAGCTCTCGATGGACTGCCCAATTTTTTCGTGGAAACCTTACAATCAGCTGAATTAGGAGGTTGTTTGGCATCTGTTTTAAACAGTTTATCTCAACACTACTTGCAGCTTTATAACCGTCGTCTTACCCAATTTATAAAGTGGTTAGAGCCTGTCTGTTTAATAATGATTGCGCTGCTAATCGTTGTTCTAATTTTAAGTCTGTTTATGCCAATGACGCAAATGTTCCAAAATTTTAATTTTGAGTAAAAAAATAACCCATGCAAGGTGGTCCATATGGGAAACAAGCATGCCATACCTCTGTAACTTCAGTGCCATTTTTTCGCTTTGGGAATTGCAACTGAATCGTTCAGTGGTTTAGGCGATTTTTATGGAAGTTTTTAGCGTTCAATAAAGTTAAATCTTTTGCCTTGACATGGGTTCGTAGAATCGTATTTGTAAGTGCCATGAAAACTTTTAAATTACTATTATGCT
>JAITAV010000012.1 GCA_031283895.1 Puniceicoccales bacterium | reverse complement strand
ACTTGTTGCAACAATGGTCTTTCTAGTTCCATGAACCGCGAAGCGAGTTCCAGCATCTTCTTTGGATTATTTTCGTTTAACTTCATTTCGTACGCCAAATCCATTTGTTGCAGAAATACTCGATTTGGAGGCGTAAGATTATCTTTTGCCAATAAAGCCTTTATGGCCGCTTGTTCTTCTTGTCTGATTTGAAGGGGTTGGTTATTTAAACTTAGGTTCCCTTCAAATTGCTTGATAAATGCAATTTTATCCTCCGTTGATCCGTTTAAAGCTGCGGTTAAACCCTGATGAAAACCCCCTAAACCCTGATCACTTTTTGCCTCTACGTAAGCGTTTCTAAGGGCTGCGATTAGTGGGTTATTTTTATTTTCTTTTGCATTAGCTTGTTCATTCAAAAGTGTTAAAAGCTCCGGAACATAATCACCCTTATTCAATGTAGTCTGAATTTGAGCATACATAGCTTGTTGCTGCGTCTTTGAAGAGGTTGTATTGGCAATCTCAAGCCATACCTTTACGGTTCCTATATACCGATTGGTTCTCTGCGTTTGTAGTTCTGATAGCGCTGCGTCTTGCATTTGCGAAAAGGTTGCTGGGTCTTTGGAGTTACTGTTTTGAATAATCCTAGCGTTTATTGCCCGCAAGTCATCCTGGGTAATTCTGATACTTGGAGGGTTTTCAAAGGACCTCTGCAGGTAGTTATCTCTGATAGATTGGATATCTTGGTCATGACCTGCCAACTCATGCAACTGCTTTAATATGTTTGGATTAAACTGATGCCCAGGGGCAAGTAGTTTATCCCTAATCGTATTACATATTACTTCTTTATCCTTGGAAGAAGCATCACGAGCGCACATTATCCACGCCTTCACAGCATCTGAATCGCTCTGATTATGTGCAAATTTATAATGTTTGATGTGACTTCTGATTTCACTTTGTAGTTTTTTTATTTCATTCTTTTCTCCGTGTCTGAATAGAGACTTATATATGCCACTTTGCCCCTCACGATTGTCTCGTAACCCCCTTAGTTTTATGGTACTTTCTGCAAAGCTTGCTAGATTGGTTGCTTTTTGAAACTTTGCTTCTTGCACCTTATTCCGAATACCCGTTTCGGTTCTTGAATTTTCTTCAATACCTTGACCACCTTTAGGAGCAGATAGAGGAACAGTAGGAGTAAAGCTTGTATTATTAACATCAATAGGCATATGTATAATTTAAAAACAATTTATAGCATTTGCAAGACAATTTTGTCAACAAATGTAAAGATATGATTTATGTTTGATTTGTCGCAGAAAGAGATTAAAAGAGAGTCATGAAGGATATGAAACCCGAGAAGCAAGAAGTTTGGGATGCTATACCGCATCGTCCTCCCTTTTTATTTGTGGACAGAATCCTTAATTTACACGAAGATGCCATCGAAGTAGAGAAAGTCTTGCGGATGGACGAATACTTTTTCCAAGGTCATTATCCGCACATGCCCATTATGCCAGGTGTCTTAATGTGCGAAGCCATTTTTCAGGCAGCAGGCATATTATTAAGTAAAACTTTGCTAAAAGATCGAGAAAATGTACAGGGGAAAGTTCCCGTCTTGACGCGTATACAGGAAGCAAAGTTTAAAAAAATGGCTTTCCCGGGCGATAAATTGGTTTTGGAAGCAAGGTTTTTGCAGTCTTTGAAAAATTTTTATTTCTTCAAAGGATGTGCGAAAAAAGATGGGAGCGTACTTGTTTTTGTCGCGTTCACACTTGGGGTCGTTGAAGAAATGTACGTATGAAATTTTTGAATATTGAAGATAAGCATTTTCTCGTCTTAGGTTTAGCTAACAGAAAGAGCATTGCGTGGTTTGTGGGAAAAACTTTAGAAGCTCATGGAGCTTATGTATATTATAGCGTTCGCTCACCTGAACGGAAAAAAGAATTAACGCGTTGGATACCGGAAGAAAAGTTATTTATTTGCGATGTCGAACGAGCGCATTCAATCCAGCAATTGAAGCAACAAATGGCAGCAAGCGTGTCTCATTTGGATGGCATTGTGCATGCCATTGCTTTTGCGAATTTTTCGAAAGAATTTAAAACTTTTTACGATACAAGGCGAGAAGACTTTTTGCAAGCGGTGCACATTTCATGTTTTTCTTTGGTTGAAATTGCGAGAACCTTCAAGGCGATGTTGACTCCCCGTGCTTCAGTGGTGACAGTGGGTATTTCTTCTCAAGTGACGGCGATACATTACGGTTATATGTCTCCCATTAAAGCGGCGCTGGAGAGTGTCGTTCGTTTTTTGGCTAAGTCGTTCAGCACGGATGGTGAAGTCCGTTTTAATTGTGTTGGATCGGGACCTCTAAAGACAAGTGCTTCGGCAGGTATTCCCAATTTTTTGAAAAATTACCTGTTTGCTGAAAAGTTAACCCTAAGAAAAAGAGCTCTGGAAACGCAAGAAGTTGCCAATACGATCGTCTTCTTGTTGAGTGATCGTTCCAGTGGCATCAATGGGCAAACCGTTGTTGTCAATGCAGGCATGGATTTTAACTATTTTGATGAACAAGTGATTGATGCGGTGATTTAGAAAAAGAGTAAGCGTATGAAATTTGTTGTGTGCGGTTCTGGATCTTGGGGTACGGCTATGGCAGTGCATTTGGCTCGTATTGGACATGAACTCATCTTGGTTCCCCGTTCCGAAGAAAAAGCAAAAATTATGCGAGAGCGTAGAGAAAATACACATTATTTACCGCACGTTCCATTTCCCGATAACCTATCCATAGATGCGCGTTGTAACCAATACCTTGGTACATGCGATGCTTTATTTGTCGCCTGTCCCATGAAAGGCCTTGTAGATTTATGTGCATTATTGAAAACGGATTGTTCAAAAGATTTGTGGATTATTTCTCTCATTAAAGGGTTGGATCATGCCACGTTGCGTACGCCTTCTGATGTTATTGCTCAATTTTTCCCTGAAAATCCAATGGCTTGTTTGTCAGGACCTACATACGCCGTCGAATTTGCTTTGGGAAAGCCCGCAGCAATGGTTTTGGCGTCTCTCAATCCTTATTTGGAATCACTTCAAAAGGCAATCAGTAGCGCGCATATGCGTGTGTATCGTAACAATGATCTTTTGGGGGTAGAGACTGCGAGTTGTTTGAAAAATATCTACGCTTTGGGGGCCGGTATTTTGGATGGACTCGAGCTGGGAGATAACGCAAAATCTGCTTACCTAACACGTGCACTCAAGGAAATGGCATATTTAGGTTGCGCTTTAGGGGGGCAAAAAGAAACGTTTTATGGATTAAGCGGCTTAGGTGATTTAATGGCCACCGCGCAGGGCACTTGGAGCAGGAATCGCACATTTGGAGAACTTCTCGCAAAAGGGAGGTCCGTCGAAAGTTTAACAAAGGAATTAATGGTAGAAGGCTATGGAAGTTTACAAGGATACCATGCATTGGCAGATAAGGTGCAAGTAGAAGTCCCTATTTTGCAGTGTTTATATGACATTCTGTATAACCGATATCCTTTGGATGCCGCTGTCCGTAATTTATTATCGCGTCCGTTGAAGAATGAATTTGAGTAGTTGAGCGGCTTTATTGGAGCGGCCCTTATTTTGAGGGTTGCCAAATTGTACGTTTCTCGTTCAATCGTTTTATTCATGAATAGCTTATGCGCATACGCTACCCAATGGCATTGTTTTTGGATGGGTATCGTTTTGTTTTCAACGGGCTGTCAATGGAATTATCCTCCATCAACAACGCATGGTCAATTACAGTTGGAACAAATACGCGATTACATGGAAAAACAACAATTCATGCTTGCGATTCAAGGATTGCAACAATTGCAGACGTATTGTCCAAACAATCCACAGGTATTGGAATTACTGGCTCTCTCGTACGCTGAAAATAAACAAATCTACTTGGCAGCGCAAACGTTTGAAAAAATAATCCATGCGGATACAACGGGAGATTTTCAGGAAAATGCACTACGTGCGGCTCACACCTATGAACAAATGGGCGATTTTTATTCCGCTTCGCGTTGTTACCGGCATTACTTAAATCATTTTCCCAAAGATAGATTAGCGTGGTTTGCTTTGTCTGCCAGTGAATCTGAATTAGAACGCCACTCAAATGCGCTGCAAGCGTTTTTAAGAGGTATGGATTTGCTGAAAACAGATTTGACCGTTGAACAAATGGTAAAGTTGAGCCAGCTGTGTTTTGCTGCTAAGAAAATAGAGGAGGCGATTTATTGGAATTTAGAGGCGTTGAAAATTGAGTCAGAAAATGTAGACATTTATTTGCAAACATTGCGTATGGCACACGAGCAAAAGCATTCTGCTTTGATGCGCAAATTGATTGAAGTGCTGGATTCTTTGGATAAAAATGCATTGGAAAGGGAGAAATTGGATTTTTTGAGAGAATTGTACGGATCGAAGTCTCCCTAAGCTTGCATCAATTGGTTTGACACCTATTGCATGCAGCATTAGAATTCAAGCATGAGCTTAACCATAAACAACCTAATTCAATTTGCGCTTAATCAGCAAGCTTCCGATATTCATTTGAGAACGAATGAGCCTCCTATGTTGCGTGTGGATGGACTTATGTGCCCATTGGATCTTCCTGCTTTGGCAAATGAAGAAATGGAAAACTTTGTGAAAACATTGGTACCTGAAAAAATGATAGCAGCGTTTAAAGTCTCACGGGAGGTGGACTTTGCCATCAATCCGGAAATTGAAAATCGCAAGGTCCGTTTGCGTGTGAACGTATTTACTAGCTGTGAAAAATACGGTATTGTCATGCGTATCATCAACGACGACGCGTTATCTTTGGATAATTTAGGACTTCCAACACACTCTTTGGAAAAAATTAAAGATTTGTTAAATAGTCCCCGAGGACTGTTGTTGGTTACAGGACCCACGGGTTCCGGAAAATCTACTACGCTGGCCGCAATGATCGATTGGATCAATACACGTTACGCCAGGCATGTTATTACCATAGAAGATCCCATTGAATACCTTTACCGACCGGATCAGTGTCTCATTACGCAACGAGAATTAGGGAGAGATACACCTTCGTTTCAAAAAGCCATTACGGGTGCTTTACGCCAAGACCCGGATGTGATTTTGGTTGGAGAAATGCGTGATCTGGCGACCATTGAAGCAGCCGTTTCGGCAGCGGAAACGGGACATTTGGTGCTGTCGACTTTACACACAACAGGGTCTACACGTACCGTAGATCGCATTATAGATGTATTTGCGGAGGGGAGCAAGGAACTTGTAAGAACGCAATTGGCATCCAATTTAATCGGTGTTATTTCGCAAGTATTATGCAGGAAAAAAGCTTCCAAGGGCCGCGTTGCGGCCTTTGAAGTTATGACGCGAGCCGACTCCATTTCTAACCTTATTCGGGAAAACAAAACATTTCGTATTCAAACAGAAATCGAAGTCAATCAAGGACTAGGGATGCTTCCGTTGGATCGTCATTTATTTGATTTGTATGTAAAAGGAATGATTTCTGAGGAGGAAGCCTTGGCTAGAGCGCAATTTGCAAAAGAATTGATGGAACGTATTCGAGGGGACAAAACGGCCGTTAAAAAGAAAGGTTTATTTTCATTTTGATTTTTTTAAAATTCACATTTGCATGTTAAATCAGTTATGAAAAAAGAAAGTGATGCAGATGAGACAAATCGGATAGCTTCAATTGATTTAACCATTCAAAAAAAGTTTTTGGACGATCGCAAGGTCTTTCTATGGGGAGAAATCGATGACGACTCCGCCAAAGAAGTGACGGAAAGATTAATCTATTTAGAATTAGAAAATTCCGGAAAAAGTATTTCTCTTTACATTAATACCCCAGGCGGTTCCATTACCGCGGGTATGGCAATTTATGATACAATGCAATTGATTCGTTCACCTATTTCCGTCATTGTAACCGGATTGGCCGCCAGTATGGGATCTATTTTACTATGTGGTGCCCCCAAAGGTCATCGTTATTTGTATCCGCATGCCCGTGTTCTGATTCACCAACCTCTTATTATGGGACGCATTGAAGCGCCAGCCGTCGACATACACATTCAAGCCAAAGAGATGGAAAAATCTAGGGAAGAATTAAATAAAATTTTGGCAAATGCCTCAGGACAGAGCTTAGATAAGATCATGAAAGATACGGACCGTGATTTTTATTTAAATGCGGAAGAGGCCATAGCGTACGGGTTAGCCGACAAAATTGTTTCCACTGGGCTCATATAACAATGTTTGTGGATGAAGTGGAGGTCTTTTTAAAGGCAGGAGACGGCGGAAACGGTTGCCGGAGCTTTCGCAGAGAGAAGTTTATACCCAAAGGGGGGCCTGATGGTGGCGATGGAGGTAAAGGGGGTGACATTATTTTGGAATGTTCTCCACACATTAATGACTTACGTGATTATCGCTATAAACCTCACGCGCGCGCTGAAAATGGTCAACCCGGTAGAGGGTCGGATTGTTACGGACGACATGGAGCCAATTATATTTTAAAAATGCCTCCGGGAACAGTTGTTTTGAATGTTTATACGCAGCGCATAGTTACCGAAGTTTTATCGATAGGGCAACGTACTGTTTTGTTAAAGGGTGGCAAAGGTGGATGGGGAAACATTCACTTTAAATCTTCTACCAATCGAGCTCCTATTCAGGCAACACCGGGTAAACCGGGCGAAGAGGGTCGCTTTAAACTTGTTTTAAAAACAATTGCAGATTTGGGGTTAATAGGTTTTCCCAATGCGGGCAAGTCATCCCTCATAGGTCAGTTAACCAAGGCTCAGCCCAAAGTTGCAAGTTATCCTTTCACTACACTGCACCCAAGTGTGGGCGTTTTGACGGAAGAAGGAGGTCGACATTTATGTTTGGCAGATATTCCTGGATTGATTGAGGGAGCAAGTCAAGGTAAAGGTTTAGGCTATCGTTTTTTGAGACACATTGAGCGTTGTCAGGGTTTATTATTTATCATTGACATGGCCGGTGTTGATGCACGCAAACCTTGGTTGGATTATAAAAAACTTTGCCAAGAATTAAACAATTACGGTGAGCATTTGGTGAAAAAACCACGCTTTGTGATTGCCAATAAAATGGATTTGCCGGAAGCAATTGAAAATTTGAACGTCTTTAGAAGTAAGATTCAAGATATCCCCGTTTTACCAATTTCTTGTTACAGTGGTAGTGGATTAAAAGAACTACGAACGTATTTATTTACACACGCTGTGTTACATTAAGTGTACCAGCAGGGGATATGACAGATGCCACAAGTTAACAGATTTTGTTCTTTATGCATATAACTCTGTTTATGGATGCTGGTTTTGATCAATTAAAGCTCGGTATCGCAAATGAGGACCATTGGATGTCTACCGTAGAGTACGAAGGTTCTATGATAGACCATTTCAGCGATGTGGTGGGTAAATGCTTCAATGAAGGTGGTATAAATTTTACAGACTTGACGCGCATTTGTTTTTTAAATGGCCCTGGTTCCACCATGAGCATTCGAACTATTTGTGCGTTCGTTAGAACTTTGAAATTATTGCAACAGGTCGAAGAAAATGCCATCTATGTGGCGAATCATTTGCATTTTCATCAGCTCTATCAGACACACGTTGTATGCCGCCATTTACCGTTTTGCATCGTGGCAAAAGCAGGTTTTCATCAATATTTATGTTTGCGTGTGAACGACAAGCATAAGTTGGATGTGATACGTAAAGTGGACAAAAATTTGGATGACGATGGCAAAACATCACTTATTAAGCTCTCACATCCTTCTTGGCCTAAAGAGGAATGCGTGAACTATCATTTATCACAATGTTGGCCACTACTCTATTTCATGGATCCCTGTATTTGGCAAGCTACATCAAATCCAGATTTGTATCAAGGTTATGCGTAAACGTTGATGGGCTCGCCATATTTTTGAATTTGTGTTGCTACAGGCCTGCGTAAAATGAGTTAAATCTATTGATACCTTGATTATTTTGCCATCTTTAGGTGCATTTGGACGGTGTCTTTTTAAAAGATTTTATCCCATTGGTCTTGAGAAACTTCCATGCTCTCTTGAGTGCGTTGTTTTTGGTCGCGTACCCAACGAATAACTTCGGCTACGGGTTCAATAAGTTCACGAGGAATGTAACGCCCAATTTCCGCCAAGTCGTACAAAGCATGCGCAAGAGGAACGTTTTCCATGATGGGAATATCATAATCCATGGCAACTTTTTTCATGATCTGCGCTTGAAAACCTGTTCCTTTGGCCAGGACAATGGGTAATGGGACTGTGATTTCATCGTAGTAGAGTGCGATTGCGTAATGCGTAGGATTGGTAACGAGAGCAGAAGCTCGCTTTGTCTTTTGTGCAGGTCCACCTTGTAGCAGTTCTCTGTGAAGTTGCTTGCGCTTTCCTTTGATCGTTGGATCACCTTCCATTTCTTTGTACTCTCGTTTGACTTCATCTTTAGACATCATGAGTTGTTTGGTGTGATTGTGCCGCTGGAATATAAAATCCAAAAACGCAACCACGATATAGGCAAACCCAACGTTATAGGCAAAAGTTTTTAAAATGCTTGGCATGATGTTTATAAAATTATTGAGTCCTGCGTAAGGAATTTTTAGGAGAGGATCTAAAACGTTTCGAATAACAAAGTAGAGTAGGGTGCTCAAAAAAATAATTTTTGCCGCCGATTTAAGAAATTCGATTAAATTTTTCATCGAAAACATCTGTTTTAGTTTCGATACGGGATTAAGTTTATCCAATTTTGGCATAATACTTTCGGGGGCCATTAACAATCCAAATTGTAATACGTTTGCCGTGACTCCGGTAATAAACACAAGCAAAACTAACGGTAGGACCACTTTGATACCAACTTTGAGGCAAACGAATATCATGTCCGGGAAAGCGTCTTCAAATGGCTGCGTAAAAAATTGGCGTGGGGCGACGATTAAATCCATTAAAGTTTGCAAAATGGTAACACGCGATAACCCAAGGTAAGTAAAGATAACGATCAGAAGTGCCGTAGACGTTACATCTTTGCTATTAGGTACTTGACCTTTTTTCCTTGCATCACGAATTTTTTTGGGTGTAGGTTGCTCCGTTTTTTCGCTCATGATGTCAATGTTGTAGTGCGTTTAGAAAGCGCTGAGCCAAATTATGCAGTTCAAAATTATTTAGAAAATATTCTCCCAGGTGTGCTAGGTACAAAATAAAAAAGAACATAGCCAGGGCACTTTTAATGGGCATTGCGAGAAAAAACACGTTGAGTTGAGGAGCAAATCTTGTGACCATACCAAGCCCAAATTCCGATAAGAATAAGATAAATAACACGGGACCACAGAGCAGTGCAAGGGTAGAGAAAAGACCATCGCCAAAGGCCGTTAAAAAGAAATTTGGAAGCCAATGTTCCAAAGGAGGTAAAGAACTAAATATGGGAAATGTCAAGTAGCTTACATAGACCATTTCCATAATGTTTAAGAAGGCGCCGCTGAGCAAAGCCAAAATAAGTGTAAATTTCATTAAAAAGTCACCCAAAGGACTCGTTTGCGAATTGCTTAAGGGATCAAACATACTTGCCATGGAAGCCCCACGTTGCGTGTCGATGAGGAATCCTACACCTTGAGCTACGTAGAATATAAAATTACTTAACAAGCCTAAAACGATGCCTAAAATGGATTCTTTCAGAATATAACCCAAGCAACATAGCACATCAGTTTTTACGTGTTCTAAACTGCTTGGAAGAAATACGGGGACAAGAATGAGAGATAAGGCAACTATGAGTGCTCTACGCCCCGTGCCCGTTAAGTATTGTGACGAAAAGAATACGGAAATGGAACAAAAAGCCAGCATGCGGGTACAGCAGATGAGTGCGCACAATAAAATGTCTTTAATCGGCAAAAGATCGTGCAATGGGTTCATTATTTACCCGTAATTCTCGGAATTTGAATAAAAATGGATTCTATATATTTTATGAGTTCATTGCCTATCCAGTGTGCCGAAAATAGCAAAACTAGGGTAATGCAGATCAATCTTACCGCAAAACTTAAAGTTTGTTCTTGGACTTGCGTAAGCGCTTGCAGCAAACTTACTCCTAAGCCAACAATGGTTGCCAATAGGATGGAAGGTAATGACAAAATCAAAACAAGTATCATTACCTTACTTGCTATGTCTATAATAACCGACTGACCCACAATAAAAGAATAACCAAATAGTGTGACAATAGCAAGTATAATAAAGTATTTTGATGCGAAGTTAGATTGGGTTGTGTACTACGACATTGTTCGGGAAAATGTTGCGTGCTCTCGTGGTAGTAGGCCACGTGTCATTGATATTTTGTACAGCGGAATTGGTCAGTGAAAAACTGTAAAGAGCGACGTATTTTTGTGGAAAATTTGAATATAAGTGTCCATTGGTCTTAAAAGTAGATAGGCTTTAGAGAGTTACTATTTATCTCTATACAAATGTCTTTGGAGTTACTTATAGCGGCAACGGACAGGATCCATAGCGTCTCGTAAGGCGTCGCCTAAGAAATTTAGGGTGAACAATGTCGATGAAAAGAATAGGCACGGAAAAATAAGTAACCAAGGGTGTTCTTCCATGTGTTGAGCGCCATCAAAAATAAGGATCCCCCAAGAACTTAAAGGGGGTTGTATCCCTAAGCCTAAAAAACTGATAAAAGCCTCTTCTAAGATGATATTAGGCATGAGCAATGTACCATAAACAATGACTGTACTCATTAAGTTGGGTAAAAGATGTTTATGCCAAATGCCCAATGTAGATTGTCCCATGCATCGAGCACATTGTACAAAAGGATGCATTTTTAAGCTTAAAATTTGTGTTCTCACCATGCGTGCCATCGTTAACCATTTTATGCATCCAATGGAAAATATGAGTAGGGTGATGTTACGCCCTAAAAGGGCCATAAGCAGTATCACCAATAATGTAAATGGCAGCGGATACAAAATATCTACTATACGCATGAGCAGGCGATCTACGTTACCACCGCAATACCCTGAAATAGTGCCGTAAATCAACCCGACGCTTATGGCAATAAGACTAGCGGCACATCCAATGAACAGAGAAGTTCTACCACCGTACAACATGCGGGCCAATAAATCTCTTCCCAAAATATCCGTTCCGAACCAATGATCTAAAGAAGGTATTTGTGCGCTCATTAATAGGTTTTGAGAATGGTAATCGTGTGCGTAAATATAAGGCCCCCATAAACATAGACCGATGATGCTACATAAACATACAACATTGCACAAAACCCATGGGTTTTGAAAAAAATGATGAGAAGTGTTTTGAAAAGGATATTTCACGCGTTTGATCTTTGCCGAGGATCTAGCATCAGCGAAATTAAATCGACAAGCAGATTAAAAAAGATAATTAATAAGGCAAAATAAAGAACAGTTCCCAACAATAAGGGTGTGTCCCTTTGCCCAACCGCTGTAATAAATAGGGAACCTGCACCCGGAATTTGAAATAACGATTCAATCACGAGCGATCCACTCATAATGGCAGCCGAAGTTGGGCCCAGGTAGGTCAATATGGGAGCCAGGGCATTTTTTAATACATGGAAAGTAAAAACGCGTGCCTTGGATAAGCCTTTTGCAAACGCAGTACTTACGAAATGCGATGAAAACACCTCTAAGCAGTATGTTCTGGTAAGGCGCGCCATGTAGCCACTGTACATGCATGCCAATGTTACGGTAGGTAGAATACGATCTGTCCAGTGATTCCACCCAATAGCTTGAAACCATTGCAGTTGTAGTGCAAAAACAAAAATGATACATGGACCCACAACAAAAGTTGGTAATGTTAATCCAAACAAACAGATACTCATCAATGCACGGTCTACCCATGTATTGGCTTTAACGGCAGCAATAACTCCAAAGGTTCCACCCCAGAGTATGGTTACCAACATGGCCCAAAATCCCAATTCAAAGCTTACGGGAATGCGTTTCTTGAGTAGCTGATTAACGCTGTATCCCGGATAACGCATGGATGGGCCTAAATCCAAGACTAATAAATTCCTTATGTAATGCGTATACTGTACTAGAATAGGTTGGTCGTAACCGTAAAACGCATTTAATTGCGCCAAAACTTTAGGCGAAGTGCTTTTTTCGGCATCAAAAGGTCCTCCGGGAACCCAATGGGCAATAAAAAATGTTAAAGTCAGTAGACACCATACAACTAGTATTGCTTCCACAAGACGTCCTATAGCGAGTTTTAACATTTTTGCCCATTCAATCTGTTACATTTTATTTTAAAGATTGTTTTGCACTGCCAAATTGCAAGTTAATTTGTTAAAAAAGTAACCTTAGTACTCTTTAGAATCTATCAATTTCTATGGTTATACTTACATTTAATCCCAGGTGTGCGTTACAATTTTTTGGTAACAGGCCTGCGGTGTTAGGCCAAATTTTTCAAACAATTGCTCTTGAGGGGCACTGATGCCGAATTGGTCAATACCGATCACAAGGCCATGTAAACCCACAAATTGGTGCGCTAAGTAAGGACATCCCGCCTCAATAGAAATGCGGCGTAGGCATTGTTTGGGCAAAATTTCTGACTGGTACGCTTCACTTTGTTGCAGGAATTTTGTGCGCGATGGCATGGAGACAACACGTGCATTGGGGCCTAATAATTTTGCCACTTCCAAAGCCAACGAGACTTCACTGCCACTCGAAATGAGGATATATTCCGGTGTTTGTTGCTCTTTACGCAGAACATAAGCGCCTTTTAGGGTACCGGCACGTTTTTGTTGCGAGTCCAATAGGGGTAACGAAGGCAAGTCTTGTTTGGAAAGGATAAAAACATTTGGACCGCTCGCGCATTGCATAGCCATTTGGAAACAACCGACCATCTCATCGTAGTCTGCAGGTCGAAAAACCTGTACATGGGGGATCATTTGCAGAGAAGCTATGTGTTCGATAGGTTGGTGGGTAGGGCCATCCTCACCCACAGCGATGGAATCATGCGAGAAAAAATAATTTACGGACAAATGGGCGAGAGCGGCTACACGCAGTGCCGGCTTTAGGTAATCTGAAAATGCCAAAAAAGTGGACCCACACGGCTTAAATATTTTATCGTAGGCGATACCATTCAAGATAGCACCCATGGCATGTTCACGAATGCCAAACATTAGATTTTTCCCCAGTAAATGATTCCTCTGAAAAATGGTGCCGTCCTTGATAAAGCTCTTCGTGGATTCAAACAGGTCTGCACTGCCACTCACCCACAGGGGATCTTTTGAGGACACTTGATTTAAAACTTCCCCTGCTGTGGACCGCGTTGCCTGGGGCTTTGTTGATGTCGTTTGCAGGTTTTTAAAGAAAGCATCGTCCAGGTGCGTCGGTTCGTAGAGTAATTTTGCTTTTTCTGGATTTTCTTGACTCCAGGCTTGAAAAATGTTGCCCCACTGGAGGTAATTTTTTTGCAACACTTGCCTGCGTTTTTGAAAGTATTGGTAGGTTTTTTCAGAAAGAAAAAAGTGCTTTTCGGGATTTAAGCCCAAATTTAACTTTGCCTGCTTTGCAAATTTGATGCCCGCAAACCCATGCGCTTTGGAAGTTCCTTCAATGTCGGGCAATCCTTTTCCGATAAGTGTGTTTAAAATGATGAGATGTGGCTTACCCGCTCGCGTCTTGGCCCATTGATACGCCTCTTTAATTGCCTCACAATTGTGGCCATCGATGCTACGTACGGCCCAGTCGATGGCTTCAAACTTGTCTTGTACATTTTCCGTTTGCGAGGCGGATAGGGGAGCATCCAGTGTTACTTGATTGGCGTCGTAGAACAAAATTAAATTATCGAGACCCCAATGCCCTGCTAATGCAATACTTTCCTGACCTACGCCTTCTTGTAAGCATCCATCACCGCAAAGGCATACCACCACGTTATCAAAAATGATATGTTGTTCGGAGTTAAAATAAGCGGCGGCCCTTTTCTGCGATAAAGCCATACCGACCGCATTCCCAATACCTTGACCTAAAGGGCCTGTGCTTGCCTCGACACCAAGCGTGTGGCCAAATTCTGGATGTCCCGGTGTTTTACTCCCTAATTGACGGAAATTTTTGAGGTCTTCCATGGAGATAGGATAGCCACTCAAATGTAAAAATGTGTATAGGAAAATACTGCCGTGACCTGCCGAAAGTATAAAACGATCTCTATTTAACCACCGTGGGTTGTTGGGATTGTAATTTAAGCATTGGCCAAATAAAACGGTGCCCAATTCGGCGCACCCTAGCGGTAGCCCCAAATGGCCGGAGTTGGCTTTTTCAATTGCATCTATGGCAATGCCACGACTTTCATTGGCGATTGTTTGTAATACCAAGTTCATTTTTTGCGACTGGTTGAGGATTTCCAAAACTGTCTATAATCCATTGGGATAAAGTCTTTTGCGGATTTTTAACAAATTCATCCGTTAGTATAAAATTTTCTTTTTGCTGATTACGCGCAATAATTTTTAATGCATAAGCAAGGTCTTTAAACAGCAATTCGCACAATGCATGAATTGTTTTATCCTGTTCTATACTTTGTTCCACAAGCAATTTTTCAGCTTCCGGAGAAAATTTGATTTTAAGTCCATTCGTTTTGAAAAAATTATCTTCGTACGTTTTTATAGATTGTTTGCACGTTTTCTCGAGTACCGGCTGATTATTTAGAAGTAACTGTTTTAAATAGTTTTCTTTATCTTTGAGCGTATCCGTATTGATTTCAAAAAAATGGATACCCGAAGAAGGCAATTCGAATTTAAAATTTCGCAATATTCGTTCTAAAATCGTCATGAGGCCTCGGGCTCCCGTCTTTTCTTGTTCAGCGAGATATGCAACTTCCTCAATGGCTTCGCGGGTAATTTGCATATCGATACCGTACCCCTTAAAATCATTTTGATACTGATTTAAAATAGATCCTTCGGATTCTGTTAAAACGCGGATAAGATCTTTTTGTTTGAGAGAGTCGCAGGCCACGCGAATGGGAATACGTCCAATAAATTCAGGTTCAAACCCGTATTGAATAAAATCTTGCGTGGTCGCTTTGTGTAAATAAGAAGTCATTTCCTCGGTATTGATTTCAAAATTTATGCCAAACCCCATGGTTGATTGCTCGACACGCCGTTTTATAATTTCAGCCAGTTTGTCGAAAGCGCCACTAAATATAAATAAAATATGTCGGGTATTAATGGTGCGTTTTTGTGATCTACCCTTGCCTTTTTGTAAATCTAAAACGGCTTGAAATTGTCCCATCATATCCGTTGGCGTCACTAAATTTACGTCGCTTTCTTCCATCAATTTTAGCAGGTTAATTTGTACCCCTCTGCCAGAGACATCACGCCCTTGCATATTTTGTACGGACGCAATTTTGTCGACTTCATCGACGTAAATAATGCCATATTGCGCCAAATCAACATTGCCATTGGCTGCTTTTACGAGATCACGCACCAAGTCTTCTACGTCACCCCCTGCATATCCCGTTTCTGAAAATTTTGTTGCATCTGCTTTGACGAATGGGACCCCAATGCGACGCGCTATGGTACGGATCAAATAAGTTTTGCCAACACCTGTAGGTCCTAAAATGAGGATATTTTGTTTGTGATAATTGTGTTGCACGTATGCCGGATGTTCCAAGCAGCTTCTTACGTGGTTGTAATGATCGCAGATACCCACTGACAAAACCTTCTTTGCTTCATTTTGCTGAATGACGTACCTATCTAAAAAATCGCGTATTTCTCGCGGCTTTAGATTAAAATTTTCAATTTGTTTTAAAATTTCTAAGTTCGGTGCTTCTTCCGCCATTATATCTTTCGAAGAAGCGTTTTCTGCTTCATTGTCCGCAAACCCCGTATTGCCAAAGCTCAAAGATGCTTTGCCAAGGATTTCTTGTAGTTTTTCTTTAATATTTTCTATATTATCTTCCTTTTTGCCCATAAAGGATTGACTTCAATCAGTTATATAATTGATCATTTACGCAGGTTAGTAAATTTAAAATTTAACCAAAAGTAGCATGAGGCCTAATTTGACAAAAAGAGATCTTGTTTTGCGCATGTGCAAGTCAACGGGCATTGACCCAAAGGAAGCAAGGAAAGCATTGGAAACGGTTTTAACGAGTATTCAATTGGCATTGGTTAATGGGAAATACGTAGAGTTAAGAAATTTTGGTACCTTAGAAGTATGTATTCATAAGAGTCGTATAGGACGTAATCCACAGCATCCCAATAAACCTATTGTCATTCCAGATCATGCAGTGATTAAGTTTAGGCCTGGTCAATCTTTGAAAAAACAGTTGAAAAATCTTAATGTAAAAGATTTGCAAAGACTGCTTTAAATGAGACAATGGCAGTTGTGATGGAGACGTTGCCAGGGTTTCGCGATTTTTATCCAACGGAATGTGCCGCACGTAATGCCTTATTTACGGCTTGGAGAGAAGTGGCACGTCGTTTTCATTTCCTGGAGTTTGATAGTCCAATTTTGGAGCCTCTAGAGTTGTTTACGGAAAAATCGGGCGAAGAAATTAGAGAACAATTATTCACCTTTGAGGATCGTGGTGGGCGCAAAGTGGCTTTAAGACCCGAAACAACCCCTTCATTAGTTCGACTCATTGGAACGCGTGCTGCAAGTCTAAAAAAACCCATTAAATGGTTTAATATTACAGAAAATTTTCGTTACGAACGCCCTCAAAAAGGGCGATTAAGGTCATTTTACCAGTTCAATGTTGATATTGTGGGAGAAGATTCTTATTCCGCAGAAGCGGAGTTAATTGCATTGGCCATCGAAAGTTTCAGTATATTTGGATTGAGTCGACAACATTTTTATGTTCGTTTAAGTGACCGCCAAATTTGGGTTCTCTGGTTGAAGGCCTTGGGCATCGGAGAAAGCAGTCTCCAGTTAGGGTTACTGAATGTTCTTGATAAGTGGGAGCGTCGTGAAAGGAAAGACTTGGAAAAAGATGTGTCGCATTGTTTGCCTCCTGCAGCGAATGTGCAAGAATTTTTGATCCGCGCTGAAAAGTTGCGGCAGTCTAGTACATTGCAAGAAATTCGAGGCTGTTTTGATGCATTGAATCCAAATGATGCACTCAAAGAAGCGGTTGATCAGCGTTTGTTGACCTGGGAAAAATTGCTGGCAGAGCTCGATGCGTTGCAATGCGGTTCATTTGTGCAGATGGATTTGGGTATTGTTCGTGGACTTGCCTACTATACGGGATTTGTGTTTGAAGTTTTTGAAGCGAGTTTAGATGGGCGAGCACTTGCCGGCGGAGGCCGTTACGATTTACTGTTTGAAAAACTTACGGGACATAGCCTACCAGCTGTCGGATTTGCGGTGGGCGATGTCACTTTAGTCGACATATTACAGAAGTATCGCTTATTACCTAAGGTAACATTTTCTTTGGATTGCTTTGTTATTTTTGAAAATAGTACCCGCAAACAAGCTTTACAAGACGTTGGACATTTAAGACAGAACGGTTTATCGGTGACGTACGCACTTGGAGAGAGTACTGTTTCCAAACAATTCAAGAAAGCTTTTGAATACAATCCAAACTTCATTTTGTTTTACGGATCTGACGAATTAAGCAATAATCAAGTGCAGGTCAAACATGTGACAACCCACAATGTTGCTCTCGTTGAAAGAGAAAAATTGGCAAATTTTGTTTGCAATTATACTACAGGTTCTAAAAGAGAATAATCATTAAAAGCGGACTCTTTCATTTCAATTTTAGGTTGAATTTATATCTTATTTCTTTTATTTTCATCATGGATGAAGAATAAATCGAGCGGATTTACTTTAGTTGAGATCATGTTGGCAGGCGTCATGGCCGGTATCTTTTTAACTTTTTGCACGCAATTCTTTTTAACGCAACTGAATCAGTATTATTTAATTTCCGGAAACAGTAAATTAAGTGAACAATTGAGAACATTGTCGAAATATATGGAAAAAGACGTGCATAATTCGCTTGAATTTCACCTATTTCCTGATTTATCAACTGCACTCAGTTTTACTTATGCAAGTACGACATTTCCCAAAGTAGGGAATTGTTTACTCTTAATCCAGGAACGAGGTATGGTCGAAGGGGGTAGGGGCGTCATTTATTACGTTGGCAGTGAGTGCAATGGTGGAACGAAGTTAGCCTATTATCCTTTGTACAGAGCTTTGATTACTTTCTCTGCTGCAAAAAAGATTAATGAAACGGAAAGTGTTTTGAATCAACTGGTCGTTGGACATTTAAAAAAATCGGCGACCAACTCACATGTGCAACTTTATTCGACAACCAGTCCAGCTGTCAGCGGAATTTTTTACGCAACCGAAAGGCGGAAGTTTAGTACAGGTGCCGAATATCATCCACACATTGTGGGATGTAGGCATGGATTGTACATCGGCACTACCCTCATGCAACCTGGGTTAAAGTTGAAAGTAGCCGAGACGCCATGCAATTTTTGCTTTTATTCGCGTAATCCTCGCTTCTGAGGCATGGAATTTGTCATACTTCTTGTGCGCAAAAAGTATCCCTTTAAATTTATGTAACCTTTTACCTTTAAACCTCGTTGCCGCGAATGAATCTGTGTTTTTAAACCTTGATGGCAGCACTTTTGAGTGAGTAGTGCGTTTCAATGCAAAATGTTACGTGAATTGTAAATTGAAATAGTTTTGTAAGATCAAGCAGTCAATTGGCGCAAATATGCGTCGACTTTATTGGAGGTAATAACGCCGTAATTGATGGTGCCCAACCATCCCGACATAATGATGCCGACGGAGCCTGAGTGATATAATCCAACCACATGTTTGGGTAAATCCATAGAAACCTTCAATCCTTCAAATTTAGTCCCAAAGGAAGCCCCCTGGACATGCAATGTATACCGGTTAAATGTTTTTGGCGTAGCCACTTCAATCCACCCCAGCTTGTTTTCTATGCCCGGAACAATTTTATCCAAAGCCTGCAATGTTCTCTGTTTTAGATTTTCTTTGGCAGACTTGTAGGCTTCTTCCGACAAATTGTCCCAGTCTTCCCACAGAGCATTTATGGAGGCAACAAGCGTGTAATGGGCAGGTGTATGATCGGGACGGATGTGCGGATAATAGATGGAAAAAGTGCGACTTTGGGTATTCAGTAGCTTCAATTCTGAACTGGAAAAGCGCGGGGCTTCAGAAGTAAAAATTAAATCACCTATAGGAGGTAATGTTTCTCCCGCTTTTAAACCCATGTAGACTTGGCAGGAACTCGTATTGAGACGAACCGCTTTGACTTCTTCCAGGAAAACGTTATCCAGCATACCCGTGTCGCACCATTTGAGTATGGTTGTTTTTAAATTTGCATTTGAAACGATTGCTTTGCATGCAATATTTTTGCCATTGACCTGCAAGCCTTGGACAACCGGTCGACCGCCTATTTTTTCCGCAAAAACTTTTTCCACGAAGGCGCCTTTTGCAACGTCGACCCCATTTTTTCGCAACTCCATGCTCATCGCCTGAATGAGTCGATCGGTGCCTCCTTTGAACGTATATACCCCTTGACTCATGAAATTAGAAAAAACAATTCCGTAGGTGATTGCGGGATCCTGCAATGTTGAGCCGTTTGCGTACGTAATAGGTTCCATCAATAAACGATGGATGTCGGGCCGACTGGGGAAAAATTCCTCAAAGAGTTCTTCAATCGTACGCGTATCGGCATCGTAAAAATTCATGGCTCTTAGGTGGTTGAAGAATTGTTCAACCACGTTTAAAGGAACCTTAAAGGTATGCGTCAGTTTATCCGTGAAGTCGTTTCGGTCAAAAGTTGTATAAAAATTGAACTGCGGATTGATAAAGCGAATGTTTGGCAATTGGATAATGGAATCGGCAATTTCCCTATTCCAATAACGTCGGCAAGATTTTATCATTCCTACGGGAAATCCATGTAGAGACACATCAAAAATATATCCCCCAGGACGCTTAAACCAAGCTGCAAGGCCACCCAATTGAAAATGCTGTTCTAGCAATAAGACCGAATGGCCCAATTTTGCTAAACAGTTGGCGGCCGTCAATCCCGATAAACCACTTCCAACCACGCACACATCGTACGATGTTTTAAGTTGCCATTCTGGTTTCATTGTAAAAGGAACGAATTAAAATTGTAATTACCGCGGAAATAAAGTTCATTTTTAAAGAAAGAGCTTTTGAATGAAAACCGCAAAACTTTTTTGCGGTTTTCATTGTAGAAGTTTAAATGGATCGGTTGAGTATGGTGCAATGTAAAGATATAACCGTTGTTTTGACGTGTGACGATAATTACATACGGCATGCATCGGCTACTATAGCTTCCATTATCATAAATTCACAACGAAAATTTAGTTTTTATATTTTCGATTGTGGAATATCTACTTCGAATCGCGATAGAATTAGGTCAATGTCATTTTAGGGATACCTAAAATTGATCGGCTCTGGCTGTAATAGAAAAGCCCCGATTTAAATTCAAAGCAGCAAATTGCAAATTATGTCGATCCATGGGGTTGTCAATGCTTTCGACGGTTGAAATTTGTGTTCGGGAAAGTAGGCATGGGAATTGCTTTATATGCAATTGGTTTTATGAGTAATGCAGACTCTTAAAAGTACAGAGACCGATGGTTCAGAAAATTTGAAGAAGGTAATAAAAGCCAATGAATGTTTTATATAAAGATCCTCAAAAGCGTAAACCGCTACAAAAAGTTTACACACAAATGGGATTGATGGAACCCGATTGGGACCTTGTAATGCAATACTTGCCTTTATTGAAATCAATGGTTGGGAAAGTGTTGCTCCATTGTTCAACAACAACTGACAGAGAAAACATATACACCGTAGGGCTATTGGGATTAATTTCTGCTACGCAAACCTTTAAAAGGGAAGCAAGGTGTTCTTTTGGTTCTTACGCTTCTATTCGCATTAAGGGGGCATTGTTGGACGAATTAAGGCGATTAGACTGGTTGCCAAGAGGTTTAAGGTTAAAGGTAAAAAATTTTCAGCATAGGGTTGTACAATTGGAGCAAAAATTTGGACGCCCTTTATCAAACGAAGAAATTTGCAATTATTTACACGTGGATAAAGCTTACGGTGAGCGTATTAAGCGGTATGCTAAACCTATAGTGCATGTTCCATTAGACATTGTTCACAGCGCCGTGAGTGACGAGGATGATAACTACTCTTTACAAGAAGTGTTAGCTGATTTAAGCCAAGATAATGGTCGAGAAATCTTTGAGAAAAAAGAAATGCGGCAAATATTAAAAAAATGCTTAAAAGAATTGCCCAAATTTTCACAACAATTGTTAAGTCTTTATTACGTCGAAAACTTACGTTTATCAGAAATTGCAAAGGTTTTCCAATTAAGTGAATCACGCGTTTGCCAAATTCACTCTGAGGTGATTGCAAAATTAAGGAAAAAGTTATTTGAATATTTAAAACGTTAGCTCATTCATCACCGCATTTAGTGTATAACCTGTAAAGCTTCCAACAAAGTACGATCAAAGTTATCCATCAACGAAGAATCTTGCAATCGGGCCTTGCGCATGCGTGCATACACGCACGCATTGGCCTCGCAAAAGATTATTTTTACCGATTTTTTTTGCAAAGAACGCGCGACCGTGTGCAGCGAATCCAGTCCGGTGGCATCAATAAACGAGACATGTTTTAAACGTAAAACGATCGTGTGCACTTTGTCGTTTACTTTTGTCAGTGCATTTTGAAATGTTTCAATAACGCCGAAGAAGAAGGGTCCTTCGATGGAATATACGATGATTCCGTCGGGTATTTTCTCAAAAATATTTTCGTGCTTTAATATTTGTTCGTTGTTGAGTTCAATTTGGACACTTTTAGCCATGCGTCGCATGAAAAATAAAGTAGCCAATATAGCCCCAACGTTGACGGCTATGACTAAATCGCAAAATACGGTTAAGAAAAAAGTAATCAACAGTACCGTACTATCCGACTTTGGGGCTCTAAAAAGAAGGTGCGAGAAGCGTGTTATGTCGCTCATGTTATAAGCGACCACAAATAAAATAGCTGACAAGGTGGCGAGTGGAATTTTGTTCGCTAGAGGTGCTAAAAAGACAATGAGTAAGATCAGTGTTATGGAATGTACGATACCCGCTATGGGAGAATATCCGCCACTTCGAATATTGGTTGCCGTGCGGGCAATGGCTCCCGTGGCTGCAAAACCGCCCCATAAGGGGGCCAAAATGTTTGCAATGCCTTGTCCAATGAGTTCTTGGTTGGAAGCATGACGGTTTCCCGTCATGCCATCTGCCACAGCAGCCGATAACAGAGATTCAATGGCACCTAATAAAGCAATGGTAAATGCAGGTCCTACAAGTTCTAACAATCGTGGAAAAGTATACGCAGGGAAGCGAAATGAAGGAAGCGTTTGTGGGATACCTCCAAAGGCAGATTTAATGGTTGCAACGGAGTTGAAGTTAAAAATCCATTGAATTATAGTGGCCGTTATGAGAGCAACCAACGCACCTGGGAGGCGTTGTAGGTATTTTTGGGAGATGATAAGTATACCTAAACTTAACAGGGCCATACACGTTGTTGCAATGTCCAACGTTGGAAAAGCTTGTATGATGGCAAGTAACTTGTTGTGAAAATGCAGATCATGAAAATGCACATCAAGGCCAAAAAAATCTTTCCATTGACCCACCAAAATAACAACGCCTATGCCCGAAGTAAATCCAACAATCACGGGTTCTGGGATATATTTTATGATGGATCCAAAGTGCACGAATCCCATCAAAATGAGGATAATTCCAGCCATTAGTGTTGCAAGTTGCAAACCTTCTATACCGTACCGTTGCGTGATAGATGCCAAAATAACAATAAATGCTCCCGTAGGTCCAGCAATCTGTACACGACTACCTCCAAAAATGGATACGCACAAACCTGCCACGATGGCCGTATACAGGCCGCTTTCAGGATGCACTCCAGAAGCGATTGCAAAAGCCATCGCTAAGGGCAGAGCCACAATGCCCACAACGCATCCTGGAATTATGTTTTCCCTAATGGCTTTTAAGCCTAAAAGCCCTTCATGCTTGGCTTGTCTGATTATAAACATGCAACAATTTTTTGAAAAAAGTAAAACTGTGCATAATTTTCATTGAGTCAAGTTAATTTTAAAAAATAAGCAACCTTAACAACTTATTTTTAGGTGACCCTTAAAAATTTCCTAAAGGTACCGTAAAAAGAGACGTTATACATTAGTACGATGAAAAACTTTTATAAATTATTAATTTTAGGTTTGTTCGTAAGTGTTACAAGTTTTTTAAAAGCTTACCCTAAATTTTCAGGTAATCATGCGTCCGATAATCACTATCATAACGTTGTATATGGTGTGCAACAGGGAAGTTATTACAACCTACTGAAATCCATTTGGGACGGCAGTGCCGACAGAAGTATGTTTAGAAAAATAAGAGATATTCTTGTTCAGGAAAGTGATTCGGCATACTGGTTCGAATTTTCTCGTAAAATTAATGAAGTTCGAGCTGATTTTTTTAAAACTTCAATGCCTTTAAAAGTATTCACTCACGATGAAGCGGTAAGTTTGCCTGGTAAAATACAAGAGATTTTCAACCTGAACAATTTGCATGAAATGCCAAACATGTTGGGTTTAACTTTGTACCTTATAAGTTTTTTAAGCGATGATGATTTAACTGAAATCGAAGATACTAACGCCCCCCTTAAAGCAAGCGTAGAGAACATTCTGGGTGTTCAATACGACCAAATGTTGGATAGTTTTTTTGCGATAAATGCGTAAGTGACCAACTTTTAAAGAAAACATCGCACGTTTTAAGATTACATCAAGTTAAAGAGATAACGTTTAATTGGAAGACTTGATGAAGCCCCATCGCTTATGTAAAATTCTCTCTACATTGGCAAATAGGACTTTTTCAGCAATGAGGCCTATGGCAATGATGATAAAAATCATACCCATAACCTGATCCATAGCTTGCATTTCTCTTCCGTAGTGCAGCAATTGCCCAATACTTAATCCACCGATAGTGCTTATGTAAATTTCCGCCGACATGAGAGACCGCCAAGCAAATGCCCAACTTTGTTTCATGCCTGTGATAATAAGAGGCAAGGCAGCCGGGAAAATAACCGTTAACCACAAATTAACGCCACGTGCCCCCATCGTACGTGCCGCCTTAACGTATACACTTGGGATTTGACGTACACTGGATTCCGTAGATGCGATTAAGGACCATAGAGATCCCATAGTAACAACAAATAAAATAGCACGGTCTGTTTGCCCAAACCAAAGTAAAGTTAAAGGTACCCAGCAAATACTGGGCAATGTTTGAAGGCCTAGAACCAGTTTTCCGATGCAGGCGTTCAAAATGTAAAATCGACTGCATAGCATACCCATTGGAATCCCTATTAACACGCTTACACTGTACCCTAAAACAAGACGCTTGATCGTTATCCAAATGGCACCTATGAGCGTTCCATCCGCGCAAGCGTGCCACAAAAAACTGGCAACTTGGATAGGTGTCGGAAAAATTAAATCAAAATACCTTCCTAAAACGTGTACAAATTGCCATATGCATAAGACGGCAAATATATAAGCTATTTTTTTAAGTAAAGATTTTACGATATTTGAATCTTGGAATAGCAATCGATACCTCATACACAAGCAATGTAATCATCAACACCACCTTTTGTGTGCAATACGTTGACAAGTTCGTTGGCAAGTGCGGACACAGACACATCATGTACATACCTTGGGTAAGGCAATTGGATGGGAAAATCTTTTAAAATTTTTCCTGGACGTTGGGAAAGTACAATAACACGTTGTGCTAGCACGACTGCTTCGCGTACGTTGTGTGTTACAAGAAGTATAGTTTTGTGCTGCATGTTCCAAATTTTTTGAACGTCTTTGTAGAGTTGTTCACAGGTAAGTGCATCGAGTGCGCTGAAAGGTTCGTCCATAAGTAGTATTTGTGGATTTGGGGCCAAGGCTCTTGCTAATGCGACGCGTTGCTTCATACCTCCAGAAAGTTCGTGAACGTACGCTCGTTCAAAATAGTCAAGCCCAACCATATGGAGATAGTACGATGCAATTGTCTTACGTTCGGTATTTGTTAGTCCTTTCTTGAAGCGTAACCCGTAAACCACATTGCTGAGCACATTATACCAAGGAAACAAAGCTGCCTCCTGAAACATCATCATACGATGTCGTTCCGGTTGATCGGTATGATATTCATCAACAATAATATTTCCCTTTTCGCAAGGTTCCAGGCCGGCTACCATATTTAGCAAAGTAGATTTTCCGCACCCGCTGGGTCCTAAAATCGCAACAAATTCTCCCGCTTGTACAGAAAAAGAGATGTCCTCCAATACTTTAATAAAACAATGATCTCTCGTAAAAGCTTTACTGACGTGACTTGCACAAATTTTAACATCTGTTTCCGCCATACAACCATCGTACACTCTAAAAGGTTTGAGGGAGTTTTCAAGTGAAAAGACATGATTCACTTTTTATGAAATCAAACCACTCTCACCGTAGCGGTTACCCAACACTGACAATGAAAAGCCTCAAAAAATCTTAAGAAAGGCCTATTTGTCTTTTATTTCTCGGTGCAAAGTATGACGCCTTAAAAACCTATTGTATTTCTTTTTTTCCACTTTTTCCACTTGCAGCTTTTTATTACGCGTTGTCATATAGCGAGAAACAGGTTTCCCTTCTTTGCGTGCTTCGGTACATTCGATAATAACGTGTTCTCTTGGCATAAATTTCTATAAACAGTGAAAGTAAATTTAAAATATAAAAATTTTTCTTCAACATAAAAGTATGAAAAACTACCGTGGTTTTAAGACTTAAAGTGCAGGCATTTGTAAAAAAAATGGTTAAAGCTTGCCGTTAAGATGAGAAAAATGTAAACATACACCATGCAACATTCATTTTTTCGTGCTGTTAATTACCAGCCTCAAGATACCTTGATAAAAAAGCTAATATGGACTTATGGTGGAGTGTTTGTGTGCATGCAGATCCTTAATATTTGGTTCAATAGCCATTGGATTGAAAATCAATTTCCCCTTTCCTTTACAGGCCTGATGGAAGGCAAATTCTGGGTATTATTCTCTTATTCTTTTTTACATGGAGATTTTTTTCATCTTTTGTTCAACAGCTTGGTGCTTTATTTCCTGAGTCATTTTTTGTTAACTTATGAACTGACCTTGAAATCTCTATTAATTTTATATTTTTGTGGGATTGTGGGAGGTGGTCTGTGTTGGTTATCCATACATGCACATCATGCGCATTGTTTAATGGGAGCTTCGGCAGGTATTATGGCGTTGTTGACTTATTTTTGCCACATGTATCCCGAAAAATCCATGTCATTGCTCGTTTTTTTTGTTTTTCCAATACAGATAAAAGTTAAATGGCTTATCTACTGTGCTTGGTGGTACGAAGTGATCAATGGTGTAGTGTATGAACTTCAAAATAATGCTTCAATTGCACATTCCGCACATTTAGGAGGTATGCTGTGCGGTTTTACTTACTGCCTAGCACAGAAGCATTTCGAATTTCGCCGTGAGAAAAAAAAGGAACAAAAAATTCCATTTAAAGCGAATTATCAAGTGCATATAGAAGATGATTTAAGTGGTAATGATCGCGGCCAACGCATTATTCCTTTTGATGTTTTTAGCAAATTACGCGAGGGGAGTATCGGTTCGCTGTCTGTCGAGGAAAAGCAGTGGCTTGAGCAGTACAGAAAATTTTAATTTTGTAGCATGAATAAAAAATTTCGTTTGTTTTTTTTGACAGCCGTTAAATATATTATTTTTTGTACAGCACTTGTTTATTATTTTGGGGGTAGGCCGTGCGTACAGGCAAAGAAAACTCGCAGTCTTGCAACCGGTGATGAAAAGTCTCGAAAAACATTTGTTCAAACGGCAATTATGCGAACGGAAACCATTTTTTTGGTACGCTTTTTGGAAGAATTACATTTTTTAAAAAAACCCCTCAATGAAATTGATTGTCGTAAATTAATAGAGGAATTTTTACTGACTTTGGATCCTCAACGGATGTTTTTTACCCAAGGGGATAAGGATAATTTCACGCATCAATACGCGCTTTCATTGGAATTATTACTGCGTGGAGGCAGTTTAACGCCCGCATTTAATATATTTGAAAGGTATCGTACCATCACTGAACAAAGGATTCAATGGATCCATAAAAGATTACAAAGTGAGTTTAATTTCAATAAAAATTTGTTTTACGATGCCAATCGAAAAGAAGCACCGTGGGCGAAAACACGTATTGAGTTGGATCTTTTGTGGCATCAACGACTTCAGCACGAGTTGTTAAATGAAGCTTTAGCTGTGCAATTAAAAGAAAATGCTTGGGTAGACGACGGTGTTGAGGATTTTCCTAAATCTGCCAAACATGAGCCAGAAGATAAAACTTTAAGCGTTGAACAGTGTATAAAAAATTTAGCGGACGCAAAAGCTAAATTGGCGGATCAATACAATAATTTACTGTCATTCATTGACAAGATCGATGCCGTGGATATTCAAGAAATCTTTCTCAATACGGTTGCACACTTTTATGACCCGCATACCACTTTTTTTTCGGCGGATTCCATGGAAGATTTTTCCATTAGTTTACACAACGCCTTGGTGGGTATTGGTGCTTATTTAAGTGAAGAAAATGGCATGTGCGTGATTAAAGAGTTGTTGCCAGGAGGACCTGCCGAGCAAGATAAACGTTTACATCCGGGGGATAAAATTTTGGCTGTGGCCCAAGATAATAAAGATTTTGTCAATATTCAAGGCATGAAATTAAGGCAATCTGTTAAACTTATTCGAGGACCTAGGAATTCAAAAGTACGTTTATTAATTCAGCCGTTCGATGCGGAGCCTTCTGAACGTAAGATCATAGAACTTGTGAGAGATGAGATTAAACTAACAAACAATTTAGCTTCTGCAAAATTATTTTATTTACCGGATCCTCAAGGATGTTGTCGCGTTGTGGGGTTAATTGATTTGCCAGCTTTTTATGGTCCAGAAACTTCAGATAATAACGATTCTCATTGCATTTCAGAAGATGTAAAAGCACTGATCTTACAATTGAAAGCTTACGATATCGAAGGGCTTATCTTAGATTTGAGACGTAATGGAGGTGGATTATTGAATGAAGCTGTTAAACTGGCAGGATTATTTTTGGATCGTTGTCCGGTTGTGCAAATCAAAGATACGACGGGAAAAATTACGCAACAATTTGCCGAGCCTCATACATGTGTTTGGAAAGGCCCCCTGCTTATTTTAACGTCACGTTTCAGCGCATCCGCATCCGAAATTGTTGCCGGTGCGTTACAAACTTATCGCAGAGCTCTTGTATTTGGAGACAAAACGACGCACGGCAAAGGAACGGTTCAAGCGGTCGTAGAAATGGACCGATTATCTTTGTTCCCCTGTGCAAAATCTATCCTAGGGGCGGCAAAGATCACGCTACAAAAGTGGTATTTGCCGGATGGTCGATCTACCCAGAAGAAAGGTGTATGTGCGGACTTATTTTTACCATCGCTTTACGACGTATTACCGGTGGGAGAATCAGATTTGCCAAATGCCTTGGAATGGGATTCCATATCGCCTATACCCGCAAAAATCGATGATCCGGTTTGTGAGTGGATATATCCGGGGTTGATTCAGTATTTGCATCAACAACGGTTGGAAAGACAATTACGGCAGCCCGCATTTGATTGGTATCAACGTCAAATCGATTATTTTAAGTGTAAATATGAGCAGAATCGTTTCACTTTAAATTTAACCGACCGAATTCACCAACTTTCAACGGATCGAATAAAGCGCAAGGAATTGGATATGCAGGCCGATCAATTATTAAAATGGAAAAAATATTATAAAAATTTTTATTTGTCGGATGTCCAAATACCCCACAGGGATTTAACTCGGTTTGATATTTATGAAGACGAAGCCGTTCAAATGATGGTGGATTGGTTATACTTCTTACATGCTGCAAAGCATTTATCAAAAATTCCATCTTATTGCAGTAAAGCAGCCTTATGGAATCAATACACGGCGTATACATTACAAGCAAATTAAATCCTAATTATGGGCAATGGCTTAAATTATTGCATGCGCGTGGGCGAAAACAAGAAAAATTATTTTTAATTGAGGGGTTGCGTGAGTTAAGTCGAGCCTTGCAAGCGAACGTTCGCGTACGTGCATTTGTTTTTCAACAAAGTACACTGGCATCGCAAAATGAAAAAATTCAAAAGCATTTTAGCCATTATCTGGGACGAGAAAATTGCTTCATGTTGGCGGACAGCTTATTTAAGCAATTAAGTGTGAGAGAAAATTCAGATGGTGTGATAGGTATTGCGGATGTATGGGAGCCGTCTTTAGATGGCTTTCAAATTTGTGATGATGGCTTATATTTGTTAGTAGAGCATTTGGAAAAACCAGGGAATTTGGGGGCAATGATGCGTTCTGCAGAAGCAACGGCCGTCGATGGATTATTGATTGCAGATCCCTGCGTTGATATCTTTAACCCAAATGTGATTAGGAATTCTCAGGGAGCTGTATTCGGGTTAAACATTGTTTGGGATACTGCGGAACGCATTTATAATTTTCTCGATGACAAAAACATAAAAATATTGGCAATGACCCCGGATACGGGTTTACTTTATTGGGACGTAGACATGACGCAGACGTGCGTTATCTGCATTGGCAATGAGGCGCATGGATTGACGCCATTATGGTTAAAAAAGGCGATAAAAGTCACCGTCCCCATGTTTGGAAAATCTGCCGATTCTCTGAATGCAGGAGTTGTGGGAAGCTTATGCTTGTACGAAGCACGCAGACAGCGCCGATGTAAAAGTTAACGTTTATTAAGGGCCGATGGCGTTGATTCCTTGTAAAAAATACAGGGATATATTTTATAAAGTCATACCATGGAAAATTTATGAGATGTGCTGTGAAAACAATTCCAATTGCTGTAAGTATTGAGTCGTACGAACCGTATTGGGGAGTTGTGTGTTGAATTTATATTTACTTCGAAGGTTGAAGATTGTCTGATATAATACTTTGGAATAAATTTTGTCCACATAACTCTCTTTATACAACGAACACATGTGATTCGTATGTTGAGGAAATAATTTTTGCACGTGATTCAAAAAATTTTGTCGCGTATACCCTCTTAAATGCAAAATGTCGGCAATGATTTCTTTAACACCGCACGACCTTGCCTCTTTAAATATATTTTCCAGATTTTCAAAAGAATCGTTGATGTATGGAATAATGGGCATGAGAAGAATGCCTGTATCAATCCCTGCTGCTGCAAATAATTTCAATGTCTCAAAACGGTTTTGTATCTTGGAGGCATGGGGTTCCAATTTTTCACGTAAGTTTTCATCGGTCGTAGAAATAGACATTCGCAATACAACATGTGCAACTTTATTCAATTGTGTCAGTAGAGAAAGATCGCGCACAACTAAATGAGATTTGGTTGTAATAGTTAACGGATTTCGATGTTTTATAAAGCATTGGATGATAGCGGGCATCAATTGAAATTCCTGTTCGATAGGTTGATATCCATCGGTAACGCCGCAAACATTGACGCAAGCTCCACACCAACTTTTTTTGGAAAAATCCTTTTTTAAAACTTCGGCAATGTTGGTTTTTACCCAAATATCGTCAAAAAAATCTTCGGATTCTAAGTACTTATGCGAATATTGTGCAAAACAGTAAATGCAATGATGTCCGCACCCACGGTAACAGTTGAGATCCCAATGGGTAGCAAATGCTCTTTTATGGTAATGAAGTGCCGATTTTACTTGGATCTCATGAATCATTGCGTTGCAAGAGCTGACTTATACAAACAACACGAAGATATGCGCCTCACTACCAAAAATATGCTACTTTTACAAAAATTGTTAAAAAATTTTACTTCTTGTCTTGAAACTTAGGTGTTAAGTAATCTACGCAACTTTGCAGTGATTCTAAATGTCCGTAATCGTTTTCCGGAATCTCAATGCCGTACTGCTTGCGCAATTCCATCACAATATCTAAAAAATCCATAGAATCCAATTCCAATTGATCGCGTAGGCGCACGTCATCTTTTAAATTACTCAGATCTTCATCGGGAGCAATTTCTGCAATAATATCAACCACTACTTTCCGTATGTTTTTTTTGTCCATGATAGTCATAAAACGTTAAGCGTCATACCGTCGAACAATTACCACAGAATTAATGCCTAACATACCGAATGAAGTATTCAATATCGTCCGTATTTGAGGTAAATGCTTTGGGTGATCAATCACTAAATTGTTAAGCTTGCATGCAGGGTCTAATTCGTCAATATTAATCGTTGGATGAACGTAGTGATCCTCAAATGCAGGCAAGTTACCGGCTAATTCTAAAGAACCTGCTGCGCCCATTGCGTGCCCAATAAAACTTTTCGTGTTGTTAAAATACGTATGGGGAGCTTGTTTAAATACACTGTTTAGAGCTTCGCACTCTCGAATATCACCGGAAAGTGTAGCGGTTGCATGCGTGTTTACGATGTCGATGTCGACGGCTTGCATCTTTGCTTTTTTCAATGCGAGCTGCATGCAAACGGCTTGTTGCTCGCTGCAAGGCAATACCGTATCTTGTGCATCGGAATTGATACCGTATCCTACAACCTCTCCAAAAATCTTTGCTTTTCTTGTCAAAGCTGCATCCAGACGTTCTAAAATAAACATACATCCACCTTCACTGATGACAATGCCGTTGCGATGTTTATCAAAAGGTCGGCTCGCTTTATTGGGATCTTCGTGAAAAGCTAAGGCGCCTTGGGCTTTAAACCCGGCAAAGATACCAAAGGTGTGAATGCTTTCGCTAACGCCACCGACAAGGGCTGTATCAACTTCACCCAAACGTAGCATTTGAACACCCTGTATAAGACCAATGTTGCCTCCTGCACAGGCGCCTCCCAAAGTGTAGTGAGGCCCCGTAATCCCCAAATTGATGGAGATTTCTCCGGCAGAATTGTTGGCAACGGTTCTTGGGTTATGATGGTGACTCCAGAAGCGCGTATCGTATCCAAATTTAGAAATTTGGTATACTTCGTTTTCCGTTTCCACATTGCCGTGCTCCGTGATACCAACGTAAACGCCAACGCGACTTTTATCCAAAAGATGCCAGTTGAGACCGCTGGATTCGATTGCTTTATGGGCACAGTAAATACCTATGCTACCGGCCCGCGTACCCACACGTACTTCTTTTTTGGATTGATATTCTAGGGCATTAAACGTGCATACGCCTGCCAGAACAATTCCCATGTAACGCATGTCTATCTTTTGTATGCGTGCGTAACCTTCCAGCAGATGTTTCCTAAACTCAGCCAATGAATTTCCATTGGGGGCCGTAAGTCCAATACCCGTAATTACAATGCGTTCTGACAATTTCATCCCTTGAAGGTTTATTAAATTAGTGTAAAAACATAGTTTTTGAAGCCAAAAATGTATTTTTTTCACATATTAACGCGCGGAGAGTTCGTGTTGACAAACAAGTAAGTTTTATTAGTGTAAAATCAAAATGTGCCCTTGCATGTTAGAAATAAAGGATCTTTGCGTTTATTACGTGAATACGACAGGTTTTTTTAGAAAAATTAAGCATGTTATAAAAGCTGTCGATGGAATTTCATTAAAGTTGGAGCAAGGCTGCACTTTAGGTTTGGTGGGAGAAAGCGGTAGTGGAAAGTCAACGGTAGGGAAAGCGATCGTTCGACTGGTTGCCGCGTATTCGGGGGGAATTTTTTTTAATGGAATTTGCATTTCAAATAAAACAAACCGCGAGTTTTTCCCGTATCGTAAAAAAATTCAAATGATATTTCAAGATCCGTTTAATTCTTTAAATCCACGAATGCATGTAAAATCTATTTTAATGGAGCCCTTAGACATCCATTTTAAATTTTGGAGTCGTCAACAAAAGTATTCGAGGGTTTTGGAATTGTTAGATCAAGTTGGATTGCCTCATACAAGCTTAAGTCGTTATCCGCATGAATTCAGCGGTGGACAGCGTCAACGCATTGGGATCGCGAGGGCTTTGGCGGTGGAACCTGAATTGCTTATTTGCGATGAGCCCGTAAGTGCATTGGATGTCTCCGTTCAAGCGCAAATTGTTAACTTACTGATGGATTTACAAAAAGCATTTGGATTAACATACCTTTTTATAGCGCACGATTTGGCCATTGTGGAACACATGAGTGATGTTGTAGCCGTTATGCAACAGGGACGTATCGTAGAACAAGCACTTGCCCAGGATTTATACGTTGCACCCAAGCATCCCTACACGCAGAAGTTGTTGCAATCCATACCCACGCTTTAGATCAAAGTGGCAGCGTATAGGGTTGTCTTAAATTTTCGCATTATTGTCAAACACAGGGGGTTTATCAAACGTACAAAGAATTAACGCGTATAAAAATATAATGACATAGATGTCTGCGCGTTTTATTACTTTTTAGAATTAGAATCCAAAAACTGCGTTTGTTCTTGATTTTTGGAGGCTTCTTCCTTCGACGCCATAAACTGTTGGTAAGTCATTGCGTTGCGTTGCGTAAAATACTTATACAGGTAGCAGGAAATAGCACCGCAAATGTAGCCTAAAATAATAGCACCAATAACGATTGCCAACGTTATTTTTAAGAAACAAGCGCCTTTATGTCCGATGGATCCGTGACCAAGAATTTCTCGTGCTGTAACGTTCAATCCCAATTGATTGCTACTATCGAGAAGTTTTAAGAATTTTTCTCCAACTTTATACTCAAAGGGCCACAATATGCCTACCGTCAAAGGATTTGAAATCATTTGTAATGCGACTAAGATCATAATGTTTGCTCTGAAAATGATTGCCAGTACACTTGCTATAAGCGTCTGAGCTCCCATAACAGGGAGTAGTGTTAAAATCCATCCCGCATACAATGCAGGTCTCACAGCTTCATACTTAAATGACCATAAGTGACGCCGTTTTAGTAAGCTGTCGCCAAACCATCTTAAAAGTTTATATCGAGCAAAAGTAGAACGTCTAGGCAAACAGCTTAACCACTTTCTGGTCAATTTTCGACGCTTTTCTCTAAAAGCTTGCCATTCTTGTTCGTACGGACGCATAGAATAATGATGGAGGCACGGGTCGGAATTGAACCGACGCGTAAGAGTTTTGCAGACTCCCGCCTTACCACTTGGCTACCGTGCCTTGAGAAACTTTATTAGGGAATAACACAAAAATAAAGCAAGCCTTTGTTATGACTTTTCACTAAAAGTTACGTTTTTCTTTTGGTATTGCTGACGATAGCATTATTTTCATCGTCACCCTCCCAATGCATCGTTTCATCTTGTTCTAATATTTCTTCTTTATCGTTGGCCTCTTCTCCAACATTTACCTCTAACTCTTTGTATATGTCATCTTTATCATTATTTTCGTGAATTTCTTCTCGATCTAGCTCGAATCCTGCGGGGATATATTCTAATATATCCGATAATTCACGATAACAATGGATGGCAGATCCTTCAAAAAATTCTTGTTGATATTGTTCATTTAAATCATCCACAATCTCATCGGGTTGGATATTTTGTTTAAAATCGATACTGTCATTGAGTAATCTAACGCGTAAGCGAGTCACATGATCAATGAGATCTGCATAAGGGCCTTTTTCTTCATCAATGGAATTAGGCAGTGCGAAGAGAGGTTCATCCGAATCGATCAAATTTTCTTCCACACGCGTTAAGCGAACCAAATTTTCTCTGAGACGTTTATCAATTCTGAATTTAAAGAAGGCACGATCTAAAATGTCGGTGTCCAGTCCATAGTCTTTCAATGTATCCATTAAATCAAGGATGTAGATAACTTGTTTTGGGTCTAAAATACTGAGCCCCTCCAAATCCCAATGAATAGGGTCGCTAATCTCTTTAACCCACCAATTACAATCATTCCCTAAACGTACTATACACCAGTTTAGTTTTGGAGCAATCATAGACATGACAATGGTTTTGCAATAAAATTGAATAGGAGTAAACCTTAAAAGTAATTTTTTATGCATGCCAACATGTTCTAGGTGTAAAATCGGCTTGCTCACACGGGTAATATCAACTAAATTACAGTTTGTGAAGTATAAGGCAAGGTTGAGTGTATTGGCTGTTTTAATCGTATTGATTATATATCGATGCATCTGTGGGGTTCGATGCATCCCTACAATACGTCTTGGTTTGAATGCCTCTTCGGGTTTTGAATATTTTATTTTAGCAAAGAAGGCAAAGTTTTTTAAACGCGCTGGATTGCGTGTTCAGCTCATTGAATTTGGTTCCTTCAGTGACGTACAACAAGCTTTTGAATGGGGACAGATTCACGGTATGATCTGCAATCTAATTGATGTTATGATGATTCAACAGAGAAATAAAGTGCTTGCACCCAAAATTATTCTTATTCCTTCTTATGCTACACCAGAAGCCGCATGCCACGTATTGGTCGACAAAAGCATAAAAAGTATGATTGATATTCGGGGTAAATGTATTGGTGGGGAAATTAATTCTTTTGGTGGTTTTGTTTTATTAAAAGCTCTAAAATCGGTAGCACTGTCCATGCATGATATAAAACTACGTTTTGTAGATCCAACTGCTTTCGAAACGTTTATTCAAAAGCAAAAAGTACAAGGTGTCATAGCTTATCACCCTTACAGTGTAAATTTAATGAAAAATTCTACCAATTATCATTCCATTTATTCCACAGCGCATTGGCCTAAAGAGATGAAACTCAACGTTTTGGTAGTGAACCAAAATATCTTACAAAGGTATGCAAAGGGTTTTCAGAAATTTATTGCAAATTGGGATAATTTGTTGGATTTATACAAAAGTAATCCAGGACTTGGAAACACGTACCTAAGTCATCATCTATCTATTTCTAAAAATAAATCTGAAAAAATATTTAATGCCGTTGTTCCACTGAAATTAGGAGAACAAGTTCAGTTATTTACATTTAATAAATACCTCACAGGTGTGATAGAAACAATTAATGCAGAATTTCTTGCCAATAATAACTTGTCGGTAAAAGACATAAACTTCGACGAAGTTTTTGACAAAACATTTCTGTATAAGGCATTACAGAACAAATAATGAATGTAAAAATTGTTCACCGGGTTAAGAGGACGCTTAAATTAAAATTTTTGTTTCCTCTTTTGTGCGTACTGATCATGTGTTCAAGCGTGATTGTTTTTTTTTCGAGATACACATATAAAAAACATCTTAACGGACACGCATTGGCACGGTCGCAGCAAATCGGCCATTTTTTAGGTATGTGTACACAATTGGTGCATTATCCATATGAGTTGCAACGTTTTGTTTACGCTTTGGGTAGTGAACCTCATGTTAATTTTTTGGCGGTTCTTGCAGAAAATCCACTAAGGATTTTGGCCTGCAACAAGAAGACACTTATCGGAAAACCTTGGCAACATTACCCTTTGCCAATTGGTATTCGCATGCCTGAATTCCCAAACAATTTAGAATGCTACGATTTTTTCCCCCAAAGGCATGTATTTAATTATACACTGGGAATTTATTTGGTTCAGTACGACGATCGAACAAATTACATGCCTGCGTACATTGTAATACAGTTACGTACGCACTACTGGCAAAAAGAATTTTTGCAGCAAAGTATGAAAATAGTCAGCATTTCGCTGCTGATTACTTTTATCATTGTTTTTTGCTGTATGTTTCAGATCAATCAACTGATTTTGAAGCCTTTGAGTATTATTACTAAGCAAATGCAGCGACGTAAATTGGGAGATTCAAAAGCTCTCGTACCCGAGTTGTGCGAAGACGAAATTGGGATGTTGGCTCAAACACTCAATGAGATGATCCGAACGCAAGAAAAGAGTGAAAATTTATTTCAGCAATTGACCAATATGGCCCCTGTTTTGTTGTGGACAAGCAACGAAGATAATTCTTGTTTTTATTTCAGTAAAAAATGGGCAGAATTTACGGGACAAACACGTTTAAAATACACCGATTGGTCCTGGCTTAATTACTTTCACCCGGAAGTAGCTATGGAATATAAAAAGGCCTTTTTAAATGCCCAATTGCATCATGAAACTTTTACGATGGAATGCCGGTTGAGAGGATATAAATCCAATTATTATTGGATGTGGAGTCACTGTACACCGAGAATTTTATCGGATGGGCATTTTGAAGGCTATATCTGCTGTTTAATTGATATCTCTGAGCGGAAAAAACATGAAGAACAATTAAAACTTTACGCAGAAGAGTTGTCTAAGGCGCGCGATGCGGCCCTTCAATCGACGCAGGCAAAGTCAACATTTTTAGCCACGATGAGTCACGAAATAAGAACACCCATTAACGGGATTTTAGGTTACGCTTATTTATTGAACGAAACTGAATTGACGCATGAGCAAAAGGATTACGTAAAAAGCATTCATTCAAGTACGCAGTTACTTTTAGAATTAATCAGTCAAATTCTTGATTTTTCTAAAATTGAAGCCGATAAATTAACGTTGGAACCTACTTTTTTTGACCTCAACGAATGTTTACGCGAAGTATTAGACCTTTTTCAGCCGATTTTAGCAAAAAAAGACTTGCATTTGCAGGTTTGGCGACATCCTCAATTGCCGAATGATTTTGTTGGAGACCCTAAACGACTGAGACAAATATTAATGAATTTGTTGAGCAATGCCATTAAATTTACGACGCAAGGAAGTATTCAAATAAGGTTGACGGGAAGAGTTTGTAAAAAAAATTTGTACCAGTTATTTGTTTCGGTTAAGGACAGCGGCATAGGAATTGATTTTAAAGACCAGCAAAAAGTCTTTAGAGCTTTTGAGCAAATTCCATTTCAAAATCAAGGTGGCACAGGGCTTGGATTGTCCATTACCAAATCACTCGTTGAATTGATGGGGGGCAATATTCACGTGTACAGTACACCGCAAAGGGGTTCAACATTTTATTTAACGCTATTGCTAAAAATGGAGAAAGTACCCCATGTGCCTATAGTAAAGCCTCCAGAGACGCTCAGCGTTGTAACAACAGAGAAAATTATTTTGTTGGTTGAAGACAATGAAGATAATCAAAAGGTTGCAAAAGCAATTTTAGAAAAAAGTGGGTATAAGGTGCATATCGTTGAAAATGGGTACCGTTGTTTGGGGTGGTTGCAAAAAAATCAAGTGAATCTTATTGTAATGGATGTTAATATGCCAGAGATGGATGGATATGAAACCACACAGCGCATTCGTGCCGGCGAATGTGGACTTGAAAAAAGCAGCCTGCCTATTATAGGTTTTACGGCGTATGCCTTGAAAGAAACGCGTGCTCAGTGCATTTCTGTGGGTATGAATGAATTGCTAACCAAGCCTCTGCATCCTCACAAACTGCTGAAGCACGTCCAAAAGTACATTCTTTAAAGCTGCAAAAAGGCCTGATAAACAAATGAGCAAGTGGAGCGTAGGGTAGGGGCTACGATTTTTCAAATTGCCTGCATATGATTGTTTAAACTAAAAGTAACAGTCATTACGTAATTTAATAAGTGATGAAACTGCTTATGATGATCTATAAAATAGTTTTAAAAATGTTAAAACTTTTTTAAGTCATAGCCTAATAGCAATGGTTGTCTTATAATATGAAAAATCTTCCTAATGCCTACCGTCATGGATGTGTTTAGCTTGCATATTTTAAAACATTTAGATGCTTTTGGAACTTTCATATTTGCTGTAATTGGATTTTTGGTCGTGGATCAAAAACGCTTTGGACAATGTTTGCTCCTTATGTTTTTTACGATAACGTACAATGTTGTTTTAAAAAATATTTTTAAGGTTGATTTGCCAGCAACTTGTCCTGTACACGGACACGGCTTTGGATTTCCAAGCGGCCATATGCATTTTATCGCCATTTTTTATTTAGAGCTCATCTATTTTTACAAAAATAAAATTGTTTATCTAGGAGCATGTACTTTAATGCTTATCATAGGTAGTAGTATGGTAATACGCGGTTATCATTATACCATGGACATTGTAGGTGCTATTCTATTCGCTGCAATATCCGTCATGCTGTTTAACTTTATTTTTAAAAAAATCGCAAAAAGTCACTTCAACTGCTTATTTGTCGCAGGGGTGCATCTCCTGGCAGTTTTTGTTCTTTTTTGTCAAATAGGTTTTGTGCCGAAGCACGTTTGGGGTGCCTTGTATGGAATGTGCATTACATGCATTGTTTGGGGACTTTGGGAGATGATTGTAATAAGACGACTTTCTCAAAAAAAGCGTTGACAAAGTTACCGAAAAAAATTTGCCTAAAGCCATTCGATGGTGGTTGTAGCTCAATTGGTTAGAGCACTGGATTGTGGTTCCAGGGGTTGCCGGTTCAAGTCCGGTCTACCACCCCATGTTTGGATTTATCTTTAGGTAAACGTTTAACTTCTGTTTGATAAATTGCCATTCTAGGTATAAAATTACGCTATATAAATAAATTTCCCTTAAAAAAATATATGGAGATTAAAGCTGCACGATGGCATATAATAAAAGACAATCATTGACGTCAAACGTCATCGCATGCGGAGAGCACGGTGTGCCGTTTTTGAACTTGTCATTTGGGCTGTTAATTTGAAAATTGAATCATGCAACCATATTTAGACCTTGTAAAGTTCGTTTTAGATAACGGAGAATGGCGCAATGATCGTACGGGTGTTGGAACGATCGGTGTTTTTGGGACACAGATACACATCGATATTTCTCACTCTTATCCTTTATTAACGACTAAAAACGTTCATTTTAAGTCACTTGCATACGAATTATTGTGGTTTTTGCAAGGAGATACAAATATTCGCTTTTTAAAAGATCATGGGGTACGTATTTGGAATGAATGGGCAGATCCGGAGGGCAATTTAGGTCCTGTGTATGGGGTACAATGGCGTCGTTGGCATTGTGCAGATGGACGCCACATTGATCAAATTAAAACGGTGATTGAAAGCATTCAACGGGATCCTTTTGGTAGAAGGCATATCGTATCCGCTTGGAATGTGGGTGACTTACCCAAAATGGCTTTGCCTCCCTGTCACACATTTTTTCAATTTTATGTGGGGACCTCGGGTACCTTAAGTTGTCAATTGTACCAGCGAAGCGCAGATTTATTTCTGGGGGTTCCTTTCAACATCGCTTCCTATGCATTATTAACATACATGGTGGCGCAAATTTGCCACTTAAAACCAGGTAAATTCGTGCACACTTTGGGCGATGCACACATTTATGCCAATCATTTGGAACAAGTGAAACTACAGTTGGAACGGGCACCAAGAACATTACCTACACTAAAATTGGATCCTGCGATTAACAACATCGATGATTTTACTTTTGAGTCCTTTGTGCTCGAAAACTATAACCCTTATCCGACGATTAAAGCTCCTGTTGCGGTCTAATCTAATGGCTACCTTTAAAGCAATCGCTGCCATGTCACGCAATCGTGTGATTGGATTGAAAAATAAAATTCCATGGCATTTACCGGAAGAATTACAGTGGTTTAGGAAAACAACGTTGAATCAGCGTATTTTAATGGGGCGTAAAACCTTTGAATCTCTAGGTAGTAGGCCATTGCCTCAAAGAATAAATTATGTAATGTCCCATAAATCGGATGTCTCAAATGGAGATGTGATTGTTGTTCACAACGTTGCCGCATTGGAAACCGTTGATGGAGTTATTTGGGTATGCGGAGGAGCCAGTATTTATCAAAAATTTCTGCCCATATGCTCAGAAATTATGTTGACCATCGTGAACCAAACGGTGGAAGGGGACACGTTTTTCCCAGAAATTCCTTCCTGTTTTCAATTAGGTCATGTGGTGGTAGCGTGTCCAGCGTACACTGTTCAATGTTGGGTTCGAAGTCGTTAAACGGATGATTCATTTTGACACATATCGGTCCCATTTGGGTCGGTTGTATTTTTTGCAATTTATCGTCATATTTTTATGCATTTTGCTGGGTATTGCCATTGTTTGGCGGCAGTGGATAGAAAATGGCATGTACAGTCAACTGGGACAAAAGCAGTGTCTAAGACGCATTTTATACCCGGGAACGCGAGGATGTATCTACGATAGAACGGGAAAATTATTGGCAACCAACAGGGATGTTTATTGTCTTTACGTAGACCTAAACTATTTTCGCAAAGATATAACACAATTTAATAAGCAGTCCAAAGATGCTGAAACGCAATCAGAACAACTATGGGCGGTTGTTCACGATGCGCTGTTGCCATATGCAAAAACCATAGGTTCAATTCCATTTGCCGTATCCAAAAAAACTTTATATCGGCATTATTTGCAAAATATCTTGTTACCTTTGGCGATTGCAAAAGATTTGCCCGAGACCATGTACGCAAAACTTGTAGAGCAATTGCCTATGCATGGGCCTTTTCAGGTCGGCATAGAAAAAGTTAGATATTATCCTTATGGTAGCGTTGCGTGCCACGTTATCGGGCATGTTACGCAAACATCTCAATTGACGCAAGATGCTTTGCCTGGAAATGATTTGAGGACTTTCTTTTTACCCAAACAAAAGGGGGCCACGGGCATAGAGGCCTACTATGATGACCAACTAAGTGGTTTAAATGGGGGTGATATATGGAGGGTAACGCCATCGGGACAGGAACAAGCTTGCCTGATATCGTTACCCAGTGTGGATGGTGATGACATTCATTTAACTTTGGATATTCAATTACAACAGATATGTGAGAAAGCTTTAGAAGGTCGTCGTGGGGCTATCGTTATTTTGGCGGTAGATTCCGGGGAAGTATTGGCGCTCGTCAGTAAACCTGATTTTGATTTAAATGCTTTGACGCCGCGCATATCTGAAAAATTGTTTCAGAAAATTACGGCGCAAGGGGCTTGGTTAAATAGGGCTATTCAGGGACTATATCCGCCAGGATCAACATTTAAGATTATTACGTTGGCCGCTTTATTGCACGCAGGTGTCGTGAACGCCCAAAGTTCGATAAATTGTACCGGAAGCTACACCATTGGCAACCATGTTTTCCATTGCCACAATCATCAAGGGCATGGGTATATTACTTTAGATAAAGCTATTCAGACAAGTTGTAACCCATTTTTTTATCACTATGCACTGCGTTGCGGCCCTTCATTGATTTATGAAGAAGCTTGGAAATTGGGTCTCGGTACTATGACGCATATCGATTTACCTTATGAAACGCGCAGTATGTTAGTTCCATCTCCGGCGTGGAAGAAAAAACGTTTGCACGAGGGTTGGACAGATGGCGATACGGCCAATTTTTCCATAGGACAAGGATTTTTAAGGGTAACCCCGTTGCAGATGGCATGCGCAGCGGCGTCTTTGGCTAAAAACAAAAGGTGTTTGACGCCCCATTTGTGCTCTAATTTCGTCTGTACAGAACATTCCAAAGAATCCATTATGCTTCACGATCATTGGCATTTATTGTTGGAATGCTTGGAAAAAGCGGTTGAATCGGGAACTTCGCGTTTTTCACGCGTCAAAGGTTTAAAATCGGCCGTCAAAACGGGAACTTCTCAAGTGAAGATTGCGGGAACGAACCGATATGCGCACATTGGATGGTTAATAGGATTTGCTCCATCGCAACAACCCAAAATCGCGTTTAGTGTTGTGATTGAGCAAGAAGATCTGATAGAAGAATTTTGGGGAAGTCGTGTGTGCGGTCCCGTAGCGCAAAAATTTCTCCAATTTTGTTTGGATCAAGGTAAAATTTGATTTTTTAAATGCTAGAAAATTTTGAACAATTTCTTAAACAGCGAGCATACTCAAAGTATACCTTAAGAAATTATTTATCCGTTGTTACGCGATGGATGGCATTCCTGAAATCAAAAAACGTCACTCAACCCAATATCGGAACTTATTTGCCAGAGTATTTGTACATGCGGCAACGCAAAGCGGGTAAACGAACACTGAATAATGACTTATCGGCTTTGAGGACATTTTTTTACTTTCTAGAAGAGCGCTTTGAAATGCCAATGCCGCAAGAGGTTAAAGCGTTACGCCCAAAATTTGAATCCAAGCTACCTAACTTTTTTACGATAGAACAAATTCAAATCCTATTGCAAGCTCCAGACAAAAAGTTCTCAGCGGGTCAATTGTCAGACTTTTTGTGGCGCCGCGATAAAGCTATTTTGGAAATTTTGTACGGATGCGGCATACGTGTTGGAGAGTTGACGCATTTGTGCGTCGAAAGTGTTCAATGGCCGAAAGGACTCATACGCGTATTGGGAAAAGGTCACAAAGAACGTTTAATTCCTATAGGTAAGCCTGCTTTGAACGCACTAAAAAATTTATATGCGAAATACCCGCCGCAATCGTTGCAAAGTCCTCTTATTCCTAGCGAACGTGGAGAAGCCATTTCTGAACGCTCCGTCCAATTAATTATAAAACGCTACTTAATTTATTCCCATTTACCGCTTGAAATGACGCCCCATAGTTGCCGACACAGTTACGCAACGCACTTGTTGCAGAGAGGCGCTGATTTGAGAATTGTTCAGGAATTGTTGGGGCATGCACATTTATCCACAACACAAAAGTATACGCACGTTGACATTGCGCATTTGCAAAAAGTTTACAATCAAACACACCCGCAGAGTAAAGGGCATCAATAGGTATTAAAAACATAAGGACTGAAATTTATTTTTTAATACTTTCAAAGAAAAAGTACGACGTATCCATTTTTTTAGGTTATTGTATTGACGCCTCGCTGAAATTTCGTTTCAATGATATCATGTCAATGGGCGTTTATTCTTCAGGGGTTTCTCAGTCTAATATGATTCGTCAAAGTGAGATGTCCGGATCTAGTGCATCCGTAGGTCATCTTGCAGGGCATACGCTGACCTTATCTAAAACACCTTCGTTTCAACATTTAAATAACTTGCTACCTGTACCGAATATTTCTCAGACACCTTTAAATGCGCGGCATGTGAGCCTTCCTCCAAAGTAATTTGTCATTGGTTTTCCTAATCAAAGTCCTGGTATCACGGACGTTTTTCGAAAGTTTTTAAGCAAATTGAGATGTGAAATACAAGGCGTGTTTAAAAAATTGATGTAAGATTTAAATGTCGAAATAGCGCAAGAGAAGAACAATCAATCTGGGGAATTTTTGCAAGACAATCACACATAAAGATAAAGCATCATACTCGTAAGAACTCCACATGTAAATTCTAGTTTGCATGTTCTAAATAACATTAGCCCATTTCATATGTATTAGAAAACTGAGACTGTTTTTTGAATGACGGGTTCTAGTAGTTGATGAGTGTGCCTGGAAGCTGTACGGAGTTTACATTTTTCATTAGGTGTATAGATTTGCCTTAAGGTGCAGGTAAAAAGCAATGGGCCGTCATGGCCGTGGAGTATAACCTTTAAGGAGCTGTGTTGCCCATTATTTAAGGCATGGCGGCTACGCGGAAATGGACGCGACTTGAAACTTTCTTCGCATAAATTATCCCAACTAAGGTAATGAACCCAATTTCGACTTTTCAGCCATTGTTTTTGTTGATCCGTAAAACCGTCCCGGTGAAGCGGTTGGTCAAACAAACGAGCATAGATGTATTTTGAAAACGTCCAAGCGTCATCGTTTTTCAAAGTTGGATCCATGGTATTTTCGACGTAATCGTAATAATCAAGGCATTTTTTTTGAGCCAACGTATCCCGCATCAAAAATCTATTGAATGCCGGTTGCGATAATAGGCGAGGTTGAACGTATGCGGCCAGTCCCAACCATTCACTGGCCAAATCGAATTGATGGCAATGAAGCAAAACGTCCACAAGTTGTATGTAAGCCAACGTATGGCAGGGCAGCAACCGAATAGCTTCGCAGTAACATTGAAGAGCGCGTCGATCATCACCGAGTCGTGCATATAAGGTTCCTAAATTTTCCAGTACATACGGCTGCCAAGGGTTGATTTTTAAAGATGCTTCAAAATAATAAACGGAATATCGCATGAGTGTGTTTGATTGTGGGTACCCTTTTAAGGCAAAGATATTGCCCGCTTGATTGTAATAATAAAGGTTGGTCGGGTCCGCATCAATGGCTTTGGAGAGTTCTTTTTCACTCTTTCCCAATTGTGTGTAGGTTTGTTGAACAAATCTACGGAAATGGTAACGGCCTTGAATATCTTTATAACTGTAAAAAAAGACCGTACCCACCGTTGTAAGAATCAATAATTTTAATCCCAAGGTGGTTAGGGGGGCAATGCGCCGTCTTGCAGGAAAATATTTGAAATAAATTGTCCAAAGTAGTCCGACAATCAAGCAGAGGGTGGCCGATACGGCAAATATATCCCAAGACCATTCGCTGACAAAACATACGTAGGCGAACAAAGATAGCCCGAGTCCCGCAACCAGAAATTTATCCGCAGCGGGCACTTCTCTCTTTTTTAAGAGGCAAAAACTCATTTGGAAGCTTGCAAATGCTAGTGTGTACAGCCCTAAAAATCCCAGTAATCCCCATTCAATTAAATATTGTACGGGAGCCACGTGCAATTGCCAGCAATGGTGCAAAGCGGTTGGATAAGATTTTAGATACAAAAGTGGTGTCGTGGTAATGCCGCAACCTATCCAGGGACTTTCCCGAAAGACTTTGAGACCGTCTTGAGCTAGATGCCAACGTTGATTTTGAAATAAAAAATACTTGGGATTGGTAAATAAGCTTCTAATTTTCGAGCTTTTGTATCCTATCAATAGCAATAATACCAGTAGACAAATACTCACCTTGATAATTTTTGATTTTGAAGTATGTATATGGCTTTTTATATATAAACTTAATGCCGTTACCGTGGTTGCTAGGACACATAGGTAAGCCATTCTGCATCCGGATGCTTTTAGAAGTAAAATAGAGAGTAAAAATCCTACACCCCAGAAAATTTTCCACTTACGTAAGGATTCCCACATAAAGAGTCCTGCAAAAAACGGGTAGGCAAGTGCCGCAAATAATCCCGTATAATTCGCGTAGTCGAAAGGATGTCGCATCATCCATTTGTCCAAAATCGTGAAGAATTTTATGGGATTTGCTAAGAAATTCGAAACCATGTATTGCCAAGGGTAAGTAGGGCCAGCCTTGAGTTCATCGCAGGCAAGATAAAGGCAAATGCTGAAGTACATAAAAAAAATGAATGTGATACCCAACAAACGGATGAAAGCTTTGGGATTATGTTTTAAGCAGGAACAAAAGAGGCATGCTAGGGACATGGAAGCGATCGGAATATCGAGCTCGGAAGCGGATCGAACGGGATAAGGTCCCAAAAAGATGGAAGCCAAAAAGGCAAACAAGAGGAGACTAAAGCCAATAACCAGGGATCTAGGAAAAGAATTGGAAGAGACGCATATCCAACCAGTTCCCAACGCAATAATAACGACGTAAAATGCTTTAAATAAATAAGCGTATTCCCACACAAATCTTCTTGCGGGATAGATGGCAGCAAGAACGAAAAATAATCCACAAAAGACGATACCTAAATCAAGTTTTGTTTTCCTTACCCACAACATGTATGATACGATGCTGTCGAATTCTTTATGGAAGTCAAGTAAGGATGCGGAAAACATCCCTAAAGCAAACAGGATTGTTATACAATTAAAAAACGCCGCTTTATTAAAAGGTGCTGCATTTTGAACGACGATTACAGGGAATCAATTTTAAGTTTAGGATTTATCAGAATTTAAACTCTATATGCATTTGAGAGTATATTAGATGTTTACAGGTATGGTGAGGAATTATCGAAGGTGAATAATTTGCGTACCCCCCGCTACGCGTTCACTAGTCACATTGTAGACAGGCCTTTGGTTGTTGGATATGGTCTGAGCTTTTTCGGCTACCAAATTTAGCAACGGATTTCCATTGGAATTACTGCCAGTTAAATTAACCCTTCCAAAGATGGCATCTCTTCCCGTCAACGTGGGCAGTTCGATTTGATAGTAGCCGATGGGTCGAATCTCAACTCCAGGTAATGTTTCTCTATCCACAAAAGTGTACACATTGAATTCGTTACACTACTTTCAAAAAACTTATATATGGGGTTACTGGGATCCGTATGTCTAAAAATTTCGTCAATAAAACCGTGCACCTATGGGCGTATTATATTATCGTAATTTGCTTGGGAAAAACTAAATTGAATCGTATTTCCAAAATCGGACTCAACGTAGCAACGATACAAATCAAGCAACCATAGGATATCATTCAAAGATACTTCTCGCATTTGACAAATGTGGGCGAGCAATTCGGAGACCGGTTGGCAAAAGTTGAGTTGCCAATACTCTCCGGCTTCCCTCAGGGATGCAACGCGTGAGGTAGTCATAATATGACTTTTGATGGGCCTACCGACGCATCTATCCATATACTCAGAAAAAGTAATCGCTTTTTCATTCATCACACATCTTGTTATGCCACAGCTAGATACTTCGCAAAACGTGCGAAACCATCCCCAGCAAGAACAGCAACACGCCTCGAGAGCAGCCTTGTCGCACGTACAACAGGATTCAAGATTGTTCTTGCGAGTGTATCATATACGACACCGCCTGATAATAGTAGGCCATATGATGTAGCTCTGTTCCACAACAACCACATGAAAGGTATGTATTGAGCATTTCTGTGGGTAACCCCAACCAAGGCTCATAATCCCTCGTATCTGTATAATAATTAGCTGTATCTAGTTTTAGACTAGCACAACAATCCATTGGAAGCTTACGACCACAAAGCTTGTGTTAACCAGCAACCGATAACAATTGGCGAGCCTAAGCGCATATTGCCACGTGGACCCCCAAGCTGCGCGTGGTACAGCTTCTGTTCTTTGGCCATCTAAACCAACAACACTACCTCCGCCACAATTTCTGCAAGCTTCTTCCAAACCATTTCTGAAATATAAAAAGTTGGGCACTTTCTTGCCAAGCGGCACCTTGGCCGATGGAATTGTTTGCCTGCTTTCTTTCAAACTTAATTTCGCATAATATATATTATGTCTAGTTTTTTTGTTTCCTCACATATACATACACTCCTTCAAGCTACTCTCCGATGCTTGAAAAAATAAATTGGAATTCCACTTGCAATCATTATGCCCAAAGCCAAAAAGTGAAACCAATCCGAATTGTACAAAACAAAACAGCAAAAAGTGAAAGCCAAGAGATTGATGGATACCTGCAAAACTGATTTTGCTTCCGTTTGGCACACAAATTTCATATGTGCCAAAATGGTCGTCGTATAAAGAGCTATGTAAACGACAATCGACATATCGAGAAATGCATTTATTTTGTCGGCGAATAAGGGCGACTTTTGCAGAAGTAGTATCACCCCTGTACCGATTGCACTTGTCCACAGCGCACATCCCGGAGCTCCATGATGATTAAGCTTTGCAAAAATCCCTGGAAATATATCTTCCTTTGCCGCAGATTGCGCAATCTGGCCGCTAAAAAATACCCAAGCATTCAGAGAGCCTATGCATATCAAAAATGTTGTTATGCCTATAAGATTGTTGTATGTTCCTCCGAACAACAGTAGTAAAATTTTTGCAAATGGAGCCGTTTCATTTTCCAGTTGTGCTGGGTGGATCACACCAAATGCCGCAACCGTGTTGAGTATACAAATCATTGCCACGCATGCGGTGCCAAGGACAATAGCTAAGGGTATGGTTTTTCTGGGGTTATTGACCACCGATGCCGGCGATGTCCCCTCTTCAAGCCCAACAAATCCCCAAAATGACAAAATCGTCGCTTTGGTGAGCGTACCCACTACAGAAGCATTCGCAGGTGTAAGCTCTGCAAAGTGTTCAAGATTTATTCTTGTAAGGGCAACGATCGGCACAACAATCAGCGGAATGATTTTGATAGTCGTTAATGCGATCTCCACACTACTGGTTACTTTGATGCCTCTTGTATTTAATAGCGTTAACAATACTACGATCGTTATTTCCAACGTCAACTTTTCCATGGGAGATAAGACACCCGTTATGGACATCAAATAATTGACTGCTATCGAGATGACGATCGGGTTGCATGCCCAGGCACCACACCAATATACCCAGGTGACAAAAAAACCAACTTTTTCTCCAAAAAACATCTTGGCGTATATATGAGGCCCCCCTACCCTTGTCGTTTTAATGCAAAGCAACGAAAATACTAAAGTAATTGAAATGGCACCCAAACATCCTAAGCACCATCCACCCAATCCTACTGTCCTAAATTGTGCCATTTGTGCAGGCATTAGAAAAGCGGATGCCCCCAATTGCGCCCCAATAACCATGGAAACTAATCCTAAAAATCCGATTTTAGATGCCGTATTGCTTGTGAATTTCATAAGTTTCTTTTGTACCGTAACTTTTACACACTTTACACAAATTTGTGTAAAGGCAAAATTATATAATAATTATAAGTATTGTTTCTCACCAGATTGCAAAAGAGATGCTTATTTCGACGTCGTATTTGGGTTGATAAAGCAGGTAAAATTTACAATAGTCTCGAGGAGATGCTTCAAGGGCATATTCCTCATAGTTGGTAGATGAGAAAATTATCTAACCTGTGGCTTAGGTGTGATTGCATAGGAGTCGAAGAGGTAATCACAAGAGTTTTAGGTGTCAAGTAGAGTACTATGCATAATTTAACCCTTATGTTTTTTCTGTTACAACCCATACTCACCAAAAAAGTAGAGGTTCCTGTTGAAGATTTTCGATGGTTTGCCCCAAAATATCGTTCGCACAAGCCCTCATATTTGGGTCAGTTTTTCATTTGATGTTGGTCTAAAACAGGTTACAGATATGTTTTACCTCTGCGCTTTTTTATTCAAAAAACACAGGTTTCCTTGAAAACTCGATACTAAAACTTTTCCCTAAACTGCAACCGATGGGACTTGAGCACAGGTTAGACAATGACCGCTACGGCTGAAGCGAATGTTCGACAATGTGACAAGGCAACGCTGACTTGCCTTCCGCCTTTTTGGGACAACAATGCACTGGCTTTCAAATCTAGGTGTATATTCGGGGCACCCAAAGCATTGTTGTAAACTTCCACAGATGTTAAAGATAGGCTGGCGCTGATACCCACACCCAAAGCTTTTAAAACGGCTTCTTTGGCTGCGAAACGAACCGCCAGTGAAGCAAAAGGATTGCCTTGACTCCAACAATAATTCCATTCGGCCAACGTATAGATCCGACCGATGCATCGATCCGTAAACTTTTCGACAAATCGACGTACGCGTTCTATTTCAATAATATCGTTTCCTAAGCCGAATACATGCATAATAATTTTACTTTCTTGAACGTGGTCCTCCGGCTCTCAGCCAAGCTTGAATAAATATATCCAAATCACCATCCATAACGGCTTGTACGTTGCTTGTTTCGACACCTGTACGCAAATCTTTAACCATTTGATAAGGTTGGAATACGTAACTACGGATCTGATACCCCCAGCCAATTTCACCTTTTTCGCCATAAAAACGCTCCATTTCCGAGCGTTTTTCATCTTGCATTTTTTCGTATAGACGAGATTTCAAAATTTTCATTGCCGTAGCGCGATTTTTGATTTGCGACCGTTCATTTTGGCAGGTAACCACGAGACCTGTGGGTAAGTGCGTGATGCGAATGGCAGATTCCGTTTTGTTGACGTGTTGTCCACCTTTACCACTGGCGCGGTAAGTATCGATGCGCAGGTCTTTTTCATCCAAAGGCACGTCCACTTCATCTTCTAATTCCGCAATAACATCCACGGAACAAAACGATGTATGCCTTTTTTTATTGGCGTCGAAGGGACTTATTCTAACCAAACGATGTACACCTCTTTCGGCCTTCGCGTAGCCGTACGCATTTGGCCCTTCCAAGCGAAACGTGACCCGACTGATACCGGCCTCCTCGCCTTCTTGCAAATTTTGTATATCCGTGATAAAATGACTCTTTTCAGCCCAACGCACGTACATGCGCAGCACCATATTCGCCCAATCGCACGCTTCTGTACCCCCGGCGCCCGAATGGATGGTCACAATGGCATTATTACCATCCAGGGGACCTGATAAAAACGATCGCAATTCCATTTGATCGATAGATTGTTCAACGTATGCAACCATCCGTAACAATTCTGACATCCACGCTTCCTCATCTTCTGTGGCAGCACCCCTACAGATCTCCCATAAACTTTTTAATTCATCCACTTCCTTGGCAAGTATGCTCCATTCAGCAAGCAATTTTTTAATTCCTTTGGTTTCCATAAGAATCTTCTGCGCTTCCTCGCCCACTGACCAAAAATCGACTTCGGCCATCTTACTCTCCAAAAATCTTAACTGATCTTCTTTTTCGGTTACTTTAAAGAAACCTCCACAGGTGACCCGCTTTCTCCAACAAACTTTGCACGCGCGTATTCAAAAGTGGATCCATTAACATAGGTAGTCATATTGCATCATTCCATTTTTTTTTCAATGTGAAAAACGGCGAAACTTTCTTATGCAATATATGTGCAAAAATTTTTACGACTTTAGATTCCTCTACACAAATTTTAAGCCCAGCTATCAAGCAGTAACCGCTTATAATATTTTCTATCCAGGTAATTTTTATAATTCAGATGGAATAAAACTTGACGCGTAAGAATAGAATGCTTAACTACTGTACCATTTAATGCGTTAATGGAGATTTTTATACATGGGACAACCAAAAAGAAAACAATCTAAGATGCGCAGTCGGTTGAGACGCGGTGCTAACAGTTTTAAAATGCCCCAATTGGTCAAAGATTCCTCCGAAGGTAACTGGGTGATGCGTCATCGCGTTAGCGTGCATACGGGAACATATCGCAACAAGCAAGTCATTGAGGTAGACTTGTAACTTATTTTTCAATGCAGGAAATTTCTGGTAGATTACAGCGGCATTTGCCAAGAATAGCCGTGGATGTAATGGGGTTAGATTTTGGACCTAAAGAAATGCTTTCCGGTGTTTGTTCTGCATTGCAAACCGATGGGCACCGCTTTGAGAAAATATATTTGGTGGGAAATGCAACCGTTTTGACGCCTCTTTTGGATCATTATGGGTTCAGTAATTTTTCGGTAGTGGAATTTGTTCACGCTCCGCAGGTTATTGAAATGCAGGAAAAACCCATTTATACCCTAAAGCACAAAAAAGATGCTTCCATGTTTCGTGCCATCGATCTGGTGAAAAATGGGACCGCAGATGCCATTCTAAGTTGCGGCAATACGGGTAGTCTCATGGCTGGAGGGACATTAAAGTTAGGACCTATTGCAGGTGTCGAGCGTCCTGCGTTAGCGAGTATCATTCCAACAAGACAACAACGATTTATATTGATAGATGTAGGAGCCAATCCATCTTCTACGGCAAAACATTTGGTCCACAACGCAATTTTAGGCTCACATTATGCGCGAGCTATTTTAGAGAGAACAAATCCACGTATAGGGTTACTTACTATCGGTACCGAAGAAGGCAAAGGAAACGAAATCGTCCATACAGCTCACTCGATTCTAAAAAATTTACCTCTTCCAAATTTTAATTACCAAGGCCTTATTGAAGGTTTTCATTTATTCAACGACACCGTCGATGTTGTTGTATGCGACGGCTTTGTGGGTAATATTCTACTTAAAACTTGCGAATCACTCTTCTACCATTTAAAAGAATACTTAAAAGAAGAATTACAAAAGAACTACATGAGAAAGATGGGAGCTTTTTTGTCACAGGGTGTTTTTCTCAACATGAAAAAACAATTTTCCCCAGAACATTTTAGTGGAGCTCCGCTTTTAGGATTAAATGGCTGGGTTTTTAAGTCTCACGGTTCTAGCAGAGAGAAATCCATTGCCGGAGCTCTTCGCACATGCCTAAGGTGTTTAGAAGTATACGATCTGAAAGATATACAAAACGACATTGCTTCTACAAATCTGATGATAGAAAAACTAAAAGAAAATGAATAAATGAAACAAGGGTCTGTAATTGTTCGTGGAGTTGGTTCCTACTTACCGCGTAAAATTCTTACAAATCATGAGCTTGCTTTAATGGTTGACACTTCCGATGAATGGATTCGAACGCGCACAGGCATTTCGCAGAGGCACATTGCCGATACCCATGAGGCCTGTTCGGATTTGGCTTACATGGCCGCAAAAAATGCCCTTGCAGATGCTCATCTTCAAACAGAAGACGTTGATCTGCTTATCGTGTCAACCATAACACCCGATATGATATTTCCATCTTCAGCTGCACTCCTACAAGCTAAACTGGGTCTGCGTAATGTAATGAGTTTTGACATAAATGCTACTTGTTCTGGCTTTTTGTACGCCCTTGAAGTTGCTACCCATTTGCTGCAAAATGGAAAGTCTTATAAATGTGCGCTTGTCGTTGGTTCCGAAAAATTATCCTCCATCGTTGATTGGAAAGATAGATCCACGTGCATATTATTCGGAGATGCAGCGGGTGCATTCATTTTAGAGTATACACCTGCGGAACATGTGGGCATATTAGACTCGGTTTTAGGTGCCGATGGCAGTTCTCCTGAGAAATTGTACTGTGGTTCTTTGCAACCGACGACTACGATCACAAAACACTTTATGAAAATGAGTGGCCAAGAAGTGTTTAAAAATTCTATATATTGGATGAGAAAAGCTGTTGAAGAATTATTGGAACGGAATCATCTTACAAAAACCGACATTGCTTGTCTCATACCGCATCAAGCCAACTTGCGTATTATCCAATCTTTGGCTCAGTCTATAGGGTTGCCTATGGATCGCGTCTTCTGCAATTTAGAAGTCACAGGCAATACATCTTCTGCATCTATTCCCATAGCTTTTGCACAGGCTAAAAATTCTCATTACTTTCATTCGGGTGACAACATCATCCTCGTCGCTTTCGGTGGTGGATTCACTTGGGGAGCAACGCTCATCAAATGGCCCTAAATTTAAACCTTTTTATGAGCAAATCTATTTACCTGGTGAGTTTGTTAATTTTAATGGGTGGGTGCGTACGTCGTGTGCACGATCCAATTTCTCCCCAGCAATTGGCATTGAAATCGCCCCAACGAGAACAAATTGCAGAAGCAATTTTTAAACAAGCGGAACAAGCACAAGCGCAAGGCTGCATGGCTAAAGCTATGCAACAGTACCAAATAATCTGTAAAAAATACGCAGAAACGGACATTGCTCCTCAAGCACGTTATGCCATGGGACATCTGTACATCCAAGCAGGACAATATGCCAAAGGTGTCGAGCATTTTCAATTTATTGCTCACAATTATATTCAGTATGAACATTACGATGACGTGGTTAAAGAACAATTTGAAGTGGCAGAAATTTTCATGCAGGGGTGCGAAAAGCACCGCTTGAGATTTTTACCTTGGGGCAAAGACACTGCAACTGCAGTCGCATTTTTTCAAGGTGTAATATCTATGGCTCCATACACTGACTATGCACCTCGAGCCCTATTTTATACAGCGCAGTTAGAATTCGAAGATAATCACAAAGTCAAAGCCATTGAAGCATTAGACCGATTAATTGAAGATTATCCGGGTCATCGGTTGGTGCCCGAAGCTTATCTACTCAAGGGAGATATCTATCTATCTTTAGTTTATGGTCCCCAAAACGATCAAGGGGCTACGCAAAAGGCCATACAGTGTTACGAAAACTTTTTGATACTTTTTGAAAAATCTCACCTTTTGACTGAACTGATACAACGTGCTCAAGGTAGCTTACGGCACGCACAGGAATTATTTGCCCAAAGTCGTTTGGTCTTGGGCGATTTTTTCTTATACAAACGCCATTACGGTACCGGAGCTATTCAATTTTACAACGAAGCCCAACTCATTGCTCCTTCTACCGACATTGCAATGCAAGCCAATAAGCGCATTGAGAGTATTTATACCCATGCATCTATTCCGACCACCTGGGCTGATAAAATTTTTGGAATTTTTCAACATGTTCCTCCAACTCCAGCTCCGCTGCAGTAAAGCTAATTTTTAACTTTGAGTGAATCCAACAATTTATTGTACACACGTCGAAACACCGATCGGTACCATTGTCCTAAAATCTACGCAAAGCCACTTGACGCAAGTTTTGCTACCTAATGCATTCCGTATACAGGATACGGTTGTGCATGAGACACTGCTACTCAATTTAGCCAAACAACAACTGCTGGACTACTTCAATGGACAAAGGACATCATTTACAATTCCTTTGTCGTTTAAGCAATCTCCATTTTTTACAGCAACGCTCAATTATTTACAGACAATTCCCTATGGAACTACAATTTCATACAAAACACTTGCCATCGCCGTTCAGCATCCGCGCGCAGTTCGTGCCGTAGGGCATGCATGTAGTAAAAATCCACTTCCTGTTTTCATCCCTTGTCATCGCATCCTTGGCACCGATGGACGATTAACAGGTTACAGAGGTGGATTGTTTGCTAAGCGGTACCTACTAGAACTAGAAAAAGTGCACTGTACGCTCAAATGATCGAGAAGCATTTCTTTAAACTTGTTTGAAAACGCTTTACAAAACCGTATATTTATCTAACCTATTAGAGCAATGTGTCGCAAAAAAATAATTTCCATTATAAGTAGTTTACTATGCCTTAATGGTTGTCATTCGATTCAAAAAGAGATCAGTGCTGATGCGCGTACACCATGGATACCCGCCCACAACATGACCCTCAATCATGACTTTTTAGCGCCACAGAAGGCATTGGTTGGGAAATATTCTTTATTGGAACTTATTGAAATTGGCCTTAAATTTAATCCACGAACGAAACATGTATGGTGGCACGCCAAAGAAGCTTTTGCAAATCAAGGGCGGGCAGAAGCTAGTCTTTTTCCTCATGTAGATGTGTCTGCAAATATTAACAGAGAGCAAGTCGGAAAAAATGTACCTCAACCGACGCAGCGAATTGATAATTGGGGACCCGCAGTGACGTTGACTTACAAAGTATTTCAATTTGGCGCCGATGCTGCGGTTGCCAAAAGTGCAGCACATTTGTTGTACGCGGCCAATTATGCATTTAATCGACAACTTCAAACAACTGTTTTTGAAATACAACAGGCGTTTTACAATTTCTCTTCTGCCTATGCGAAAATAGAAGCCCGCGATAGCTGCCTACAGGATGCAACGTTATCTTTTGAAGCCGTTTCGCAAAGAAAAGAAAACGGCTTAGCACGTATACAGGATGTATTACTTGCTAAAGCGGATAAATTGCAAGCGGAGTACGAATTACAGGCCGCAAAAGCAGATTTGGAAAGCTGCCGCGCTACTTTGGCAACGACGGTAGGTGTGCCTATTGCTGCAGATTTTTCCATCGAAACGGATTATCTAAACACGGAGACGCAAAAACCTTTTCGTGATATCGAAGATCTGATGCAAGAGATACTTAATAAACGTGCAGACTTATTGGCAAGTGAAGAAACGTTAGAAGCTAAAAAATGGTCTCAAAAAGCCACGCATCAAAGTTCTTTACCCTCACTTTCGTTGCGTGCCCAAACGAGTGCGTTAAAGTACAAGCATAATTCTCGTTGGCAAAGAAATTATGGGTTATCGGCGGGGATACAATGGAATCTATTTTCTGGATTCGACAGCCAATACAGCGAATTAGCCAGTTATACACAGTGGAAAGAACAAAAGTATACGCTGCGTCAACAACAGTTAGAGGCGCTTCGCCAAACGTGGACGGTTTTCCATGCATTTCAATCTTCCGTTCAGCTTTCTGAAGCTTCCAAAGCCCTTGAAGAGGCCGCCCAAGAAGCACTCAAAGCCATTCGTACGGGCTACAATACCGGTATCAACAGCCTACTTGACCTTCTCGCTGCGCAAAAGACTCTGGCAAACGCTCGCCTCAACTACATTCAAGCCAAAACAAACATGAAATTAAACTTGGTGCAATTGGCTTACATCACAGGGCAATTGGACTCAAAAACACCCACTCAATTTAATTTATAAAATTTTTATGCACAGCAAAAATAAACAGTGGTTTTATTACATAGTTGTAACTGCCGTGTCCATTGCCTTCTTAATATTGTGTAAGGGGGCGAGTTCTCTATTTCATAAAAAATCAGAAATGAGACCGCCTATGCAATTGTCTGTCAAAGCGGCCTTTCCGTTTAAAACATCCGTTCAGCGATATATCGATGCTGTTGGACAATGTACCGCTTTCGAAAGTCTTACCTTGGTACCTCAAGTGGAAGGAGAATTGATAACCGTTTCACGTAAAAATGGAGGTGCCGTAAAAGAAGGTGACCTCTTGTTTGAAGTCGACCCCAGAAGTCTTATGGCTGGTCTAAAGCAAGCAGAAGCTCAACTGATAATCGATAAGGCGCAATTGCAACTGCATCAATCCCAATTACAACGATCCGAAACGTTAAAAACGGGCGACTTCGTTTCACAACAAGAATACGATACCTACAAAGCCAATGTCGCAATGTATGAAGGTCGTGTAAAATTGGATGAGGCTGCGTGTGCGCTTAAACAAGTTGACCTAGAACATTGCTTCATTAGGGCGCCTTTCGACGGTGAACTTGGTAAATCAACCGTCAATGCGCACAGCTTTGTAAGCAAAGGAACAACGCTTGCGACACTCAATCAAGTGCAGCCCATTTATGCAGATTGTTTCTTGTCTGAAAAATATTTTAATCCTCTTTGGAATGCAAAAAACACCCACAACAATCATATTGTTGTGGAGGCTCGTTTATTGGATGACAGTTCTGTTGTGCAGTACGGAGAACTGGTATACGTCGATAACGTCGTTGATAAAACGACGGGTAGTTTTTGTGCGCGCTCTGAGTTTAAAAATGAGGATTGGGGATTTTGGGAAGGTCGCGCGGTCGATTTAAAAATTTATTACGCGGTACTCAACAATATTCTTTTAGTTCCCGAGGCTTCCGTTCACATGGGCAATAAGGGTTCTTTTGTGTACGTTATCAATGCTGAAAATGTGGCCGAAATGCGCTATGTCAACGTGGGCCAAAATTATCAAGAATGGGTGGTCATTTATTCTGGACTTGAAGGTAATGAAAAAATTATTGCCGACGGACATGCCTTATTGGCCCCCGGTTCTCACGTGGTAGTTTCTTCTACGTTACCTGCGCCTCAATTAAATTCGATGTAAACAATAGGCATGTGTCGTTTTTTGTATGAAAAGTATTTGTGATCCGTTCATTCGTCGGCCAATTGCTACAATATTACTAACACTTAGCGTAACATTTTTGGGGATCGCTTGTTATCAAAAACTACCTGTGGGTGCACTCCCAAAGGTTGATTATCCCGTTATCAATGTGTCTGCAAGCTTCCCAGGTATGAACGCAGAAATGATGGCAAATGCAATTGCAAGTCCATTGGAGAAAGAATTTATGGGAATCGATGGACTTACCGAAGTATTATCGGAAAGCCGACTTGGTTTTACTTCCCTAACACTTAATTTCAATTTAGATAAATCCATTGATGCGGCTGCAATGGATGTGCAGGCTGCCATAACACGCGCAAGCGGCAAATTGCCCAATGATATCCCTTCCTCTCCTACGTACAGAAAAAAAGATCCCAACAGCGATCCTATTTTTTTTCTAGGATTAATCAGTAACAGTCTTACATCGGGGGCTTTGTACGACTATGCTAAGACGAAAGTTGCACAACTTATCAACAAAGTAGAAGGTGTTTCGCAGGTTCAAGTATACGGAATTCCAAGAGCTGTGCGGATCCATTTAGATTTAAGAAAATTAAAAGTTTTAGGCTTATCGATTGAAGATGTAACACACGCCGTGCAAAAAAATTCTCTTATACTGAGCATGGGAAAATTTAAGGGAATAACCCGTACGTTAACCTTAACATCTAGCGGTCAGCTGGATCAATCTAAGGATTATGGAAATATTGTTGTCAGAGAAACAAAGGGAAAACCCATTTATTTAAAAGATATTGCAAAATGCGAAGATGGCTTAGAAGTGGATGATTTTTTGGCAACTTTTTGGGGAGAAAATGCCCAAAATTTTGATACCAACATCGTACTCGCCGTTAGTCAATCTCCCGGAGCAAATACCGTCGAAGTCTCTGGAAGAATTAAAACCATGCTCCCCGATCTGTACAAATCCCTGCCACCATCTGTAAAATTAATTCCTATTTATGACAAATCAAAGAGTATTCTCGACTCCATTAATGAGGTCAAAGAGACCATTTTTATTGCATTTTTGTTGGTTTCAATTGTCATTTTTCTATTTTTAGGCCGTGCTCGAGAAACACTTATTCCGGTCATTGCAATGCCGTTGTCTTTACTGCTTACGTGTGCGGTCATGCATGGCCTGGGGTATAGTTTGGACAATTTATCTTTAATGGCTCTCACTTTGGCGATTGGCTTTTTAGTTGATGATGCCATCGTATTTTTAGAAAACGTCGTACGACACATGGAAATGGGAATGGGGCCTTTGGAAGCAGCTTTTAAGGGGGCTCGCGAGATTAGTTTCACCATCTTATCCATGACATTTTCACTAATGGCCACATTTTTGCCCATTATTTTTATGGATGGGCAGATGGGCAGAATTTTTAGGGAATTTTCCGTCACGATCGTGGTCGCAATCTTTGCATCCGGACTCGTATCCTTGACGGTTACGCCAGTCATGTGTGCCCGCTTTTTAAAAAAACACAATCTGAATGAAAAAACGCGCGTGGAACGTTTTGCAAGCGCTTTGGAGCATACTTTTATCGGGTGGTATCGTCAGCGTTTACAATGGTTTTTTCAACATCGTTGGGTTTCTTGGTGGGCCTGGACTATGTGCATCGTGCTCATGGTGAGTCTATTTATTTCTATTCCAAAAACTTTTCTACCTACCGGTGATAGTTCTGCTATTATGGGTATGTTTATGGCGCAAAGTGGAACTTCACCGCAACAAATGCACCAATATCAGCATAAAATAAGAGAAGTTTTATCCAAACATCCTGCGGTGAAATATACGCTCAATGCTAGTGGCGTGGGAGATTTTATGGCCGGGAATCAAGGGATAGCAATTATAATGCTCAAAGCACCCAAGGAACGTACCTCCATACGAGGCAGTAAAGATGTATCCATTGAAGCCATTGCACAAGAATTACAAGGTATGTTATTTCAAGTGCCTGGCATTTTACCTCTTATGAAACCTATGCCGGTTCTCAACATTCAAACCAGCTCTGCGGACAGCAAACGAGGTAAATACGTTTACACGCTTACGGGTATGGATACTCAAAAAGTTTACGCAATGGCAAACGTTTTGAAGGAAGCTTTTTATCAAATTCCGGGAATTGACCCAAATTCCATCAATTCCAATGTCGAACTCAATAATCCGCAGTTGTTTATTAATTACAATAGAAATCGTTTGTTTCAATTTGGATTAACACCCTTGTCTTTGGAAAGTACACTAAAAGAAGCTTATTCCCTGAACTACGCTTATCTCATCAAGGGCGATTACGAACAGTATCAAGTTTTAATTTCAGCCCAAGATCAGCAAAGAACAGGAGCGGAAGATTTATCCTTACTCAGCATCCCCAATGCAAGTGGAAAAGTCGTTCCCATCGATACGCTCATAAGCATCCAAGAAAAAATAGGCCCCACCAGTGTCTTTCACAAAAATAATTTTCCATCCGCCAGTATATTTTTTAATTTAAAACGAAATGCCCCTCTCGGAACAACCGTCAAGCAAGTTGAAGAAGTAGCTCAGAAACATTTATCGGTGGACATACAAGGAGAATTAGGTGGTGAGTCTAAAGAATTTTTATCGTCTACCCGCAGTTTAAGTTGGTCGTTGTTGCTGGCCGTTTTCGTCATGTATGTTGTGTTGGGATGCCTTTACGAACATTGGATTCATCCATTGACGGTACTTTCAACGATACCCGTTGCTTTGGCTGGAGGCTTATTGACCGTACGTATGTTTAATACCGACTTTTCTTTGTATACATTCATCGGTTTATTTATGCTCATGGGTATCATCAAGAAAAACGGCATTATTCTCATTGACTTTGCGGTTGAAAAAGAACGTATTGGCAAAACTTCTGAAGAAGCCATTATGGAAGCGTGCTGTGAACGCTTCAGGCCCATTTTGATGACCACGGTCAGTACCATATTTGGAATTTTGCCCATTGCACTCGGGTTTGGCGCCGATGGTGCATCTCGCATTTCTTTAGGACTCAGCGTGGTAGGGGGACTCATATTTGCTCAAATACTTACGTTGTTTATTACACCTATCATATACTTAGGAATGAATCGTTTTTGCAAAGTACAATTGGGCTAAGTGATGGTGAAGGGCAAAATTTTGGTTGCCTTATCAGGAGGTGTTGACAGCGCTGTGTCCGCATATCTATTGAAAAAAGAAAAATACAACGTTCACGGAATATTTTTCCGGTCTTGGCAGAACGAAACGGAACTTTGGAAAGCGTGCCCATGGAAGGAAGATTTAGCATCCGCACAGTCGGTTGCCAATCACCTCACTATTCCTTTTGAAGTTGTTAATTTTATTGAAAACTATCGACGACAAGTGGTTAATTACCTCATTGAAGGTTATCAACTTGGTCAAACCCCAAATCCAGATATCATGTGCAATCGTTATATTAAATTTGGAGCTCTCGTTGAGCACATGAGAAAGAATGGATTTGATGGTATGGCAACGGGTCATTATTGTAAAAAAAAAGTATATGCAAACACGTTTTCTCTTTATGAAGGCGCCGATAAAAATAAGGATCAGAGCTATTTTTTATGTTTGGTGAAAAAAGAAAACTTGGAGAAAGTGTTGTTTCCTCTAGGTCATAGAACTAAAAAAGCTGTTCGTACGATTGCACAAAATATCCGACTACCCAATGCTTTAAGACAAGATAGTCAAGGCATATGTTTTTTAGGCAGTAAAAAAACCAACATTCATCATTTTCTCGAAAAATATTTACCCCGTAAGCCAGGAGAGATAGTTGATCTTAAAGGGGATAGCCTTGGTATGCATCCGGGGTTACACTTTTTTACAATTGGGCAGAGAAAAGGAATTCGCCTTCCGTCCAACAAAGATTATGAACATTATGTGGTCATTGCCAAAGATTACGAACATAATCGTTTGATAGTCGGATTTGACCATGAAAATACGCAGGGGCTTTATCAGCAAGATGCCCAAGTGTGTTCTTTGAATTTTTTAGAAGAAAAGCCTGCGCATGGAGAACGATTATTGGCCAAACCGCGTTATCGAGACGCATCGCAAAGCATTGTTTGGCAATGGTTAGGTACATCATGTGCAGCAATACACTTTGCTCAACCTCAGCGTGCATTGGCCGTTGGACAAGCCATCGCTTTCTACAGAGATACCTGCCTTGTGGGTGGCGGTATTTACAGTCATCTGAGATAAGTAAAGCTTTTTTGGGGTTATAACCTGATATCTTACGTTGGACCTGCTAAGCTGGTATTTAACTTGCTTTGTTATCAGGTATGTCAATTGCAAATGATCCAAATGTGCGTACGCCATCTGTAGACAATTCAGGAGTGCTCAGTAATACTGAAAAAGTTAAAACCCCTGAAGGGAGGACTGTACAAATAAATCAAGCACGTGAAGCATTAAAGAACAACCTTGTAGAAAAGTCCACGGGTGTAAAGTCGTGGCTAATCAATGCTTTTACATTGGGGAAGCGCAAGGTTGCTTTAAACAAAGTCATTGATTTCTTAGATACAAATGTCGAATACACACACCTAAAGCTTGATGATAAATACAAAAAATATTTACCTAAGAGTACAATGTCGCTGTGCGAATCACTCAAAACAGCAGTTAGTTTGCCTAAATTTCAACAACTGGATAGTGCTACTTTAAAATCTCTCTATGATAATTGCAGTCCTATTCGGTTGGGTGAAGGTGGATGCGGAATAGTCTATAGTAGTTCAGATGGACAGTATGTTTTTAAGCAAATGAAACAAGGACATGAACGTCTTACGCAAAAAGAAGTCACTGCCAATGAAATCATAGCATCTGAACTTGGCAATATGCAACAATCTTCACAAGCCTTTTACGTACGAGGTGTAGATTTTATTACTGCGTTCCAGGGTACTTTTGAGACAGATAATGGAGAAACGGTCCTCGTGTTTGAAAGAGCTCCAGGACAAGAGATGGCTGACTACTTAAAAAAAGATAGAACAGATTGGCATCAAGCTTGCGAAATACGTGCTAGAATGGGTGCACAACTTGCTAACAGCATTGCTGTTACACACGAAGCTGGATTAATTAACCGCGATGTCAAGCCTGAAAATACGATGGTACATGTGGCAGAAGATGGTAGCGTCACACGTCACACTCAAATTGATTGACCAAGGACTCGCATGCCGATCAAACGAAAGTCAAGAATTGCGTCGAACGTCAGGTACCCTTCACTACATGGCTCCTGAATTTTTTCAAAATCCTCCTTCTCCTGTTTCTAGTGCAGTAGACGTCTATGCACTTGGAGTAACACTCGTAAATACTTTTTTTCAATCCGAAAGCATCAATACGTGCATGTGCACCGCATTTTTTTTGACCCATGCGTGCGTGATAAGATAAATACAGTTCCGGTTTTGAAAGAGGCAGAAATTGAAGATTTCAATAAGAGGCTTGCTGCACAGTATCCTAGATATAGATTAACGCTCAATTCTTTTAATAGACAAAATTTCTTCGACAACATATTGGCAGCTCCTGAGCGTTTCCAAGATCTTTTCAATAAAAAAGGAAACTATACGCAGAGTGAATTAAAGTTTCTCTGCGGGCTCATCAGAGACTGCCTCAATCCTGATCCCAATGCTAGAACCTTCGGCAGCGCAGGTCGGCTACGTTTTAGAGTGTTTTGCAGCATACATGGACGATAATAACAGGATTAGAGAGCATAATGCGAAGCCAGAAAACAGCAATCATCCGCTTGAAAAGGTTACGATACCTCCCTACCAGGATATCATGGCATTCGCTAAAGCAGATCGACCTGCTTAATGCATATATACATTGGCCATTTGTCCGCTAAAACTTACTGAGACATATGCGACACAATAACTTGCTCATTTTGATAATCAATCTTTACGTGGACGCCTTCGGTCAATTCTCCGGCGATAATCTTACGCGCAATCAAATCGCAAACATGTTTCTGAATGGCTCTTTTCAAAGGACGTGCACCGTAAACGGGATCATAACCTATTTCGCATAACCATGCCTTGAGGGAATCATTAAAGATTGTGTAAATCTTTTTCTCTTCCAGTCTTGTGGCAAGATCTTGCAGCTGAATTTCTACAATGCCTTGCATCGCCTGCGTTGATAAGTTGTTAAAAACCAGTATTTCATCCAGTCGATTGAGCAGCTCAGGCCTAAAACTTACCCTTACAATTTTCATCACTTCCGCATGGATGGACGCTTTGGACAAAGATGCATTGAGGAAAAATTCCGAACCTAAATTGGAGGTTAAAATGATGATTGTGTTCTTAAAATTGACATTACGCCCCAGTCCATCCGTTAAATGCCCTTCGTCCAGTACTTGCAGTAAAATATTGAAAACATCGTTGTGCGCTTTCTCAACTTCATCCAACAAAACGACGGAATAGGGACGCCTTTTGGCCGCTTCCGTCAATTCACCTCCCCTCTCGTATCCAACATATCCCGGCGGAGCTCCAATGAGTCGAGATACAGAATGCTTTTCCATGTATTCCGACATATCGATTCGAATCATGTTATTCTTGTCGTCGAATAAAAATTGCGCAAGTGCCTTCGATAATTCCGTTTTGCCAACACCTGTTGGACCTAAAAATAAAAATGAACCTATAGGCCTACGAGGATCCGCAATGCCCGCTCTTGATCTTCGAATACAATCGGCCACGGTGTTTACAGCCTGATCTTGTCCAACGACGCACTCTTTGAGTTTAGATTCCATCGTTAACAAGCGTTCTTTTTCCCCCACAAGCATTTTTTCAACGGGAATACCTGTCCAACGAGATACAACGGTCGCAATGTCATCTTCCGTTACCTCATGGTGCTTTTGAGTTAAGTATTCACCTTTTTGAAGCTCCTGTAATCGCTTCTGCAGTGCGGGAAGTTTGCTATATAACATTTCTCCCGCTTTTGCAAAATCGGCATTACGTTGGGCAATTTCAGCATTGTTTTTAGTTTCTTCAATTTGACCTTTGATGCGCTTTATTTCCTCAATACTCTTTTTTTCTAGATTCCATCGCGCATTAAGTTCATTGGACTGCTTACCCAAAACCTCAAGTTCAGCCTGAATTTTCGCAAGCCTCTCTTTGGACGCATTGTCCGACTCCTTTTTCAAGACTTCCTGCTCAATCTTCAGCTGCATGATCTTACGGTCTAATTCATCGATCTCTTCCGGCTTTGAATCCATTGTCATTTTTAATCGACTCGCAGCTTCATCCATGAGATCAATGGCTTTATCCGGCAAAAACCGATCATTTATGTAACGATGCGAGTAAGTGCAAGCGGCAATGACGGCCGCATCACTGATTCTAACACCGTGGTGCAACTCGTATTTTTCCTTGAGTCCTCGTAAAATTGAAACTGAATCTAATACGCTCGGTTCACCCACAAATACAGGTTGAAATCGCCTCGCAAACGCAAAATCTTTTTCAATATATTGGCGGTATTCGTTTAAAGTCGTTGAACCTATACAGCGCAATTCTCCCCTTGCCAAAGCAGGTTTTAACATATTAGAGGCATCCATGGCACCCTCCATCTGCCCAACCCCCATAAGTGCATGAATTTCGTCGATGAACAAAATGACGTCGTTATGTTCAGAGACCTCCTTTAAAACAGCCTTTAACCGCTCTTCAAATTCTCCTCGGTACTTGGCTCCGGCGATCAGCAGCCCCATATCCAACGCCATGACCTTTTTATTTTTAATGGAATCCGGAACATCACGATTGATAATCCGGCAAGCCAACCCTTCTGCAATGGCCGTCTTGCCTACACCCGGCTCACCAATTAAAATAGGATTATTTTTTGTACGCCTCGACAAGACTTGCATTGTTCTTCGAATCTCTTCATCTCTGCCGATAACAGGATCCAATTTACCTTCATTGGCAAGTTGTGTTACATCTTTGGCATACTTATTTAAAGCCTCAAAATTTGCTTTCGCTCTGTTCGTATCATTCGATTGATTCATTTTAATAACCTCCTCATTTTATTTATGCTTCAATCTTTTGTAACGTTATCAAATATCAAACTATAAAACTGTACAAAAAAGCAAACATGTTAAGCAATTTTCTAAAATATTTACGATTCAATCAAACTCAACAAGTATTCAGCAACGGAAGGGATGCAAAGTAGCATTTGTTCAAAAACCTGAGTATACGTATTTGCATTGCCGGTAAACGGATCAAGGATTTCTTGACCGTCCAACCATTGACTCATTAAAAACACTTTATTCGAAGGTGCCGAAAATTGATCTTTTAGGCAGTTTAAATGCTCATGCGTCATTGTCAAAATTACGTGCGATGCGCGTACGGACGACGTTGTCAGTACAGTCGACCTATGCATGGATAAGTCTAAATGGTATTCGCGCGCAACTTCGAGTGCTAAAATGGACGCTGGCCGGCCTTCACGGGCGTAAATCCCAGCTGATTTCACCGAGAAATAATCTTCTTGCTGCGGATAATGCTTTTTCAAAAAATCTGTTAAAGCTGCTGCAGCAAAAGGACTGCGACACGTGTTGCCGGTACATACAAACAAGGTTTTAATTAAGTTCATTGCTTGAATAATTGCGGTGCTTTATACTTTTGGGTGTCCAACAACCAATTGTCGTTCGTGAGTGCACAGTAAAAAGAAGTGCCATCAACATCATCGCTAATTGTAACGGCAGGGAAAATGGAATGTACAACGTCCACCGCTCTCTTTACACCATCCAAATAGGTAGGGTTGCACACAATATATTCGCCTCGACGTAATGGAGCTTCCATTGCTTGAGGAATTGACTGCCCAATTTCATCCTTTAAGTCCAATAAATTTGCCTGATGTTGATCTTGATTTTGAACGAACAAAATTCTCGAAACACCCGCTTTATCCAACAACAAGTAGCTGCCTACGGGATCCAACAAATAATATTCTACAATGTCGTAATTTTTTAACAAATTTTCAAAAAATGTTTGAAATTGCAGGTAATAAACCGCAAGTGGAAAATGAGGTCGATTACCTACGGCCTCAATAATTGTTTTTGTAATCTGCTGAAAATAGGCTCTTTGCGCTTTCGTGAGCATCTGCACAACATCGTCAAAATCACTTATTTCTTGCTTACACACAAATCGTTGGATGAAACCTTCGTTAAAAGCCTTAATCACAAAATCATGTTTTGATTGCCCCGTAAGAAGAATTTTTTGAATATTTTTATCCACAATGGCCTTACAAAAATCAATGCCTGTGCTTTGATTCCCCAAATTGTAATCGGCAACAATGACAGAAATTTGAGATAAACGATTAGGATTGTACACCACGCGATGCAAATCAAATATGTTCACCGTCAAGGCGTAATTATTAGTTTGAAACGTATCTACATGCTTTAGCAAATGCGCAAATAACGATTGCCGATGTGTCATCTTATCACTCGCGTTGACATAGTCTAAAGCTTCACTTGCGTTGGAAAATAGTTTAGGAGAAACGGGTAAACGCGATTGTTGAAAAAATAATTTTAACGTCTGCAGGTACGATTGACTATCGTCCAGAAAAACAACTTCGGTTGGATAATAACAACACGGTAAACATTCAGCCAACATAATACAAATTAGGCAAAAATTTCGTCCGTTGTAAAAAACCTTGCAATTTCTTTGGCAGCAGCTTCTTGACTATCGGATGCATGCGCTACGTTTCTCGATTTATCTTGCCCAAAGTCTCCACGAATTGTTCCCTTAGGAGCCGTGGAGGAATCTGTGGGACCCAATAAACCGCGTGCGACCGCAATTGCATTTTCTCCACAGAGAACCAGTATCAGTACTGGATATTCCATCATATAACTCACAATGTTTGAGAAAAAAGGCTTATCTATCAAAAAATCGTAATGTTCTCGCAGTAAAGATTCTTGTAAATGCATCATCTTGCAAGCGATCAAAGATAATCCTGCCTTAGCAAATCTTTCCATCACCGTGCCAGCCAAATTTTTTTGCATACAATCTGGCTTAAGAATGACCAAAGTCCTTTCAATCATGAAATTCACTTTAGGTTCCATCAATACGTTTGTCAATACCTAGTCGCATTTACACATTAAAATAATTTGTTTGCGGTATGACCCGAATCGAACATCCCACTGCCAACACAGAATAAATCTTGGAATTCCCTCTCAACAGAAACGATTTCAACGGAGAAAATCGCCATTTATTGTATGCACGCACCATCGCGATAAAACCTCTTTTTTAAATTTCTGTCTTGTTTTTTGAAAAATTTATTTAAACATAGTAAGTCATCCATGAAAAAATTGACGGATAAAATTGCTTTGGTAACAGGTGCTGGACGCGGTATTGGAAAGGCAATCGCAGAACATCTTGCCCAAGAAGGTGCACACGTCATTTGCATCAGTCGAACGGCGGCCAACTGCCAACAGGTCACCGAAGGTATCCGACAACAAGGAAATAAGGCCGAAGCTTTTGCGGTGGATGTTTCATCTAAAAATGCTGTTTATGCAATTGCCAAGCAAATTTTGAGTCAATACGAAGCGATCGATATCTTGGTCAACAACGCAGGTATTACGTGTGATAAATTGTTTGTTAAAATGCAGGATGAGGATTGGGAACAAGTCCTATTAACCAATCTATTTAGCGCATTTTATGTGTGCAAATCCTTTGTTCAACCCATGGTGCAAAAACGTTGGGGGCGTATTATTAACGTATCTTCTGTAGCAGGTATTACCGGCAATGTTGGGCAGGTGAATTATTCGGCCGCTAAGGCAGGGTTACTGGGTTTTACAAAATCCTTGGCAAAAGAATTGGCGGGACGCAACATTACCGTCAATGCCATTGCTCCGGGATTTGTTGCCACCGATATGACACAAAGCTTGCATGAAACTATTGTAGAACAGGCAAAAAAGTGCATTCCGCTCAAACGTTTCGGCCTCCCCGACGAAGTTGCCGCTATGGCTGTGTTTTTGGCTTCCGATGAAGCCAATTATATAACGGGACAGGTAATGCGTGTGGATGGTGGTATGGTAATGTAAAATCTTTGATCTTGATTTTCTTTAAAAAACCCTTACCGTGTAAAAATTAATTCTTTTTATTATGACAGAAACAATCGAACAAAGAGTTAAACGTGTTATAGCAAATACTTTCAGCGTCAAAGAAGAGCAGGTGACGCCGGAGGCTTCCTTTACAAACGATTTGAGCGCTGATTCTCTAGATCAAGTTCAACTAATTATGGACTTGGAAGAGGAATTTAAGGATTTAATAGAAGGCGAAATTCCGGAAGCGGACGCCGAAAAATTAAAAACCGTGGGCGAAGTTGTTCGATATATTGTGGACAAAGCCAATAATAAGTAAAACAAAGGCACGTGGAAAAAATGCAACCAAAGCGGGTAGTAGTTACGGGGCTAGGGACTGTCAATGCCTTGGGGCATACTGTCGAAGACTTTTGGGGAGCATTGGTTGAGGGTCGTTCCGGCATTCGACCTTTGACAAAATTTGATGTTTCCGAGTTGCCTACCCAAATTGCCTCAGAGATTGTCAATTTCGACCCATCGCGTTACATGGATGCCAAAGAGGCAAAACGGACAGATCCTTACGTACATTTCGCTGTTGCCGCCTCGCGTATGGCATTGCAGGATGCAAAATTTTCCATCACAGAGGAGGAAGCGGAGCGGTGTGGAGTCCTCATAGGAACCGGAATTGGAGGGATGGCTAACATTCAAGAACAAGCGTTCACTTTGTTTTCTAAAGGGCCGCGTAAAGTTTCTCCTTTCATGATACCATCCACCATCTGCAATATAGCTGCTGGAACCGTAGCCATTGAAATCGGTGCTCGTGGACCCAATTTTGGTGTTGTGAGTGCTTGCACATCGGGAGCTCACGCCATAGGTGAGGCTTTTAACCTGCTACGTTTTGGCGATGCAGAAGTTATGATTGCGGGAGGTAGTGAGGCAGCTATCCAAACCTTAGCATTTTCCGGGTTTTGCGCCATGAAAGCCATGAGCTCTCACTTTAACGATACGCCGGAATTAGCAAGTCGACCTTTTGATGCTCGCCGTGATGGATTTATTATGGGAGAAGGTGCTGGCATTTTAGTGCTGGAAACACTAGAACATGCGCAAAAACGGGGTGCAAAAATTTACTGCGAGTTGATTGCATACGCGGCCACCTGCGATGCATTTCACATAACACGTCCAGACCCATCCGGCAGAGCACTTGTTCAATGTTACAGGAACTTACTTCAAAAAGCATGTCTTAATCCGTATGAAGTTGATTACATCAACGCGCATGGAACGTCTACCTATTACAACGATTTGGTGGAAACGGAGGCCATTAAACATGTTTTTGGCCCACATGCTTACAAACTCAACATTAGTTCCATCAAGTCTATGTTGGGACACTTGCTGGGGGCAGCAGGAGCCGTAGAAGCTATCGCAACCATAAAAGCTTTGAGTACCAATACCATTCCTCCTACCATAAATTACGAAACGCAAGACCCAGAATGCGATCTAAATTATACTCCCAACAAAGCAGTTACTAAACCTGTACGCATTGCCATCACCAATAATTTGGGCTTCGGTGGACAAAACGCAGCTCTACTATTTAAAAAGTTCTGATGTGCAAAAGGTAAAAATACTGCCCTATCTTACCATACCTAGTACCTTTAATAACTTTATTTTTAGGTTCACCTTTTAAGTAATGCTTTAAGCTATTGATACTTATTGTTTTGTGAATGAAATAATGACTTCGCAAGTCTAACTTACTTTGATTAGTTTTATTGAACAAAAGTATACATACACTTCTTTGGCATACATTTTGTATTTTGAATTTCAAAAAACTTTTATCATACCAAGAGTTAAGTTTTATAAATCTTTTTATTAGCGGTTACTTGCGTTTGCCAGGTAATCGGGAGTTAAAATACTTTGTAGGTACTTTGAAGCTTCGTCCACATCGTCGAAAATTCGAAATAATTCGACGTCTTTAGGGGACATTACTCCCCAATCAATCAGTATTTGAAAGTTGATCACTTTGTCCCAAAACTCGCTTCCAAACAATAAAATTGGGAATTTGCGCACTTTGTGAGTTTGCATCAGCGTCAGAATTTCAAATAACTCATCCAGAGTTCCTATGCCGCCGGGAAAGGCAATAAAAGCTCTTGTTTTAAACAAAAGCCAATATTTACGCATGAAAAAATAGTGAAATTTCATGCTCGCCCCGGGAGTACAATAAGCATTTATTTCTTGTTCCGATGGCAGAGCAATTGCCATGCCGATGGAAATACCTCCGGCTTCTTGGGCACCTCGATTACCCGCCTCCATAATTCCAGGGCCTCCTCCTGTAATCAAATAGGGGCGTGAATTTTCAGATAATTGAGAGGTCCATTGGGTAATTTTGTATGCCAACAAACGTGCTTTTTCGTAATACATGGCTGCTTTTTCAGCGTGTTTTGCGGATAAAAAGCACGGATTTCCGTCATGGTTATTTAAATTTTCTGGGGAACATATGCGCGCCGATCCAAAGAATACGATGGTGTGGTTGACATTATACTGGCTGAGACGTTGTTGTGGCCCTAAGTATTCACTCAAGATTCTCAAAGTGCGTGCGTCGGCACTGCCACAAAAATTTTTATCGTTATAGTAAGTTAGAACATTCATAATTGTAACTCATCTCCTTAATGTGGACAATTTTATTCATTTCCATTCATTTAAGCAATCCTAAAGTAGAAAGTATAGGATTCCTTCTTACCTGAATATCGATATATTACACGTAGGATTAAAGATCTTCAGAGTAAATACAAACCACAAGATACTTGCGACTTAGTCTATTTTGGATGTTTTGCGTCAGCACCTTCAGAAGCTGAGTCGGTACTCTTTGTTGTATCTGCAGCGGTAACTTGAATGGGAATGGATAAATCGTCATATCCTATTGCATTGGCAAATAAATGCCCTTGTCCAACTTCTCCTCCTTCTATTTGAACGGTCACATGGTCTTCGTTGGCCGGTATAATAACTTCAGGCATAATAACACTGTCGGGGATGTTGGTCGTAACGTTTATGTAGAGTCCAGATCCTGAAACCGTTTGACTGGTGGAAAAGGTAACTTCTATAGATTTGCCACTTTCAAGTTCGATGGAATCCATGTCTACGCTGAGTGTACCATTATCCAGCAGCAAATTTCCAATAAATACCTTAAATTCGTTACTCAATAACCACACGGGATAAGACTTATTTGCTACGAGTAATGGTACTTTAAACGATAGGACATTTTCTGAAATGCATTGGGTAGGTGCGTTGCAATCTCCTACCACAATGCGATCGCCGGATGTAAATCCACGTCCCAATACGTTTACATCGGCCCCAATCGGCGCTCTATCCGTATCTAAGGAAAAAACGCAACGTTCTTGAATAATGAGCTTTGCCAGTGGGCTTTTTGTCGTTTTTGACCGAATGCGTCCACGAGAATTTTTGTCGTAAGTTAAAGAAAAATAATAATCCGCTTCGGTACGTTGTGGATGAATCGTATGATCGTAAAAGAAAAAGTGTGCATCAAAAGATTCTTTTTGTAACGCGTGCGTTTCGCCATCGATAACAATAGAAGGTTTAAAGGAATCAGCGACCACTTGTTTTTCTAATAATCGACTGTGCACGGTAAAACGGTAACGATTGGATGCGTTTCTTTGCACCGTTGGAGGTGTTAGATTGTTTAAAATGGGCGAGCATCCGTGAAATAACAAAGTTCCCAAACTTCCAATACAGGCATAAAAGGTACTTTTTTTAATTGGCGCGGTTGTTTTCATGTCCAAAATAATCCATAAAAATTTATGAGCTTACAAGCTTTATCTTTAGGACTTTACGTCCATGTTCCTTTTTGTGCAAATCTCTGTGCTTACTGTAATTTTTACAGAGAACGTCCCATTAAATCTTTGGTGCAATCTTATCTGATTGAAATAAATCGTGAATTAGAACTATGGAAAAATATTTTATCGCAGCGAAGCGTAAGTACCATTTTTTTTGGCGGCGGTAGTCCAAGTAGTTTATCGTGTCGAGATTTAGAAACCTTGTGTGCACGCATGCAACCTTTTATGCCGCATGTTACCGAATGGACGGTTGAAGTATCTCCGACAACGATTAATCGTGAAAAATTGAAAGTTTTGCGGGAAAGTGGGGTAACGCGCATTTCCATGGGAGTTCAAAGTTTTCAAACGGATGTTTTAAGGTGTTTAGGTAGAAGACAAACGCGTGTGCAGGTGTATCGAGCGTACGATTGGATCCGCACCGCAGGGTTTAACAATATCAATTTGGATCTTATTTTCCATCCCAATTTGGCCGATTTTCAACTTTGGGAAATGGACTTAAAGGAAGTGATCCGTTTAAGCCCAGAACATATCTCCACTTATTGCCTGTCGTTTGAGCGGCCGGAAGGACCTTTTAAACCAAGGGATTGCACAGATGAAAATCAAGAAACCTTATGTTATCTGCGTACGTGGGATTGGTTGAAAAATCGCGGCTATCAGCATTATGAAGTTTCAAATTTTGCGCGTGACGGATACGTCTGTCTCCATAATTTGAATACTTGGAAAATGCAAGAATGGATAGGGTTAGGGCCTAGTGCAGCCTCTCAATGGAATAAGCGGCGTTTTCAAAATGCACATAGCATACAGGATTGGCTAAGTACGGAAAAAATTAATTGCATGGATTTATCGGAGGAAATTTTGTGTACAGATTGTCTCATTTTTGGGTTAAGAATGCGTGAAGGTATTTGTTTGGATTCTTTACAAAAACGATTTCCTTTTGTGGATGTGGCGAAATACGTACCTTTGTGGCAACGATTTGAACTGGAAGGACTCGTTAACGTGCAAAACAACCAATTAACGTGCACCGATAAAGGATTACTGGTGGTAGATGCATTAGCTCGTGAAATTCTCAATTGCGTAGCCGATAATTGAAATTTTTAATGGATACTTGACAGCACAAATCCAAGATAAGAGTATGCGGTTTGCATATTTTCATGAAAACAGTATTATTAAGTCCCGTCATTTTATCCATTGGTCTGCTGTGTATTTTATGCCTTAGACGTGTTAATGTTCTGTTAGCTATTTTAATTTCTGCTTTGGTGGCAGGATTACTCTCAGGGATGCAAATTACGCATATTATGGATGCTTTTATCGCTGGCATGGGCAACAATTCGGAAACAGCCCTCAGTTACATTTTGTTGGGTACTTTTGCGGCTTCTATGATACATACAGGCTTTTCTAAGATGTTATCCGAAACGGTCACGCACGTTGTCAAAAATCGAGCCTATGGGCTGTTTGGAATATTAACCTTGGTGGCCATCGCTTCACAAAACATCATTCCCATTCACATTGCTTTTATTCCCATGATGATTCCGCCGCTTTTGAAAACTATGAACCGACTGAAAATAGATCGCCGTGCCGTTGCCTGCATATTGGCATTTGGATTAAAAATGCCCTACATCGCAATACCTGCCGGATTTGGCATCATTTTTCAAAATTTAATTGCCGACAACATGATTCAAAATGGTATGCCTGTGCAACGCAGCGCAATTTGGCAATCTACATTCATCTTGGGAATAGCCATGACGGTAGGTTTGTGTATCGCAGTGTTCATTTCTTACCGAAAACCGCGTATTTATTCAAATACAGGAAATTTAGAAGAACAAGACCCCAAAATATCACGTCTTCAAATGAACAAAAATCACTATATCATTTTGTTGGCTGTCTTGGTGACTTTTATAATCCAATTACTGACACATTCTCTTCCATTGGGGGCACTTGTTGGATTAAGCATTATCTTTTTACTGAGAGCTGTCGAGCACAACATGATGGATCGATTGATGAGTGAAGGGATTTACATGATGGGGTTTGTGTCATTTGTTATGTTGGCAGCGGCTGGATTTGCAAATGTTCTAAAAACGACCGGAGGTATTGTAACTTTGGTGACAACCCTGACAACCTTTTTGCCGGGAAGTAAGCTGTTGACCGCTTTCGTGATATTATTGATCGGATTATTGATTACGATAGGCATAGGAACGTCTTTTGGAACAGTTCCTATTTTGGCTACCGTATTTGTGCCCATTTGCATAAAAATGCATTTTTCGCCTCAGCAGACAATTTTATTGATGGCGGCTGCTGCTGCGCTGGGAGACGCAGGTTCTCCCACTTCGGATACGACTTTAGGGCCCACTTCAGGTTTAAATGCCGATGGCCAACACCATCACATTTACGATACGTGCATACCCACTTTTCTGCATTACAACCTTTCCCTAATTTTATTTGCCCTTATGGGCGTTGTTCTACTTTAAAATACAGATTGTAAAAATGTGCTTAGTTTTGAAAAATCTTGCACGGTAACCGCTGTATATGCGCTTAAATGATACGACCGAGTACATCGCCACAATGCGCGTACAATTCGTATCCGCGACGGGTTTGTTCCAGTAAATCGTCCGCCAATTTGACCTTTCTAGAGTTTAATAGCGTAATGATGGTAGATCCTCCAAAGAGAAAATATCCTTTTTCTTCCCCTTTTTTGACAAAATGATTTGGGCGGTATGTTTGGACCGTCGCCCCTACTCCCGTTGCCCCAATTTCGATGAGTGCCACATCGCCTAAGATTTTGTGCTGTAAAATACAAACCCATCGTTTGTTTTGCGTAAACGTAAGAATGTTTTTCATTAAAGCCAATGGATGTACGGAATAGAGATATCCATTAACACATCGACTTTGCGTTGGGATTCCTTCCATGGGAAAATGAAAACGATGATAATCCACAGGACTCAATCGGCTGATAACCATGCTTGCATTCTTAAAATCGTATGCCCATTGATTTGTGCCCAGCAATTTTTTTAAGCACAGGGACTCTCCTTTTATAAAAAACGTTGCAGAGTCTTTTATGCAATTGAATCCCAAATGCCTTCCGTCCGCTGGGAAACAAATAATGTCTTCCGAGCTATTAAAATTTCGTTTCCCAGTCTTAAACTTTCGACAAAAAAAATCGTTAAAATGCTCGTATTCGTTTAATTTTTTATCGAAGTCGTCCGGGCAAATACCGTAGTTTTCTGCAAAAGAACGAATTTTGTATTTGCTTAGGTGGGTATTCATCCCATAGCCTATGATTTTAGACATCCAGGCATTTCGGACAAATGTCTGAAGAAAGCAATGGCCCAATCTTGTTTTGTAAAGCCACCGTATGATGGATTTGTTGGGGACTTTTTCTTCTTGAAGTGTTTTTGTGTACCGATTAAAAAATTGCATTATTTATTTATGCGGGTATTTTTTTAAATTGAAACGATTTTCAAAACGACGTGCCAAGTAAACAAAAGGAAAACCAATTGCAAGGTAGAATCCGGCAACGAGTAGACCTGTCCCAAAATAGTTGAAGTTGGTGGCTGCCAAATACTGGTAAGCGCGGGTCAATTCAACAATCGTTATCATGGATACCAACGAAGAATCTTGTAGCAACATTATAAAATCGTTGGTTACGGGAGGGACAACCATACGAATGGCTTGCGGGAAAATGACATGCCAAAGTGCCTGTATATGCGACATGCCTAAGGCTTTGGCAGCCTCCATTTGTCCCCTGGGTACCGACAGTAATCCAGCGCGATAAATTTCACATTCGTAGGCAGAATAATTGATGGCCAACGCAATGACGCCTGCCAAGAAAGGAGAAAAACAAATCCAGTGACTCATGGGTTCTGGTAAATGTTTAGACAAAGTTGGGAGTCCATAAAATATGAACAACAACTGAATCAATAAAGGAATACCGCGTACGCACTCCACGTACACAGTCACCAGTAAACGTATGGGACCAGTTGCGTAAGTACGCACAACGGCTAAACTAAAACCGGCAATCATGGCAAAAAACATAGCTATGAGTGATAATTTCAATGTTGTCCAAGCGGCTTTTCCTAATATAGGTAAACATTGAAGGTAAAAATGACCCCATTGTTTTTGATTCAATTGTACAGTGGCAACGTATTGATCGAATGCAATTGCCGGACTGTTTGCCGTAGGCGTCGCGTGGAAATAGGCTGCTGTTGCCGTATTCCACAAATTCCAACGTTCTAAAATAAAGCGTAATTGCCCATTGTGGATGAGTATGCTCAAGGCTTTATTGATTTTTTCCAGTAAATCCGTGTCCTCAGCTCTAACCATAACGGAGTATTCCAGACGTGAGATGGGATCATCAATCAACCGTACATTTTTGTCAATGGCCGCATAATAAAAAGACTCTGGATGATCCAACAAAACTCCATCGAGCCGTTTGTTGGATAAATCTGCAAAAGCCTTCACTTCGTCGTCGTAAATAACGATCTGCGTGTTATGAAAGCGTTTTAAAGTTTTTTCAGCGTGCCAAGATTGTTTGAGGATTCCGATCGTTTTATCTTCGCATTCCGAAAAATTTTTTAAAGGAGATGATGATGCAACGACAAGTTGTAAATGAGTAATATAATAAGGGATGGATAGTTGGATACCCGCTTTATTCGTAAAGTGTTGCCAAGTGTTGCGCTCGATGCCATTTAACAATATATCGTATTCGTGACGTTGCAAGCCGGGGACCAACATTTCCCAATCATTGGCATGAAATTCCAATTGGGCATGTATGATTGTTGCCAGGGCTGCTGCAATTTCGAACTCAAACCCGGTAATTTTTGACGGCTGCTGAGGATCATAAAAAACGTTTGGAACACCCGATTCCACATCGGCTCCCCAGCGCAAGGTTGTTAGGGGTTTTATATCCCCCAAAACGCATCCCATAATACCAAATATATGGGTTAAAAATATGAGTTTAACACATTGAGACATAGGAAATTATTTACATAAAATATTTTAAAAATTGTCGCGTACGTTCGTCTTTGGGAGTAATAAAAATTTCATCTTCGTCGGAAATTTCAATGAACTCTCCTTGCTCCATGTAAATGATGTAATCCGAAGCATCACGCGCAAAACGCATTTCGTGGGTTACAATCATTTGCGTCATACCTTCTTTGTCAAGGTCTCGCATAACTTCCAAAACTTCGTCCACGCGAGCTGGATCGATGGAAGATGTTGGCTCATCGTACAACATGACCTTGGGAGACAGTGCCAGTGCCCTCGCTATTGCACCCCGTTGCTGTTGGCCTCCCGATAAAGTGAAGGGATATCGGTGAGAAAAGTGTCTTAATCCAACCTTATCCAAAAACTTTAAGGCGATACCTTCGGCTTCTTCCGAGGCCTTTTTTTGCACGATTTGGGGTGCAAGCATAACGTTTTGCAATAAAGTTTTGTGAGGGAACAAGTTAAAAGATTGGAATACCATACCTACATGCTGACGCAATGCATGCGTTTTTTGATGAAAATCGCGCCCTAAAAATCTTGTTGAAGATTTCTGACTGAGGGAAATGCCGTCGATGTTGATGTATCCGCTGTCTAAACTTTCCATACCGTTTAAACAACGCAAAAATGTAGACTTCCCACACCCCGAAGGACCGATAATGGAAACTAAATCTCCTTGTTCAATATTGACACTCACATCCTTTAAAATAGGACCATCCTGACAATATTTACTTAAATTTCTAACTTGGATTATTGGTCCCCGAGCATCCATGGTCCGTTCGCTCCGGGTTTTACGCTAGCATACGTCTTCATATACCTATCCTTAAAAGTTAATTTAAACAAACCTGGAGCGAGCGAAGGGATTCGAACCCTCGACGTCCACCTTGGCAAGGTGGTGCTCTACCAACTGAGCTACGCTCGCAATTTTATAGGGATTTTATTCCGAAAATCTTTTGCTTTTGAGTCAATATTTATTTTGTCTTATTTTGCACTTATTTGCCGAACTTTATCACCGTAAAACCCAAATTGGAAAAATAAGTCCCACTTTAAGATTCTATGGTACTCTAAAACTCAAAGGCTTCAATTTTGAATCTAGATGTTATGTGCTTAAATGGTAGTGAATGTGCTTGAATGTCTTGAATTTTTGAAAGGCAGGTTCTTAAGTAATGCATAAAAGTTGATAAAAATCCTCACATGTTAATGATTGATTTCGAACACATGTCGGGGCAATAATGACTATATGTTATGGCATAACTTATGGTATTCACAATCGCAGGTGAAGACACGTTTCATGGGCATCCCAATAAAATTTTGTTTGCAGTCTGATCCGTAATGAACGGTTTTGCTGAACCGTAAGTGGGCATGCAAGAATTTTTGAAAACGTTACTTCGGGCTACGCGATTATATGAAGATCTAGATATCGCGGTCCTTATCCAGATCGTTGCCAACGGACTGCCCCAGTCTTCCGTGTTCTCAAGACAACGCAAACTAGGGATTAGACTACAAGGGCACACGCGTGATCTACGTAAATGCCTATCATTGCAGTTCTTGGCAATGAGGCATCAGAGCTAACCTCCGCACAGGACCCATGTCAGGCGTTAAGCTTTGGTAAGTGCTCTAGGGAGTTAAATCAGTGGATCAAATAAGCTTTACCGCTACAATCTAAAGCTATGAACATAGTTTTGCCGCAATTGCATTATTTTTGTCATAATCGAGGAATTTTCGAAGGTATTTTCTTATGATTTTACCGTTTGCTAATGTTCCTCTGCGATGAACACAAAAGTCATCCACGCGGCATCCGAAGAATTGTTGTTCGGTGAGACTCGGTGCTTACCCATTGACCTATCGGATCTTTCCGATGGAACCATATAGCCTTGTCCTCCATTAACCCCGATGGCCTTGTACGTTCATACGTCTACACCCATGATAGCAATATCCGACGCAAGTGACAGACAATGGGGTATAAAATCCAATCCAATGTATATGGATGCTTTAGGCATGAACAGGACTTTGGTTTATTGGGATGAGATAGGCTTATATAAGATAAGCTTTTGGAAATTCTCCGGGAAGTTAGACATAAACGCACGTATCCCAGAGAGCTGCATCTGTCTTGCCACGGTCCCTCTTGACTTCTGAACTTGGTTTTGCCGAGATCTCATTGTATTCGTATCCTGAATTGCAACGGAGGCATTTGAAGGTATTGTCTCGTGGCTTGAATGCCTGCTCGTTTTCCTTTGTAAAGATTCACGCAGGATGAGATGGAGGGCTGTTATCAACAAGCC
>JAITAV010000009.1 GCA_031283895.1 Puniceicoccales bacterium | reverse complement strand
GGCGCCTGTGCTTCGTTACCTTGAATATCAAGGATGCCAAGATTCAGGTCAGCTCCCTGGAAAACTGTAAAGCCCATTGAGCCTAAGAACCACGGAGCCTTTTGTGGGTTTCTACATTGTTTCTACATTGCGGCGTACCTTCGCATAATCGTTTTCTAGAAAATACGTTGTGTTCTAAACGGATATTTTTAAGCAAATTAACTTGTCGCATGTTTAGAAAAAATGCACGATGAAATGGTGAAAATCAAGGTTAAGCACTTTTTTTTAATTTACGGTTGTTTTTTGTGGTTTGTAAAATGTGCAACGTGTGAATCGCCCACCCTCACGTCCGATAAGCCTGTCGTTTTTGATAGTAAAACGAGGCGTTCTTTAGCGGAAGGCAATGCCGAATTTAATCACAAAGATGTGCGTTTGCAAGCGCACCGCATTTATTTTTTCCCGGAGGAAGCAAAAGCGATTGCGGAAGAACAGGTGAAAGTAACGCGCAATGCGCTTCGCCTTGTTGCATCTTGGGGGCAATATTATTTGCGAGATAAGAGCGTAGAAATGCCAAAATTTCGTTTGGAATTGAAGGGCCACGGGATCGCGGGAAGCAATTTGAGGGGACCCATAGAGCATTTACGCGCAGATGACGTAGATGTTTATTATAATGGGAAAAGTTGGATAGGTCTTAACGTTCACGCGCGTGCGGGTACTTTGTACGGCAATAGGTATCTGGAACTGCAAGACGCTCTTTTTCGAGTAGGCTGTGTACCCATTCTTTTTACACCCTACTATAGACACGATTTTAAAGAATCAACCGTGCGTTGGAAGTCGGATATTGGGCTTATTAAACGTAGTAAAGATTATGGGCGCTACGTGAGAAACGATATTTTGTTCAACATGGGATGGTCTGTAAAACCTGGTTTGATGGCGGATTATTACAGAAAAAGAGAATTTTTGGTGGGAGGCATTTTGGAATACGATACAGAAAACATTGCGGGTCGGTTCAAAGGAGCTCGCATTCACGATGCGGATGCTTCTTCGCGTACTTTGAATGGGGAAACGCTTGAGAATCCACGTTTTTTTGTCGATTGGCAACATAGGCAAAACTTGGGAGGGCAAACGGATTTGGTTACGCAGATAGAATGGAGGAAGGATGCAAATGTGATCAAAGATTTTCGGCCGGATGATCACGATGGTACCCGACAGCATCCGGATAATTTTGCCGAAGTAGCGCACCGTGCAGAAAATTCAATTACGAGCATAACGGCCCGCTACCGTTTTAACAATTTCCAGCGCATTCAAGAACGTTTGCCGGAAATACGATTCGAATATTTGCCGGTTTGTTTAAAAGATACTCCAGCCTACTATCAATGGGGTGTAGGGTTCAGTCATTTGCGAGAAAAGCCCATTGTGGGGGCAACAAAGGACTTGCAGGAAAAAGAGTTGAGACGCGCAGACATGTTTGCTGGCATTTCGGTGCCTTGTGATTTATCATCTTGGTGTACTGTGACACCTGTTGCGGGAGCGCGTACCCTAAAATATTGGGGATTACAGGGTGCGGCGCATAAAGATTACGAACGTTTTTTAGGTCAAGTTGGGTTTGATTTACGACTCAAGTTTTACGGTGAATACATGTTTGAAAACGAGTATTGGAATATACATAATCTCAGACACCTTTGTACCCCGGTTGTGCAGTATCGATACCTTCCAAATGGACATGCGGGAAGAGGTCACATTCCGGCGATCGATCGTGAAAATGATGAAGTCAAAACGTCTTTTCAGGAAATTGATTTATTGAATCGAAGGGATTGCGATGATCTCAATGACGTGCATCTACTGCGTGTTGGATTAGAAAATTATTTGTATACAAACTATAATACAGGTAACCCCAAACAGTGGTTCAAATGTAGTTTTTATCAAGATTTCAGGTTAAAACGGATGGATAACCAAACGACTTTATCAGACTTCTTTGTCGATACGGAGTGGTCGCCGGCTTCATTTTTTAGCTGGAATTTATCTGCGCGCATAGATCCTAGACAAAAAAAGCTTAACGAAGCCAACACAACGCTTTCTTTTCATGAAAATGATTTGTGGCGTATTTCTTGTACGCATTCCTACACGGCAAAAACAGAGCATAGCGGTGTTACCAATCAAGATGCTTTGTCCGTATCTTATCGCTTGAATGCACGCAATGTGTTGACCGCTTCTTTGAGTGTAGATACGCATACGCCTGATATTATAAGTCAAACGTACACATGGTCGACGATTGCTGCTAATACTTGGAAAGTAGATACGCAATTTAAGTGGAAAAAACGTTCAAAAAATTCCACCGAAGATAGTTGGGAAATACGCTGGATTATTATGTTGTACGAAGGATAAGTGAGCGGTGAAAATAATTTTTTCTAGGCATACATATCTATTTGCTTGTGCAATCCTTTTGTTCCCTATACCTGCAAAGTGTGAGTATGGAGTTGACTTAGATAAATGTTTAACGACTGCTTCTGTGGCGTTAAATTTTGAGTTGCCCGAATTGGCTGAACAATACTTGCGTTCGTACGTTTTGTTTAAATTCCCACTGGGAAGCCGAGTGCGTACGTACATGTCTAGGGTTGCTTTTCAAAAAAACGATTTTGTGGCCATGTTACGTCAGAAGAGCTTATCATTGAAAGATGCAAGCTACGCGTTGACGTGTAGTTTGTTTACTTGGATGACGCAACAGAAGATCGATGCATCACTTGTCATGCGTTATCGACTATCTGACTTTCAGTTTATCGAAGAAAAAATTTGGTACCTACTGGTACAATCGGTCGTAGCATATCCGATGCATAGTCCTCAGTGGTGTGCGCAGTGGCAACGGATCCGGGAGATTGTTGGAGAGCACAAGTGGCAAGGATTATTAGAGATAGCCTTGCAAATGAAGTTGAAGATTGCATGTTTTGGAAAAACAAACGATATCCTACTTTTCCCCGCCAATTATGTACAAACGTATTTGGTAGCGTTGTTTGGGCAAAAACAATGGGATGAAATGCAAGGATTGTTAAAAAGTTTACTGCAGGACCCTCATGTGGAATCTAAGGAAAAATCGGTTTACTATTTGTGGTTGATGCGTATTAAAACTATCTTAAAGGAAGATTCAAGTGCTTTTCTATTGGAGGCTTTACAATCTGTACAAGAAATGCCTGCCTGGGTGGATTCGGTGCTGAAAACGTGGTTGTTGTCTATGGATGTTAACGAAGTGGGTTCTCAAATGCGTGTTTTGCAAAAATTCTTTCGTAAGCGCCAGTGGCACCGCTGGGCTTATTATCTAAGGTTGATTGAGATTGAATTTCTAATAAAACAGAATCAAATACAGAATGCTCAACAAAAATTGCAAAACATAGTGTTGAAACTGCCGGAAAATTTAAAAAAGAACGCTTATCTATTGTTGGCCAAAATACATTTTTTGCAAGATCCACCGCATTATCGTCTCATAGCGGATGATTTGAATGAAGCTAAAAGATGTGCATTGCTAAAGTCGGAAATAGATTATTATACTTCTTTGCAGGCTGATTTATATTTTTTAGACGAAGATTACAATCGAGCGTACTACTTGTATCAGGAACTTCTAGGAAGTACGTTGGCATTTGATGTACGCGAAGAACTGGCCTACAAATGGGTTTTAAGTGGCATTTTGTGCGAAGAAACACAGCAGGAAATACAGCAGCAGTTGGACGTTTGTTCCGATTTGTCTCTGTTAACACCTGTGCGTAGGGCTGAATTGAAGCTTGTGTATGCGCAACATTTACTCGATCGTCAAGATTACGAGCAGGCTTTACTTTTCTTGGAGCAGAATGAATTTCATTTTTTAAAAATGCATTTATGGGATCGGTTTATGTTATTAAAGGGAAAATGTTTGTTACAGTTGGATGATACGGACCAAGCTTTACAGTGTTTTAGTGACTTAGATGAACGGTTAACATTGGAAGAAGACAAAATGGAACTTACGTTGTTGAAAGGGTTGGTGTTTGCTAAATTGGGGGAAGATACGATGGCAGAACAGTATTTAAAACAGGCGTGTACGTCGGATATTTTGTCTACAGAAATGATTGCGTCGGCATTGTCTGAATGGGTACAAATATTGGCGCAGAAAAAGGCATACATGCGTGCACAACAAATCCTTTTAGATTTTGTCCAACGTTCTCCCACGGTATCGTTTGCTCCATTTGCTTTATTGCAAGCGGCGACTTACTGTGAAAAAAGAGGTTTGTTGTACGCGCAAGAAACATTACAGATTTTACAGCAATTGTTGGATCATTACCCGCGGCATCCGGTTTGTTTTCATGCAAGAATTAAGCAGGGGACCTTGCTCATAAATCTAAATCAGATGGAGGCTGCAAAAAATATTTTTGCAGACTTAAGCATTACGGCTACCGAAATTTCGATGCGCGCTTTCTGTGAGTTATGTTGGGTACGGTGTGAATTAGCTTTATTAAGTCCCATGATTACACATTGTATACAACGGTTAGAAAAAATTTTGGCCCAAAAGGATTTACCACTTTCACTTTATTTAGAGGTGACTTTACAATTGGCTTACATTCAAATAGATCGCGGAGAATGGAATGTGGCGCAGAAGTTATTGTGGGATACATGTTATCCTTTTCTCCAAGAAAGTGATCAGGAAAAACTGAATAGCAGAGAAATCTATTGGTTAACCCGTTGTTTATTGGTTTTAGCGCAGCACACAAAAGATAAAAATGTAGCGCGTCAAATTTATACCTTAATGTTGGATGCCAAATTGTTGGATGAGCAACTGGTGAAGCAATATTTACAACAAGTAGAATAATTGATAAAATAGGGTATGGTTTATGAATCGATGTGCAATTGTCATTCCTGCGCGTATGGCTTCGACGCGTTTTCCGGGGAAAATGTTAGCCGATTTATGCGGAAAGCCTGTCGTTCAACACGTGATTGAACGTATGAAGCGTGTGCGTCGTTGTAAAGATATTTACGTCGTTACGGATAATGAAGAGATTTTGACATTGGCAAAGGCGTTATCGGTGGAAGCTTTGTTGACTTCACCTCAGTGTTGTTCGGGAAGTGAACGCATTGCGTCGGTTGTATCGCATATACGAGGCGATTGGATTTTCAACGTGCAGGGAGATGAACCCTTTGTGGATCCGGTGCTTGTTGAAAACTTGTTGGATCAAACGAATCGCACAGAGGCGAGCATCCTAACACCCATTTTTAGAATACAGAGCCAAGAAGACTTATTCAATCCGAACGTCGTTAAAGTTGTTTTGGATGGTAAAAAAAACGCACTGTATTTTTCGCGCAATCCAATCCCTTTCGTGAGAGGGTATGCCGCGTCAGATTGGTTAAATAGGTGCGTGTTTTGGGGGCACATTGGAATTTATGGATACCGTCGTGATTTATTAAGTTATTATGCGCAAATAGAGCCTAGTGAATTGGAAGTAGCGGAATCGTTGGAACAGTTACGTTTTTTATCCAGTCGGTATCGTATTGCCACATACGAGACAAATTATCGACCGGTGGCCATTGATACGAAGGAAGATTTAGAGTTCGCCCAAGCTTTGGTTCGGTCGGGCAATGTTTGTTAGACTACTCGCCTAAAGCGCTTTTACGTCGTTTATCCTTATGAAAATGAATTTTCAAACAATGTTGAAGTACACAAGAATGCAACCTTTTGCCAATTTGATAACTTGAAAATCAAAAAGCATAAAAATGGTTGACTTTTGAATATAAAACATCACACGATAAAAACCATGAGTGTAAGGAAAAATTTTATCATGTTTTTATTCTGCGCAATGCCTTTTGTGGGCAATGCAGCAGTGGATTTGTCCAGTTTAGCGGATAAGGTCCGTGCTTTAGATGATCCATCACTGTTACAGTATGCAGATCAAATGGGAGTAGATGATCCCGTAATACAAGCACAAGCTGTGAAAAAAATAAGAGTTGCGTTATTTGGGATAACAGGCCTCAAGGTATTTAATCTCATAAAAGACTTGGATAATGCGTATGTTGCATTGCTGACTGAAAAAGTCTGCACGCTAAAGGATTTATCGTTATCGAAGGTAGAACGCAAGCTCAAAACTCCTGGGAAAATAAGGCGTGGTGTTCAGGCACTCATTTTAAGTAACAAGGATGTTGGAATTGATGCAGGTTTTGCAATGGCAGTGCTTGATGATCGATCTCATGTCATACTTAAATGTAAAGCAATGGAATATTTTGCGAATAAATTTGGTGATTCTTTACAAGCAGTGAGTTTCATGGAAAAAGAATCTGGAATCCAAGCGGGTAATATCGTACGAGTCACGTTGACGTCAGGGGAAACCATAGATTACTATACAAAAACACATCTTGGTGGATTAAAATCTGGAGGCTCAAATAGTGCGAAGCCTGTGGATATAAGAGAGCTGTTCGTGTACAAATTCCTTGAATATTCTGGTTTGGGTCCTGAAGTACATTTTTTTTGGGATGATTTAGAGAATTTTTATATTGCAGCCAGAGATGCCAGCCCCGATGCCGTACACAGATTTTTAACTTATGATCAAGTAAGAGATAAGAAGTCATTAGGTGGTGTTACGAATTATAAGAGATGGGATTTAACATCGGAAGATAAGGTAAATCCTATGATTATTGAAGCACTTGTTATGTCGGATGTTGTAGGTCGAATTTTTGGTTTATCCGATTTGATAACCAATAGTGGTAATATAGGTTTTATCTGTAATGATAATCAAATTACGGCATATAAAATTATTGATTTCAGTTTTGGGCGTATAAGTCGACCTAACGCGATATTTCCAGGTTTTCTTGGAGGCAATGATATACGTTTTTATCTTGGAGCAGTGGATAAAATTGTAAACTATTTTTTGGGAACCCCCAAAGGACAAGAACGTATTGCAGTAGCAAGGGAAAGGTTCAAACCGAGGGTGTTTTCAGACGCAATTGATGCTGCCGAAAAAGAAGTACAAAGTCTGGAGCTAAGCTCTAACGCATTGGCTATATACGTTGCGCAGGTAAAGGCTAATGTAAATGCATTTGCAAAAGGATTAGAGTTGCCTCAAAGTTAGCCTAACTCTGCAATTTTTCCCAGGTTGTTAGTGGACAGGAAAAAGAGAAGAGTGAAATGATTTTGTTGATATATATCAAGGCGGGTCGTTGTTTGACGGAGATGATATAAAAGAAGGTGTTCATAGCTTTGATTATCCCTGACTTGAATTGATTTTAGCTGTGACGATTTTTATGGGAATAATTCGCTGAAATCAAAAAGTAAGTTGCTTAGCCATTGAAAGATGAGTTTTTAAAAAAGTAGAAAAATAATTGACTTTTAAGAAAAACAACTTAGGTAGTATAAATATGAGTATCAAGATAAAGAAAGTCTTTGGTGTGGTTTTATTTTGTATAATGCCTTTTGTGGGCAATGCAGCGGTGGATTTGAGAGAATTAGCGGATAGAATCTGTGCTTTGACTTCCAATGATCCCCAATGGTCGCGGTTACTGCAACCAGAAAACGTAAGTCACTTGTTTCAGTATGCAGGTCAAATGCAAAGCGATGACCTTGCAATACAGTCAGAGGCTGTACGAATGACTGGGAGTATATTATATAAGACATACCATGATCTTGTAAAAGAGCTAAATAACTCTTCTAATGTGGTACCCAGGGTCAATGCTTTAGGTAGTCCCAGGGTAAAGCAAATGTTAGAAGACAGCCTAACACTAGCTAGGGATGCATTATTGCAGGAGGTACAAAGTAAAATTCCTACAAGAGACTTGAATGCCGCATCTATTCAGTTGTTATCGGACAGGGTAGTCAATATTGCAAATGATCCCCAATGGTCGCGGTTACTGCAACCAGAAAACGTAAGTCACTTGTTTCAGTATGCAGGTCAAATGCAAAGCGATGACCTTGCAATACAGTCAGAGGCTGTGAAAATGGTAAGAACTACAATAGTAAACAGCCAAATAAGAAATCGCCAAGTATTAGATTTTATAAAAGACTTGGATGACATATATATTGCGTTGTTGTCGGAAGATACACAAAACCCAGAGACAGCATACGCGCTTAGGAGTCCTATGAAAGTAAAGAAGACTTCTCGGGGCCTTGTGCTAAGGCCAGGATCAAGGATTAATGCAGGTTTTGTAGGTCAAATACTTCAGGATCAACCACAGATTGTATGTCAATGTAAAGCGGCAGAATACTTCGGGAATTGTTTTACTAATTTACAAAAAATAAGTTTTGGAGAAAAAAAAGGTGGAGATCAACTCGGGAATATTATGATAATTACACTTGATACAGGGAAATCCGTGAAATATCACATAAAAACACATCGTAATGGGTTAAGATCTACACATTCAAGCGGTGCGAAGCCTGTGGATATAAGAGAGTTGTTCGTGTACAAATTCCTTGAACATTCTGGATTGGGAGCGGAAGCGCATTTTTTCTGGGATAATTTAAATGATTTTTATATTGCAACTCAAGATGCTAGTTCAGGTACTTCAACAAAGTTCCATACTTATGCTCAGATAAGAGAAAATCAAACATTATGCAATGTGGCTGATTATAAAAGTAAAATACTGGATCAAAATCAGGTAAACCCTTTTGTTATTCAAGTACTTGTTATGGCGGATATCGTGGGCAGAATCTTCGGATTATCTGATTTGGTGACAAATGACGGAAACATTGGTCTTATCTGCGATGAAAATAAAATAGTTGGATATAAAATTATTGATTTCGATTTCGGTAATTTAAGTAATCCTGACAGCGTATTTGAGGGTTTTAAAAATGGAAATGATATACGCCACTATCTTGGAATGCAGGATCAAATCATACACTACTTTTTGGCAAGTAGACCGTTAGAAGAACGCATTGATGAGGCAAAAAAGCTTTTCAATCCAGAGTTGTTTCTACAGTCAATAGAGACGGCCCGAGGGCAAGTATTTAACATGGGTATTTCATTATCGGAGCAAAATATGGAGGCGTTAAATGCCTATATTGAGAATATAAAAGCTAATGTAGGCGCCTTTGCAAGGGGGTTGAGTATTGCATTATTTTAGTGAAAAATAGATAGGGTCAATTGTGGTAAATTTAATTTTACGAAGGTTAAGGTGCGAATCATTGCCAAGTTCGATCAAAGCAACGATATTGCATGGCTTCCATGAGATGTTGCCTTTGAATGCAAGATTCGCCGGACAAGTCGGCAATCGTTCGAGCGATTTTAAGAATTTTATGATAAGCGCGTGCCGATATTTGAAGCTGTTCGCAAGCTTTATGCAACCACTGCTGTTCTTGTGTATTGAGATAGCAAAATCGATCGACTTGTGTGGCCGAAAGGTAGGCGTTGTACGTTTTTGCCCTTTCCAACTGCATGTCCCTAGCCTTTGCGATGCGTTTTTTGACATCCGTAGATTTTTCTTCCATGGGTAGGGTTGTTTGAAACGCCGATAAATCCACAGGCTGTACTTCCAATTGCAGGTCCATGCGATCTAAAAGTGGACCGCTGATGCGGGCTCTGTATTTTTGTATTTGAACGCTGGAACACTGGCATCGACGTTGCCGGCTCCCCAAGTAACCGCAAGGACACGGGTTAAGTGCGGCAATGAGTAACGTCTGACACGGAAATGTGAGCTTACCACTGGTGCGCACAATGGTTACTTTGCCCTCTTCCAAAGGTTGCCGCAACATTTCCAGGACGGATCTGCGGAATTCTGGAAGTTCGTCCAAGAACAATACACCTCCGTGAGCTAGTGAAATTTCTCCCGGTTGAGGAATGATGCCACCACCGATGAGGCCTGCGTCGCTGATGTTGTGATGCGGAGACCGAAAAGGACGTTTGTACAAAGTAGGGTCGTTATTGAAGCCGCAGGCAGATTGGATTTGCAATATTTCTAGCCATTCTTTATGCGCCGGATTAGGCATAAGTTCCGGAATGCATTTTGCAATCATAGATTTTCCACATCCGGGAGGCCCCATCATCAGTAAATTGTGATTGCCTGCCACGGAAATTTCGACGGCTCTTTTTAAAATTTTTTGTCCACGGACTGCGGAAAGGTCGTAGATAAAATCTGCGGTGTTTGAATTTGCACACAACGTGTGCGGCAAAGGACTCAATGAGAGGCGTTGACTGAGGAATTCAACGCATTGCTTTAAGGTTTCTACGCCGTATACTTCAATACCTTCGACAAATGTGGCCGGCAATGCAGATTCTTTGGGCAGGAGTAAGCCTCGTTTATGCAGTTTTTTTGCCAGCAAAGCTAGGTTGAATGCCCCTGCAATGGGACGTGTTTGGCCCGATAAACTAAGTTCGCCGGCGACAAGAAATTGGGATGCCAAAGATAATGTAGATTGTTGCGTCGCCGCAATGATTGCCAAGGCCATAGGTAGATCGTAAAAGGGCCCTTCTTTACGCAAATTTCCCGGAGCCAGGTTGATGGTTGTCCGCGAAGTTGGTAAGCGGAATCCACTGTTACCAAGTGCTGAAAATACACGATTTTGCGATTCTTTAACAGCCGTGTCGGGAAGCCCAACGATCACCCAACGCAATTCACCTCGCTCACCCGTGTTGACTTCCACGTGTACCGGAAATGCTTCAATGCCGTGTAAACTCCCAGAATCTATAATGGCGAGCATGTTTTTTCAGTGTTTTTATTTCGTTACATTAAACTAAGGGATGATTTCTCTGATAAGCAAGCAAGAAGTACGCATACGTGTCTTGCATTCCGTTGATGGGGAATGAAATAAAAACAGGGACAAGCTTAAAAATGGCGCTTATGAAATTGAATGAGAAAAGTATTACATAATTTATCATACCTTAAGTCGTAGGCCTTCAAATCCTTGGCAAGATTGTAATGTGCTTTGAATGTAAACAAATGCTTTATGTATTGAAAAGCGAACGGATACGATTTAAGGAGCATTGAATGTGCATGGCTGCTTGCCAATAGAGTTAAAAAAGTTTACTTCATGGTTGTTTCCAAGACACTTTTCAGTGATCAAGAAACTTTCCTTCGGTTTTAATCCTACCACTTATCCCATTGACCTATCGGGTCTTTTCGGCGGAACTATATAGTCTTATCTTCCACTGAACTCAATGGTATCGTAAACCCATGTGTCTACCCGAGAACTTACCGTAAGCTTCCATTAAACGTGGGAAATATTGCACCGTAAACAAATACTATGATACATTTAAATCAAGTCTAGAAAAAATGCATTGCGGGTAACATGAACGACAGAAAAGTGTCTTTGGCTCAATACCTAGTATTGGCAGCAGCATTGCACGGTTCTTTTTAAATACACCGGATTGATCAGTTTTTAATGCTCAAAAGTACACTTTCCAAAAAGACCCTAACCGTAATGTTTTGTGAAACCAGTAGGCTCACAATTTTGTAGATTTGAAAAACGATCTTTAGATATGACTTGTGCACTTTTGTTTGTTGTTTTTTCCCTTTCGTTCCATTCAGTCAGTTATATTAGGTAACTAACATATTAGGTAACTAACGAAGCCTTACAATGTTCAAAACATACGGTACTCCTTGACCGTCATGCTTGTTTAATCTCTCAAATGAGCCTGTATGCAATGTCTCCACAATTACCCCGTCAAGATCGTTTGCACATCGTCCGACCATGGGCAATCTGCTTTTGCCTCAAAATGGATTAAATCTATGTCGAAAGCAATAAAATATGCGTGCAAATACAAGCGTTTTAAATGCAATGACCGATTAAAAGCAAAATCACCGTATGTTTTATCACCTAAAATGGGAAATTTTCTGGATGCACACTGAACGCGTAATTGATGGGTACGTCCTGTCCGTGGACACAACATAAGTTGTGTATACGCGTGTTCTTTCAATTGCCCATAACGTTCCACATGTACTTCGGTTTGTGTGTCCATGCCTCCATGTTGGCAACGAGAACGCAGCTGTTGTTTCTCATTTTTAACGGTACGCAAAGCATCTTTCCACAAAGTACTTTGCGGTACATGCCCTTTTACAAGCGCCTGATATATTTTTTTTACACGACCGTAACGAAAAGCTTCGCGTACTTTACGGGCCACGGACGTATGGGTTGTTAAAAGCACCACACCCGATGTTGGACTATCCAATCTGTTCAATAAATACACAAATTCATTTTTGATGATGTAGGCTTCACGTTGCAAATTGTAGGGAGCCAAGATTAAACTGTTGGCAACCTTGCAATTTTCCTTATTGGGATGAGACATTAAGCCGCTCGGTTTGTGGATGGCTAAAATACCATTGGATGATCGCAGTACGTGAATATTTGGGTGCCATGGAATGAGGTCCACTTAATTTTCTTGTCCCTGTCCGAGTTGCGTTAATTCCACGATAATAATAATTGAAAGCAATAGACTTCCCCCAATACAAAAACGAATCCACATGATTTCTTCACCTAAAAATAAATGTGCCGCCAACACACCCAAGGGAATTTTTAGATTGTTACACACAGCTAAGGTGGCCGGTTTGCATTGGACAGAACCTTTGTTCCAACATAAAAAAGCTAAACCGGAAGATATGATACCAACGTATAACAAAGCATAAATTTGTGTTGTATTTACAAACGCCAAGTGGTTCCAGGCGCTATGTAGCGTAGCATTCAATGCTGTCACCACCAAGCCACCCAACAAAATAAAACCGAAGATTTGATGATGATGAATGTCAGGATGTTGCAGAGAAAATCGCCTGTACATAACCTGACCGCACGCAAAACATACATTGGCCAGTTGCATGCAAACAAAGCCTTTGGACATAATAGGTGAAGATAACCCCGGCTTGTATAAAGCAATACCCGCTCCAATAATGGAAATCAATACTAGAAGACACGAGACCCAAGAAAATTTTTTATTCCATAGGTTATAAAAGATGAAAACATAAATGGGGGTTGTGAGATCCAAAAGAACGATTTGGTGAGCTTCTAAGTATTGATATGTTAACAAGTAGAAGGAAAACATAAATCCGTATTGAATGCCGCCCACTGTGAGCAGATAAAAAAAAATTTGCAATTTAATCCACAGCATCGGGTCATTGCTAAAAAAATTGGGAAAGTAATCAGCAGTCGGAGAAAGGCTACCAAAACAGGATCTATCCCGGTTAAATATCCTTTAATAATAGAAAAAGAACAAGCCCAGATACATGAAGCGGCCAGTAAAAACAACATGGAATCGTATCCTACTATTCGGATCCAAAATAGCAAGTTCTATCGTATGACTGCCAATTCAATAAAGTCGGCAAACTGCTCCACCACGCGCCCAGAAGTGATTAGATAGAGAGCAGCAAAACATATGAATAGGCTCCATTAAGAACCTATTATATCCGATGGAAATCCCATTTTAAGCAGAGTGTTTGTTTTGTGTAAAGGTTGTTGTAGGCTACAAAATGGTGTTGTCGGGTATCATACCATCCTTCGCGATGCACAAGATGCCGTCCTTGATAAAAATGGGCCCCTGATGAAATCCATCGGGTTTACTTTCGGGAGATAATCGAACGTTGTTGCCAATGCGCACATTCCTATCGATGATGGCGTTACGAATGTAGCAGTTTTTCCCTATACCCAAATGTGGGTGATGATTGTTTTCATTTTCGGATAACTGGTCAAGCCGTTCGTAACGATCTGCACCCATCATATAAACATTTTCCAGTTGCGATCCACCTCGAATGATAGACCGAATGCCAATAATGCACCGATTGAGGTTGGTGTTAGTCACAATGCATCCTTCGGCAACAATGGAATGATTGACGGTACAACTGTTTAGTTTGGAAGCGGCCAAATGCCTTGGCCGAGAATAAATGGGAGCCATTTCATTGTAAAAATCAAATGGAGGCAAATTGTCAGTGAGCATTAAATTGGCTTCAAAAAAGGATGAAATGGTCCCAATATCTTCCCAATAGTCGTTAAAAAAATAGCTGCAAAGTCGATATTTGGCCAAAGCCCTTGGAATAATATCGTGTCCAAAATCGTGATCTTCCGAATCTAAACATTCTTTAAGGACATTTGCTTTGAAAGCGTAAATACCCATGGAGGCCCAACAATAAGTCTGATCATTCGCGTCTTTGACACGTGCACGAAGGACCGGGCAAATTTGTAAAAACTGTAAAATTTCAGGATCATTAGGTTTTTCCACAAAACGTTCAATATGCCAATCGGGGGTAACCTGCATAATGCCAAATTTGTGAGCTTGGGTTGTGGGTACCGCTTTGGTAGCGATGGTAATATCCGCTTGCGTCATTGTATGCTGCTGTACAAATTCCTGCAAATTCATACGATACAACTGGTCTCCCGACAATATAATAACGGTTGAGTTATTTTTCAATGCAATGTGGATGAGGTTTTGGCGAACGGCATCGGCCGTTCCTCTATACCACGCATCGTTACGCTCCGTTTGTTCCGCCGATAAAATCTCCACAAAACCACCTGAAAAATAGTCAAAACGATAACTTTCTTGAATGTGTCTATGAAGAGACTCCGTATTGAATTGCGTTAGTAGGTAAATTTTATTGTATCCAGAATTGAGGCAATTGCTAATGGAAATGTCTACCAAACGATACTTACCTCCCAAAGGAACGGCAGGTTTGCAACGAACTTGGGTTAAAGGGGCCAATCGGGTACCACGTCCACCTCCCATGATAATACAGCAAACGTTTGAACTACAATGGCTCATAACTTTAAACTTGATACAAGGGTATTTTTACCTAAAAGTATTTGACGCATGTGCGGCATAATTAGTTATATAGGAAAAAGTAACGCAACACAAGTTTTATTGAATGGCTTAAAGCGTTTAGAATACAGGGGGTACGATTCTGCTGGGATCGCCGTTAACGATGGCAATCATAATTCCTTTGTAATTTTAAAATCGGTGGGTCGCGTTGACGCTTTATCGGCAATAACAAATCAAAAAAAGATGCATGGTAGTATGGGCATAGGCCACACGCGATGGGCAACGCACGGTGAAATTTGCGAAGCGAACGCGCATCCACATTGTAGCAGTGACGGAAAAATTATTTTGGTTCACAATGGCGTTATAGAGAATTATGTACCGTTAAAAAATTTTCTTTTAAAAGAAGGATTTTCTTTCAAAAGCGATACGGATTCAGAGGTTTTGTGTAATTTAATCGCCTATCACTACGGTCGGCTGCACACTTTGGTGCCTTCAAAACGGTTTTTGGAAAGTGTACGCACAAGTTTACTCGAAGTACAGGGAACGTATGGAATCGTTGTCTTGTGTAAAGATTGTCCGCAGGAAATGATTGGATCAAAAAAAAGTTCGCCTCTAGTGTTAGGTGTACACGAAGATGAATTATTTTTGGCAAGCGATGTAGGTGCTTTTGCCGGACATACAAAGGATGCTGTTTTTTTGGCCGATAATGAAATTATTCACATTCAGGGCAAAAATTTTAGCATTCAGGATTTTAGTAATGTGCCCATCAGTCCAAATGTGGAGACAATTGATTGGGATGTTAATTTTACTCACTTGGGCCATTATTCTCACTACATGCAGAAAGAAATTTTTGAACAACCGACGGCATTGGATAATACGATACGAGGCCGTTTTTCGCAGGACAATAGCACCGCACACCTGGGAGGCTTGAGGATGTCTGCACACGAATTAAGGCAAATAGATAGGCTTTTATTATTAGGCTGTGGGACCGCTTATAACGCTTGCTTGGTGGCAGAAAATTTGATTGAAAAATATGCGCGTATGCCCGTTGAAGTCGAATGTGCTTCCGAATTTCGCTACCGCAATGCACCTTTGGAAAAAAACACGCTCGTATTCGTCGTCAGCCAATCGGGAGAAACGATCGATACGTTGGCTGCCCTGCGAGAATCTCAAAGAAAGGGTTTTCGTACATTGGCCATTACCAACGTGGTTGGATCCACCATCGCACGCGAGTCTGATGGGGGTATCTATCAGCGATCGGGTCCAGAAATTGGTGTAGCATCCACAAAAGCGTTCACGGGACAAGTTTGCACATTGGCTATGTTAGCCCTGTATTTGGGACGAATGCGCGGCATGAGCTTCTCCGAAGGATACAGTTTCGTGAGTGCGTTAAAGTCGTTATCAACGTTGGCAAGCCATGTGTTAAATGCCTGCGACACACCCATAAAATCGCTTGCAAAAGCTTACGCACACTACGAACATTTTTTATTTTTAGGTCGTCAAATATTGTATCCGATCGCTCTCGAGGGAGCCCTTAAATTGAAAGAACTTTCTTACATACACGCCGAAGCTTATCCGGCTGCTGAACTAAAACACGGTCCCATTGCTTTGGTGGATGAAAAATATCCCAGTTTGTTTTTGGCAACGGATCCTTTGTTGTTGCATAAAACAATTAGTAATATGATGGAAGTCAAGGCTCGAAAAGGCAAGGTGATTGCAATCGGGATAGAAGGGTTCGAAATACCTTCCAAAGCTTACGATGATATTATTTACCTACCTCAAATGTGCGAAGCCGAAGCAATTCTACCGATTATTACCGTTTTACCGTTGCAATTGTTTGCTTACTATATGGCGTTGGCGCGTCATTGCGACGTAGATAAACCGCGCAATTTAGCAAAATCTGTTACGGTCGAATGATGGTACAGCACAAATTATGGTGTGCGCCGAAAGATTCTACAAAGCATGGTCTTTAGCATTCGTAAGGTGTTCTTATCAAATCCACCGTTACGTACAGATGCCCTTTTTATGCTGTGTTCTTTCTTAAAAACCTTAAAAACACTCGGTTGCGAAAGCATCTTCTCATGGGAACAAATACCAACTTTCGCACGTGACAGTTACTCTCCAGAAAATAAGCGTGCATTTGCAATTTCTCTTCGGTCTTTGTATCCCGACGTTATTTCAAAAATACAACTTACTTCGCCTGAGGGGCTATGATAATTTGTAATGCATTGTTCGCCTTTAAGTAGAGTTGAGCCATTTGCTGCACATCCTGAATTTGTATGGCTTGATAAGCTTGCATACAGTTTACAGGCCAAGTGAGTTTCACGGGATACTCTTGTGCGTTACGAATAATGTTCATCCAATAAGCATTGGTTTGAAGCGAATCTTTAAGATTTGTGACAAATGGGTTGATGGCGCGTGTTAACTCGTCGGATGTAATACCTTGTTCGGCAATTTCATTGGCAATACAAACAATTTTATGGGCCAAGTCACTTGCCTTTTGAGGATCTATGGATAGGACAGCGGCTATGGCACCCCGGTTGGTAAACGTTTCGCTGTGTTGACATACAACTTTGGGGGAGTAAGTATCACCCATGGCTTGACGGATTGTGAAAAGGAGTCGATTCTCCAAAATGTCGCCCAAAATATTTAGTTTTCTAACATGATCAACATTCCAGATAGACTCTGTAGGCCAAATGACCTCAATGAGCCCTTTGTCTACGATGGAATCGCATGTAAAACCTTTGATTTGAGGACGTGTGGGCCATTCTACCGTGCGTTCTTGTTCAAAACGATTTTTACCGGCAGTTCTTTCGGGTAATGCCCCAAATGTGGATTGAAGGATTTTTATCGTTTCGTTTCGATCGAAATCGCCCACAACGGCAATTTCCATATAATCCTTTTCAAAGACAGGATTTAACCAACGCTGCGCTTCTTCAAAATTTCTTTGCACAATGATAGACGGTTTTGGATAACCAAAACGTGGATCTTCGTTGGTCAGAAATCTTGGAATTTGACTTTTTAAGACTCCTTCGGGTGTGTGCGTAAAAAAGTGGTACCACGCAGGTATATTCTTTTTGAATAAGTCAAGAGCTTCTTGTCGGTATCCTGGTTCCAAGATATAGGCTCCAACTAAATTAAGCTGATCTTCTAAATGTTCGCGCGTTGTTTTGGCTTTAAATGCAAAGGCATCATCTCCAACGTCAAAATCCAGATTAACTGATTTATCTGCAAATAGCCAATTGACAGTGGTTGCGTCGCATTGAACGAGTCCTCCGCCTACAAAAGAAGAAGAGATGAGATGTGATAGCCCTTCCCACTGTTTATCAGGGATTGAGAGCATACCTGCTCCCAAGGAAACAGAAATTAAAATTCGGTTATTTTCAAAATCTGTTTTCTTCAAGTTGACCCGTACGTTGTTCTTGAAACGCAGGCATTCCACCTGTACGTCCGGGTAAAGTTGAGTATCGGCAATTTCTCCAGGAACTGAGCCAAAAGTAGGCTTTTTGAAAACAGTAACGTTTTTACCAGGGTTAGGTTGTAAAACTTGTTGCTGGTTGGCTGTCCAAATTGCTTGGATAAGTTGTTCATGGACCGTATCTTGTAGATCACCGTACACAAATAAATACAAACCTTCGTCCCACAAATTTTTCCACACCCTATTGCACAATTCAGGTGTTAAGGAACTTTCCAACCGATTAAAATAAGCAAGTGCCTGTGATCCGGAAACATAAGTTAATTTGGAAATGATGGCAGACACGATAGTATCGGCTTGCAGGTTAGAATCCGTATGTTCTGCATCTGCAATTTCCTGTAAGCCTTTTCTAAAAGCTTTTTTGGCTAAATCGAGCTCTTTTTGTGAAAAACCAAACGTATTCGTGTGTCTGAAGAATTTTTCTAATTCTTTGCACGTAGCTTCAAAATCTTCATTTTTAGACCAGAAGTTGATACTCGCGCTTTCTAACCCTGGAAGGTCGGCAAAAAAATTGAAGTTACCGTCCTGCAAATGTGATTGTTTGACAAGCTCATCCATTCTGTATTTGAGCATAATATCAATCAGTTGCCAAACGCACTGATTTTGGACTTGCTTGAGACTATTGTGTTTAAGAATAGGTACAGTATGCAAAGCGGACAAGGCAAAACATGTACTTGTGAGTTCTTTGTCACGGTACACTTTTATGGACATACCATCTTTAGGTTGGATAAGTTGACCGAAATGGAGAGAAGGTATTATTGGCTTTTTGGAGATATTGGCAAAACGTTTCTTGACCCATTTTTGCATCTGTTTGTCACGAAAATCGCCTACGGCGACTAAAGTCATGCGATCGGGTGTATACCAGCGTTTATAAAAATCGAAAAAATTTGAAGATTGAAAAGCGTTAATGGTACTTTCGGTACCTATAACAAAACGTTTGGACAGCAAATGATTGGGAAATAAAAATTCTAATTCAGCTTTGTGTGCACGATAATTGGCCGAATCTCTGGCTCTTAATTCCGAAAGGATAATACCGCGTTCTCGGTTGATTTCTTGAGGCAAAAATAATCCTTCAGAGCATTGGTCATAAAGTACATCGAGCCCCTGTTGGAGCGTATCCATGTCATTGTTGGGGAGTTCCAGCTGAAACACGGTATGTGTCCAGGAGGTAAATGCGTTGGTGTCATTTCCGAAGCTCATGCCGATGCGTTGAAAGTATTGAATAAGGGTACCGGGGGCAAAATGCGTGCTGCCATTGAAAACCATATGTTCAATAAAATGTGCAAGACCATCTTCGTCATCTTTTTCCATAAAAGCACCCGCATTGACGACCAAACGTAGACTTATACGATCTTTGGGATTAGGATTGTTGAGCAAAAGGTAACGCAATCCGTTCTGCAACTGGCCCTGCTTTAATTTTGGATGGCATCGTATCCGTTGGCTTAGGTTGAGAAAATTTTCTTTTTTAGAGACACCAAACGTATCTAAGCTCGCGCACGAAAAGACAACAAAGAGAATATACAAGCCCAATAATTGGCGAAATGCTTTTATAAAATTCATAATGACGGAAACATTTTTAAAATTTTGTATAAAAACTAACCCTGAAGCAACATCATTCGTAATTCGTCAAGTAAATCATTGCGGGCTGTTTCCGCTTGCAAAACTCGAATGGCATCTTGGTACAATAAATCGAGCGCTTGCCTTTTTTCGGCCTTTCTGAGCTCTTGTAGGGTTTGGATAAGTTCTTCCAGTTTTGCATGGTAATCCGCGGGCGATAATCCTTCCAAAGAATCCAATTCTGGCCTTAAAATGTCGATGACTTCACTCCCCAAAGTTTTTACATCCAGTATGCGCACAAGCTTATTTTCAATGGGAGTAGGGGTTGGAACAAAAGTGTTTTGTGGTAAATGTGATTGTTGTTTATTGCTCACAACGGTAATTTTTGTAACCCCCGCATCCATGTTCAAAAACTTCTTTTTCCAATTCAACGGGCCCATGTAGATAATTATGGGATTATCGATCGAAGGCCACAAGCTTTTACTTTGACAATATTTCTACATGCTACGCCAAATTGCCAGGGTACGCTCCTTTTCTCGTTGTAAGTGTCGTAAAATTGGAGCTATTGGATTTTCATATTCTTTCAATCGTATATAATAAGAAAGGCAATAAGCTAGAAAATATACAGTTCGCTTCTCTTTCGGACATGTATCATTTTGATAAAACTTGTACAACAGCAGTTCCACTTCAACTTTGTTTAACCTCAAGCATTCAACGGAATAAAGGTTCGAAAATTGAATGTCGGGCAACTTTTGTAAATCTATCGAATCTACAATGGAAGAAAATTGAATGTGTTCCGATTGAGATATACAGTCCTCCAAGTAATTTTTTATGGTATTATCCAACACAATTTCTTCTGCCGGCCAGAATTTATTGTAAATATTTTCTACCCATCGGGACAGTATTGCAAAACATTTCGGCGAACCATAGGACACCGGTGTTAAACTACACGAAAGTAATAAGAAAAGTGAAAATTGTTTCATGGTGAGGTTTTCACATGCTACGAGCCGTACTTAATATGCGTTTTTGTTCGACACTGACGTATCGCAAAATTGGAGCCCCTGGATTTTCATATTCTTTCAAGCGTATGTAATAAGAAAGGCAATGGGCTAAAAAATACAAAGTTTGCTTTTCTTTTGGACATGTGTCATTTTGGTAAAATTTGTACAACAATAGTTCCATTTCAATTGTATTTAACCTTAAGCATTCAACGGAATAACGATTTGCAAACTGAATGTCGGGTAACTTTTGTAAATCTATCGAATCTACAATAGAAGAAAATTGAACATGTTCAGTCTGAAATATACAGTCCTCCAAGCAATCTTTTATGGCATTATCCAATACAATTTCTTCTGTAGGCCAAAATTTATTATAAATATTCTCCATCCATCGGGACAGTATTGCAAAACATTTCGGTGAACCGTAGGATACTGGCATTAGACTACACGAAAGTAATAAAAAGAGTAAAATTCGTTTCATGGGTTGGGGGAAACATAAATTGTTAGTACTGTCAATAAAAACTTGTCATTACTTTTACTTTGGTATAAACTAATCTGCTAATATGACTATACCACTATCAGCATATTCGGCAGGTCAAAATTCAGGAAGCTCTTTTCAAGGGTCAAGTTCACAAATTGAGGCAGACTCATTTGAAGCACTTAGCCGTCAATTTAATTTACAGTTTGCTAATTTAGAACCTAGTGTAGAAAATTTATTAACCTATATTTGTGTCGCTACTAACGATGCTGTTACAACGCGTGGAATTGGACGCTATGAACGTGTATCGCCTTCTCAAGAACAATTATCAAATTTAGTAGATGATTTGAATCAACTGGCTACGTTGCCCACAGGAGATCAGATGTTAAACCATCTCTGTACTTTATTGAACAATAAGGGCGAAAATTTGTGTTTTTCGTTCGTGCTCGATGAAGGAACAACTCCGCTTTGTAAGCCATCACGTGTTTCGATAAATGGAAACCAAAAAGATTGCCATGCTTTTATTAGATTACCAAAAGTACATGCAGAGTCATGCGATTTACCTTTTTATAATGTGACGTCTGGGAAAATACTTAAAGGTCCAGAACCACATTTTATAACCATAGGTCACGAATTACTCCATGGTATACAAAATTTACGGTATCTCGAGTCAATAAGTTCGTCCATATATCAAGAGCTAAACACGCATTTTTCACACAGATGGTTGAGTGGTGTAAACAATTCTTTGGAGGAACTGACCCTAGCACTTGGCCCGATGAACTGCAAGCAATGGTACTTGGTACTGAAGTGGATGGACAAAGACTCAGCGAAGCAAATCTTATGCGAGAATGGTTGTCTGGACAACATGGCCACATCCCACGAGAATTTGCACAATACACGGGTAATACCTTAGTGACTTTCGGCCATTTAGGGCCCCAGGATGAAATAAAAGCAGAAGATAGGCACAATTTTTGCGCATTATTGCGCCAATCGAGGTTGTTTGGTGAGGTTCATGCACCTAAACCTACTCATGGGTGGTGCGAGGTTGCATAATACCTGGCGGGGAAGATGGGAGTCGAACCCACGACCTTCGGTTTAGAAGACCGCTGCTCTATCCACTGAGCTACTTCCCCCTGAAATTTTAAAAAAATGGTGCCAGAGAGTGGACTTGAACCACCGACCAAAGGCTTATGAGTCCTCTGCTCTACCACTGAGCTACTCTGGCGATTTGGTGACCCAATAGACCTTTTATTTTCAGGTAAGTCAAGTAACAAATGGCGTGAAATCATCGCATAAATGTTATCAATTGGTCAGATGGCTAACAAAATGCCAAGTTATAATTTTTGAAGCGCAACATTCAGTTACTCCTGTAAATAAAATACAACAACTATGAATGCCTCGTACCTTAAAGATGCGCTTACTTGTTCATTTAATGAGTAAAAAGAAACCTAACCAATAAGGTCCCTCTGTGTATACAGGGGAAAGCACTTAAGTAATTTTCCGAAACTTTTAGCAAACGAAAGACCTGGCTTGAGGTATATAAATGGTATCAGTGATTACGACAGCACCCTATGGTTATCATTCGAACAATTACGGAACCCAATGCTTGTACCTTTTAATCACTTACATAAAATATACTCAAAGGCAGCGTGAACAATCCTATTACGTGGAGTATGTTAAAGTAATTTTAGTTTGAGATTGGCAAAGTACAAAATTTTTGCAAGAGCTACATTGTATGAATAATAGATTGTCAATATTTTCGAATGTAAAGAAATTTACGTTCTTTGGTTTATGTTTAGGGTTAGGCCTTGCCGTAGCTCAACCGGTTAGCATTTCCCAAAATGCAATGGAACTCATTCAAGATAAAAGCTATCAAAATATATTAGGGACTCTTACAGATGAACATAAGGGTGAGATTTATGCCATGTTTAAGGACATCGTACCGGCATTGGAGTGGTGCATTGAAAAAAATAGTCCCGATTATCAGGAAGCAGGTGATTATTTCTTACAAGAAACGCTAGAGTCTGGAAAGACAATCGGTCCAGAATATTATATTGTACATCTTATTCGAGAAGACAATAAAAGGCTAAAGCAAAATCCACCTGAAGAAAGTACCGCAAAAGCTTATTACGATGATGGGTACCGTACACAGGAAGTCTATGATCTACGAGGTGAAGATAATGTGTACTGGGCATTGTACCAGGCTGGCTGGAGATTTATGGAAGATAACCCTGACTTGTCGCTCTTTTGCTTTAAACATTTGCTTGCCTTGAGTAACGAACAATTTCCATGCTTAGTGTGGAAAAGTGCCGACGAAAGAGCTATCATACGTTTGAAAGTTGCCTTGGAGAAAGTGGCTTCAAGCTTTTATAATCAAAGCTGGTGTACAGATGACCCGTTGGAAAAAGCAGGCCTAATGAATAAATACCAGGCACTGTGTTGCGAAGCAGATCGGGCCTTACGTTACTAGTTTTATCATGAAGACATTGTCTCGGTTTATTCCATTGCTTTTTTCAATTTGCGTTCAATGTGTTATTCCCTGGAATCCGCTGAGAGGATGTCAATGCCCACCAGTAGCCGATTTATTCCAAGCAGCTAATTGGCCTCCAGATGACCAAGCATTATTGCAGTATGAACTTGAAAAACTTTGGGCCCTACCCACAGGGAAGTTGATTATTCTACGATTAAAAGATTTATTAGAAGAAGGAGGACAAAAAATTGAACTTAGACAAGGAGAAAGTACAGGTGCTAATCTTGACAGGGCTACTTTTAATCCATACTTGAAAGGTTTTTTAGGAAGAGTACCTGCACCGCTTACGTGCTATCTTTTAGGTGAGTACGACGCGAATGTGGGAGGGTACAAAATTTGCAGAGGTGCTGTTCCTGCATTTATAATTTTGGGACATGAAATGTTACATCTTATTGACGGCCTCCAAAGTCCACAGGATTTTGTAACCTGTTCTCGAGGTATAGAAGGTTGGAAGAGAAACAATGAAGGCTCTGCAGTGTTGCAATTACTTCAAATTCCCCACTTTGATGCAATTTGGACTTCTCAGCGTAGCAATAAGTACGAAGAGTTGTATGTCGCATTGGGTACTAATGCTACACGTGAAGGACAATACTGTTTCACCGAAAATCAGTTACTCATCGAAGCGGGTATTGGATTTAAGGTTGGGTACAATCCCAGTATGTGTTTCTATGAGCATCCAAGTGTTGTAGAGCTTATATTGGAGCCTTACCATAAAGAACCGAAAGATGTGGCTGTCTGTGAAGGTCAATTTTTATTTCTAGGCCCACGTCCACACTGCATATCGTTTAATCGCAGAGAGGCTCTAATAAATAAATTTTCATTTTTTAACTTGAAAGATGATTCTTTCGTTTTAAAAATACAATTAAAAGAAGTTTTATTAGAAGGTACAGGTGTTTTTGATAGGTGGAAAAAGACAAGAGTACCTCTTCGAGAAAAGTTAAGTTTGTCACAATCCCGCCAACAGTGTAAGCATGTTAGTGCAGTGACTAAAGCTTATGAAAATGCTTATTTACATTTCGTAGATTTAATAGAAAGCAGCTGTTCCCTTTTACTGCCGGCGATACTTATACGCAGTGACGTAAGATTAGCTTATGAAGTAGATTTGGATATAGCATGGCCTAAGCGCGAATGGTTTGACCAATTTTTAACACCTAAAAAATCTCCTTGTCCTATAACAGTGAAACCTAATCTAGGGTTAATTCGGTATGAATCTTTTTATCTAAAGACTGGTAAATTACTTCTAAAAATAGGAGATGGTAGATCGTTGATAGCGGCTATTCGTTGGTACAATGAAATACATCGTTTTTTGCCTTCTCCTAGATTTTTAGATGGACTCGATAACCTAAGCATGCACGCAATAGCCGGAGCATTACAGAGCGTAAATGTGGCTATTAGTCAATGGAACCCAGACGGAGATGTCCAACATTATACTCAGTGCGGAAATTCTGGTATTCATTTAGAATTTCTTCAAGATGAAGGTACTTATTATTTATGTGTTGATCCCAAAAGTTCGCCTCTATGTTTATCGCCTCAAGATCTAAAAGGAGAGCAAGAAAGCTTAGAAGGTCAAAAAAGACGAACTCAAGAAGAGCAAGGGGACGAGGCAGCTTGGGAAATGGTGGCAAGAGACTTTGAGAAAGCCGATCGTAACTTGCAAACGATTATGCCGCAAATTAAAACAGCAGGATATACAATACGTCCCATTGAAGGTGATGGCAATTGCGGACTTTATGCCATTTTACAGGCGCTTCAGCCGGACCAAGATTACGCGCACGTGAGACCCGATACACCGCAATGGAATAATGCGGCAGGTTTACGTCAAACGATCGTGGACATAAACCCTGCTCTTTTCGTTCTTAGGGAGATGGTTACCGGGCTACGGGATACAGGAGGTCGATGGATGGGATTTGATGCTTTGCCTACTGTAGCACAATACATAGACCAGCAACATCATAGACCTCTAATTGCTATTAATACCAACCCAACTGAAAGATACCCTATGTTTGCAATTTACACTAATGGTACGGTTCAACCGGCAGGTGATTTTCAAGCAGCTTTGGCCGCTGCCGGTAAAAATTCTGTTATTCTGTTGGGTACACCGGGCCACTGGGAAACAGTGCTGCCATTACAACCACAATGAGGATGTTTTGCGTCAGGTACGTTTTGTCTGTTTCGATGTAGCGCACTTCTTTTTATTGCGGATAATAAGCAGAATATAAGCAATCCGGGTTCGAAACGGTTCGTTTGTATGGGGTTTCTAATTGTAGAATATTGTTATATTTCTTTGAATAGCAAAAGCAAAATGTGCGAAAAAATATATAATGTACGCTCGTCTTCGAAGGATCCAAGCATCCTATTAAAACTTAATGTGAAACCACCGCTGTTTTGCCTGCGCATCTGTGGATTGGTCCCCATAACCACATAGATTATTTTCTCGGCTGCACACTTATCCCTTACAGTCCAAAACCATAAGTGACTTCATGCTTTTCCATCATCAAATCAAACGAATGGAATTTTTGAAAACAAAGCGTGGACTTTTCTACAAAAAACTTTCATAATAACCAGGAAGGACATGTATGACGTTGCACGATTTTGTAACACTTATTTATAGACAATTGGGAATGCCTGCGCCTAAAGTGAGTGAAGAGGCAAAGTATGAATTCATTGTGGACGAGCATTGGGAAATTTCTGTATATGTTAAACAAAAACAGTTTGTACTTCAAGCCAAAATAGGGAAACCATTATCTCCGTCCGACGAAGAACAAAATTGCACCTTGCTGAAAGAAATGTTAGATTTCAATTTAAAGACGATGCGTGTCATGGATGAAATTTTATGTATGGATGGTAAAATGCAACAATTGTACTGCAGAAAACTATTGAATCCATCCGATTTGAATGAGAGAAATGGCTGGAGTTTTGTGGAGGATTTTTTGGTAAATTTGGAAATCATTGAGGATCATTTTTTTTCCAATACTCCCAAAGACAAAGGTCCTATGCATCCAAGTTTCTTGTCTTAAGTAGATGCTAAAGCGCTTAACATGGTTTTGCTTAGGTGCATTTTGGATAGGCTCCAAATCTTGTCTGTGGGCAGGCGATCTTGTGTTAAGACATGTAAATTCACAACTCAATGAAGAAAATAAGCCCAAAATTGCGATATCGCAATCGGAGCATGAGGAAACTCCGGATGTGAATCTAACCGAGTCTTCTGACGTAGATTCAACAAAGCATTTATTTTGGCCCAGCGCCCTTGTATATCATTTTACTTTTGGAGAAAAACTGCCTACGATGTTAAAAGATTTTTGCAATATGCAAGACGTCAATGTGGTTTTGAGTGAACGTCTGCTCAGCAGTGAAAAAACGGTACACCGTTCTTTTAAGGATTTACATCCGGTAGATATTTGGAATCAGCTTACAAGATCATATGGATTACTGTGGTTTTACGACGGCAACGTGTTGTATGTGTACGATACGACCGAAAGTGAAACAAAAACGCTGCAGGTGCACCCCGATCAAGTGGATGCTTTGATTTCCGTTGTAAATCAATTGGGATTTTACAGTTCGCGTATTGGTCTAAAAACTTTTAAAGAAGGAGGGATCGTTATCACCAGCGGACCTCCAAAGTTTACGCAGATTTTGGAGGACTTAACAAAAAATATGCGTTTTTACAAGCAGGATGCGGCGGACGAAATAGATGTGCATGTTTTTTTATTAAAACATGCATGGGCGTTGGATAAAACGATTGGAAGTGCACAAGTACCGGGCGTTGCTACATTATTACAAGAAATTTTAGGAAGCAACCAGAAAGGTAAAGACTCTGGGTTAAATAAACCTATAGATCCAAAAGTTGCCCACAAAGTCCAAGCCATTGGGGGATTATTGAGTCCATCAAACGATAAAGACAATGCGTCCAGCAAGAAGGAAACACCAGAGCAAGAAGAAGTTGCAAACAATATTGTTGTTCCTCAGGGAGGTATTATTACGACGGATGGACGTCAGAATGCGATCATCGTAAAAGACTTAAAGAAAAACATGCCCTTGTACGAGACTTTAATTGCAAAATTAGACGTTCCGCTGGAACTGATAGAAATTCAGGCGGCCATTGTCAATGTGGACCGAGCGATGGGGTTAGGTTTGGGAACCAATGTATTACACTTAAAAGGGACTAAACATGAAATTCATATTCGGCCTTTAAAGCGGGATGTAACAGACTTTTCGGGTAGTCTTAAAGGGATTGTTAACGGTAGAGAATTTTTGACAACGATACAAAGTTTAGAAAGTTCAAGTTTAACTAAATTGTTGGCACGACCTTCCGTGATTACTATGGATAACATCACGGCCGTCATGGATCAAAGTCAAACCTACTATTTGCCCATAACATCCGAAAAGTCTTCCGATATGTATTCGGTTACGGGTAGCACAACCCTCAAAGTTACACCGCATATCATCCGAGATGCTCATGGATGTAATCAAATTCAATTATTGTTAGATATCAAAGATGAAACGGTTGTGCCGGGTACCGCTGAAAAAGATAAATCCAGCGTACATTCATCTTCTATTTTAACACAAGCCGTTGTATACGAAGGTCAAAGTGTTTTAGTGGGAGGCTATTTTAATGAAAGCTTTAAAAAAGATGAAGCGGGCATTCCTTTGTTAAAAGATATTCCGCTTTTAGGATACGCATTTAAGCATAAAAACAAAAATAAACAAGTCAGCGAACGTTTATTTTTAATTACCCCCACTATCATTCAATTGTCTGCTGGTCAGCCCAATGCCTACGAGGGCTTTTTTGAAAAGCCACCTTCATTCTTTAAACCTAACGAAGGGTTTTCTCCAAAACAAGAAGGAGACAATACATCGTTCACATCCTCCATGGAGGACACGTTAGATGACGCGTAAATTCAGGGAAATGAAGGAAGAAAATGTCGTGTTACCGGTATTTATCGATTCGGCCTTAATCCACTAAAGATAACACCAAGGATAATAGCCAGCGGAAGTTGCAAAATAGTATTTTTACTACCAACTTTCATAATATGTGGCTCTATATAATATGCTTGTACTCCTCCTTTTGTTCTTTATATTGGTAAGAGCCATTCCCTAAACGAAATCCTGTATTATCAAAACATGATAATTTAAAAATGCATTATTTCCATTATTATCGTAAGATCCTTGATTATTTTTATGCAACCAATAAACGTTTGTCTTTCCCAACCCAACGTCGTAAATGGCCGTAAAGACATTCTTATTGTCGGTTAATGTTGTGAAAAATCTCCAAAGGCCTGTCTCATGATGTTTAAATATTGTTGTTTACCTACAAAACCGGAAGCTGTTATGCTCAAATCCGATTTTTTGATCCTAAAAAATAAAAGACCTTCCGTATCTGGACCTGATATGCCACCAACGAGAGGGTAAACATACACAAGGGTACGCACGTAATCGGTCATTCCATTGGCCTTTTGTGCCAGACATGATGTTAATGGCCTCCAAACCACTCTTGAAAATGTGTAATTGTCAGAGTGCGAACTTCGTATGATTTGATGGCCAATCATAACTGTCGCCCATATAATTATCTATGTCAATACGTTGATAAAATTTATGGGTATTGATTTTACATGTATAAAAAGACTGACCGCCAAACCAGCTTCCCATATCCATATGTAGTATAGGGTACCCATCGAATTCACCATCACTCCTAGATGTAATTTTTCCAGAACTTTTAAGTCAGAACCCTATATAGTCTTCATTTTATTATACCAAGTACCTGTCATATTGTAGACTGGATACAGCAGGGTCACCCCCATCCCTTGTATCCGACTTATACTTCCTCTCAAACGGCGAGGTATAGGGCATACCAATGGTCTCTTAAGTAAACCACGCCGAGAGCCATTCAAAGCCGTATAAATTTGTGAAATAATCCCGAACATACCAACTTTCTAGTGATCCTGATGCTCGGCCAAGTAACGACGCCTTAGGATGTCCTTTTTCACTTAAAAGGTCAGAAGTCTCGATGTCTTCACAGCTGAGTTATATTGCCTTCCTCCCTATATTGGTAAGGTTTGTGGAGGACTCGGTCACTTTTGTTCGGTGTAACCAACCAGGATTCAATGCATCTTACGGTTGTAGGCCCAAGCTGCAGTGGCAAAGCTTTGTTGATTCACTTATCTAACTTCTCGGAGACTTACCGCAGTTACCACCTAGCCTGTATCAGAGATTTACATCTTATACCTCATACCCAACACGACAATGGAAAATATTTGCGCAGATGGCGTATGTTGCCCCGTAATGCTTCATCTTGACAACGGTCAAGACGGAGTTATTGCAACCTTTAGGACTTCGTATAATTGTAGTCCACAAAAAGGTTCTGCCTACTCATTACGGCCCACAAAGACCGTTCGTACGGACTTGGCTGCAAACAAAATCTTATTGAAATTACCCGCGGGAACATTGCTCTCCCTCCAGCAAGTGGTTTGAAAAAACGGGCAACCCCATATGTTACGACTTGCGATTTTCGCTGTGGTTCTAATAAGTTGTGATGTAGGGCGGCATCGGTCGACTCTTGTTCTAAGAGATGTACCAAAGCCGTCGTCCGGATATCAAAGAGCAACAACACGCATAGTTACCCCCATTTCGCGTATGCGTTACATTCCTTTGTCCATGGCCCATTCTGCAGCAATATGCATATTTCCTAAGTGAGTGACTAGGCTATCATTTAGAAAACTTATGAAGCGATTCCCATTATTTCGTTTAACGCCCACCCAGCTGTACATCGCTACTGTTCCGATGTAGCATAAATTTAAAGCTCAACATATGGGTGAATACCATCCTTGCATGCCTCCCTGTGCGTAACGCCAGACAAACTAAACCTGCCTACGATGGTATATCTCCGTAGGCTGCTCTTCTAATCGTGTCCTAACACTCAAACCTTTTCTTACCAATACACCTGAACATATCTAAAACAACCCAAAATATTTTTAAAGCTTTGTACTGTTTTGCAGTTCATTAAACTAGCAATTTCAGTTTCGTGATAAAAAATTTGGATTCTCCATCTTCTTAAAGTCAATACTTCTGATCAAATTAGTGTTATCCAGAATATTTTTCAGACACCTCTTGCGATTGCAAACGTTCTTTTAACGTTGTTTGTCGTAGGATACTGTCTTGCGTCCTCACAGCAATGCTGTAGGCTTTGGGATCTCCAACAATAAATACTTTTTTACGACCTCGTGTTAAGGCTGTATACAATAAATTACGCTTGAGCATCACAAAATGCTGTGTCAAAAGTGGAATGACCACGATGGGAAACTCACTCCCTTGCGATTTATGAATGCTGATGGCGTAAGCTAGCTTTAAATCCAAACAGTCCATACGTTCCATTACCTGTGCGTCATCATTAAATTGAACGAGTAAATTTTCATCTTCCAAGTTCACATCTTTTATAATTCCCAGGTCGCCGTTGAAAATGTTCTTTTCATAATTGTTTTTCAATTGAATCACTTTGTCACCCAGTGCAAATGTTTGTCCACCTACTTTTAAAGTAGGCCGATGCATACCCAATTTTTGTTGAAAAATTGCGTTGATATTCTCAATACCCAACTGTCCCCGATGCATGGGAGCCAGTACTTGAATGTCTTTTATGGGATCTACATAAGCATATTTGGGCAATTGCTCCCAACACAGCTTTTCCAGGACATTGAGGGCACTATCAGGGGTATCCACGCCTATAAAATGGAAATCTTCCTCGAAATTCAACGCGCTGTCAGGCAAATGAATGGGTGATTCCAGTACACGGTTGCCCGCTAAAACGGCATGGGCTGTCGAAACAATGGAACTTTTATCTCCCTGACGAAAAATTTCTTTTAAAAATTCGACGTGAAAATAAGGACTTTGCAGAAAGTCGTTCAATACGTTGCCAGGGCCTACGGAAGGTAATTGATAAATGTCGCCCACCAGCAAAACGTGCGCTGTGTCAGGCAATGCACACAGTAAGGCATGCGTCAAAGAGACATCCAACATGCTGGCTTCATCCAAAATAAGATAATCGACGGGCATCCAATTATTCTCATCGTAGGCAAAACGTCTTGCAGAAGGTTCATATTTTAAAGTACGATGTACCGTCTTTGCTTCATGTCCCGTTGTTTCGATCATCCGTTGTGCAGCACGTCCCGTAGGGGCTGCCAAACACAAACGTACGTGTTTTGCGGCCAGAACATTTACAAGCGCCCGCAATAGTGTAGTTTTCCCCGTTCCTGGGCCCCCTGTTAAAATGGACAGTTTGGACTTTAGAATCGAGCGCAGCGCATCCTTTTGCGTGGCCGACCATACAATTCCAAGACGTTCTTCAGACCATTGCAAGGCCTTATCCAATTGAATGTCGGGTAAAGATGCTTTAGCTTTCCATAAACGATGCACGTGTTTGGCAACGATGGCTTCTGTAATGGCCATACGAGGCCTCTGCAGCAATTGAGCGACGGGATATTCCGATAAAATCTTTTCAGACAACAACGCCCTAAGTCTTTCCTCCACTTTACCTGCAGGAACTTCCAATAACGCCGATGCTTTCCGAATGAGGCATTCTTTCCTGCATCCCGTGTTGCCATCGCCCTCAGCTTCCGAAAAAATGTAATCGATGCCCGCATCCAGACGAAACGCAGCATCGTTGGCAAGCCCAAAATTTAAGGCAATTTTATCGGCCGACTTAAATCCTATGCCTTCGATCGTTTGTGCAATGACGTAGGGATTTTTTTTAATAATGGCCTGCGTGTCGGCTCCATAGTGTTGGAATAGACGTAAACACTGCGTATTGGTAAATCCATACGTCTGCAAAAAAATCATCGTATCCCGAATGATTTTCTGTTCATCCCAAGCTTTTTTTATACTCCGAGCACGTTTGGATCCAATACCTGGGACATCCATTAATCGTACCCAGGCACCATTTAAGACCTCAAACGTTTGTGTTCCGAAAAAATCAACAATCTTACCCGCATAGATCTTACCAATGCCGTGAATCAAACCACTGCTCAAATACTGACGAATACCATGAATATCAGAAGGCAATTGTGATTCAAATTGAATGCATTGAAACTGTTTTCCATACTGAGAATGTTCTACCCAAAAACCTTTGACCACCAAGGTCTCTCCGCATTGAACCGATGGGAAATTTCCCGTAATGGTAATGGTTTCTTTTTTTTCATTTAAATAAAGTAATCCTACCGTATACCCCTTATCCTGATTTGAAAACAGAATACGCTTTAATACTCCCTTTAACGATACACTGCCCTCAGAACCGTTCTGAAAAGGCGTGTGTGTTTCGAGTAAAGGAAACTGCATATTGACGGATTACTTAGTCCAACGTGCAATATTACGAATGTACAATTTTTGTTCGGAAGGTAATTCTACCGTATCGCCAACCGCTTTACCCAACAATTGAATAGCCCGTGGTGTTTGATAAGACAGTATATTTTTCTTTGGATCACCATCCCAGGCACCCAAAATTGTATATTTTATATCCTTACCCTTTGAATCCGACAATGTGACAACCATACCAATGCCCACTTTGTCTAGGCTTACGTCGTCGAAATTAATCACCTGAGCTCGGGACAAATCTTTTTCTATTTGCAATTTACGCGCCAACAGCACCTCTTGATCTTGACGAGCCATCTTGTATTCAGAATTTTCTCGCAAATCACCAAGTTCGCGAGCGGCCGCAATGGCAGCTTTATTGGAGGGAATTTTTTCCATTATCAACAATTCATATTCTTTACGAATCGTATCCAAACTTTCCTGCGATACCAATAAACGCTCTTCTCGCGTTACGCTTTCTTTCGTCTTGGTTAAGCTTTGTAATTCTGGGAAAACACGAATAAAACGAGCCATCAGAGAGCGTTTCTTTAAAGTATCAAACCCTTGATTCAAAAGCAAATTGTGAGCTAAATCTCTCGCCAAGTTGACGTGAGCACCTTGCAATAGCATAGCAATTAAATCGTGATCTTCGTTGACAGCTTCGGCTAACGGTATGCGACGCCCTGGATGAATGTTCAATGCATCACAGTCGATGGCTTGAAATATCGCACTCAATAAACGTGGGGTGAGTAACCCAGACAATAAGTCGTAATAGCGAGGCATTGAACGATGTTTGATGATCCAAATAAGGACTGGACTTTTTAAAGATTGCTCTTGTAACCATTTTTCTAAAGTTGCCTTCAACAAAGGTTCACACTCCTTTTCCAATAAAAAATTAATGCATTCTGACATCAAACGACCGCTACTATATCTCAGTAACTGTAAAATAATGTGTTTCCATTCTTCAGGCCGTGTATACGTACGTGTCAGCAAATCTAAAAAACGAGGATAATAGACGTGTGGCAGAGCAGCTGCCAATTCTGATAAATTTTCTGTCTCTAAAATGATCGATTGCGATGTGGGCTGCAAGTCTTCGACATTTTCTTGCAAATAGCGCGCTAAATCATTTCTCACCCAACATCCTTCCAAACGTTCGGCCTGCGTTAACTGTCTGGCGTGTTGGATTGCTTTCGTTAAATCACTTAAAATTTGAGATAAATCGTTACGAATGACGTCTATACTATCCGCCAATTGGTATAATTTTGCACCTAAGGCGATCTTTTCCAAGGGCCTACGCGTTAAATAAAATTCTTCTAAAATTTCTTGCTCCGGCAAAATAGGTTCTTCTCGCAATTGGTATAAATCATCATTTTTCTTAGGCACTGCAATACGCGGATCTTTTATCATTAACTTTTGAACTTGCCCCCACCATTTTTTAAACTGATTTTCCGTTAAAATAGGCGATAAAACATGCGTGAGCAACCATCTTAATTCTAACTTTGAAGCAGAAAAATTTTGACAAGTTTTCAACACCCGAATGATTAGGTCGCATGGATCTTTTGTTGCTAGAGTTCGAATTTCTTCCGGATGTTTTCGTGCTTCTACCAAGACGTGATTTTCATCAACAAAATTCAATTTCTGGACACAAAAAATAGGATCCATGGCACGGCTTTCGTCTTGATTTTCAAAGTCAATCATCACACGATTACGGACTGCATCATAACATTTCACGCAACCTACCCCCCAGCTGTGATGCCAACAGTAAGCCTCCGGTTTGAGTGCTTCAAAAGCTTGGCGTTTGGATCTCAGTTGAGGATTTTGTTCCAGAATTAAATCGATTACTTCTTTATTCATGGCAATGTCGAGAAAGTAGGATGTTTCTAAATAAAATGCAAGCTTATAGAAAGATTCTCCGCGAAAATAGACAACATTGACCCCACTTTCTCACAATACAAATGGCTACTGCACACTTGCTTACATGAAATGGCATCCATAGGCATGGGTACGTGATGCAAACACTTGAAACTCCGATTATTTTTTACATCGGTGATTTGCTCCAATGCCGTTCGTTTCTTACAACACATCTGTTCAACCCAAGCGTTGTTAAGATATTTTAATGCCCGCTGAACGTTTTGTCTTTTATAAAAAAACTGCTAAACACTTTCCGGTTTGGGAAATTATAGACCCATTGCTACGTGTGTATTTAGCCTTGCATGGCTTGTAAAAATAATTGTTCAACGTACGTCCATGAAATGTGTTGAAAAAAAGCGTCAAAGTAAGCTTTTTTGTCATTTTTGTACTGTATGTAATACGCATGTTCTTATAAATCGAGTGTTCCAAATGGGACCCCTTCTAATGGACAATATTCCATAAGCGGATTATCGTGATTGACTGTTACACCCATTTGTAAGTTCTTTTGTATATCTAAACAGACCAAGCACAACCATTTCCAACCTATGACATACTACATTCAATAGATTCATTCTTAAAATTTTCAAAACATCCACTGATGGCTTTACCTAATTTTTCGGGTACGCTTTGTTCTCTGGTTACCAACGCTTCCCAATACAAATTATGATTGTGCAAATCACCCACGTTACTCCGCACGGCTTGACGTATCGAGCAGGGACTGCCTGCAAATTCCTTAATAGACCCGGAAACGGTATTTTCATGTATTGCACATTTTCCAACGCGACATTTAACTTCTTAGTATAATACCCTAACTGCATCATGATACAATTTTACCGTTTGGGCATCTACAAATGGTTTTAACCCATCGTAAATTACATACGTTTTCATGTTGCATATACCTTTATTTTAAGTCAAACTTACAAAACTATAATCCTCTTTGCGCTTTCCTTATACGGGCCAAAAAATCTTGCGCATCGTAATTGGCGGTTTCCATTAGAAAAAGGACCAAACTTCTTCGGGAAATCTGATAAGATTTTCTTTTTTCTTTTCCTTTTTTTGCTTTTCCATTAAAGGCATGTCCTAAAATTTTTTGATTATCAAAACAATCGCGTATATATTGATCACTCTTCCCAAAAATAGCCGCTGCCTCTTTAGCACTATACCATTGTTTAGAATCCGGCAGAAGAGATTCAAAAAAGCTATAACTTGTTTGTTCATCCATAAGGTATTATTTTTATGGCCTATGATTATAAACGATATTATAGACAAAAAAAGTTTTTTAACAATGAAATAAAACGGAATTCAATGCATTAAAGTTGAAAAACATCCTTGTTAACACAAGTTTTCGTGATTTTTGGTAAAATATAACAGTTTTTCGTTTTTTATGAAATATTTCATCTACCATTCTCAAACATGAAGCTTGGAATTCCATTTATAAAAACGCTTCTCTTGTTGTGATGGACAATGTCAGTTTACAAAACTTGCATTTCCGCATACGATGCTTCGATAAAAATGACATTTGTTTTGGCGAGGAGCGATTTTTGTGCGTGACTTTTTTAATATATCATTTTCACATATAACAAACATGCATATTCCCAACATGGCCGTGTACATGTACAATTTTTATTTACGGAACGAAACTTACTGCTTTAAAGATCGGTCGCAACATCGATGAATGTGCAGGGTAACTTGAATTGTTGTGATACGGCTGCAAGAAGATTTTTTATGCCAAAAACTTCTGTTGCATAGTGGCCGCATGCATAGATGTTTAAGTTATGAAACTGTGCAAAAGTGAATGCGGCGTAACGGACCTCTCCGGTAATAAGTGTATCAATGGAATGTTTTTGAACTTCCTCCAATAGGCCTTGCCCTCCACTACCACTTACAATCCCTATTTTTTGGGGTAACAACGGACCGAATTCTAGGCTATGTAAAGAATGCGGAAACAAATTTTCCAAATCTTGTTTCAATTGCCGCCTTGATTTTTCTGTTTTTGCCACAATACCTACGGGTTGTGCTTCAAAGCGTGCAAATGTATCTACAGGAGTTAAATGTAGCAGGCGTGCTATGCTTACATTGTGCCCTAATACAGGATGTATATCCAAAGGCAAATGAACGCTATAAATGGCAACGTTGTGGTCAAAGCAGGTTTTATAGAACTGACCGTAATTGCCAACGAGGGGCCTGATCCCAGATCCGTATAACCCATGATGCACGCACAAAAAATCAATCTGATTTTGAATAGCCAAACGTAAACTCTCAGGACTTGCATCCACGGCACCTCCCAAACGTGTTACACGGCCTCCATTTTCTACCTGTAATCCATTGTAAGCATCTGGAAAATCTTTAATTTCGGGAATAGATAACAAATCATCGATGTAAGCACAAATTTCTTTTGTTTTTATGGAAAGTAAATCACTCATTTTTTAAACCTTAGTATGCTTTTGCAAATATGGCCAAAGGACAATCGGGTTTACCCGTAAATAAACAATGCCCTCTTTTTTCAGAATATTTAGATGGCAAACAGCGGACACTCACTTTCAATTCGCTCTTTATGCGAGACTCAGTGGAAGGATCTTCAGACCAGTAGCCCAAAACAAATCCGCCCACATGTTCAAAAAATTCATAAAATTCCTGCTGAGTTGTAATCTGTACGGTAGCCGTATCGCGTGCACGTAAAGCTTTATTGAATAAACGCTGCTGCAGAGATTCCAAATGACCGGTCCATTGTTGCATAAAATTATCTTTCGAAATTGTTTCCCTTTGATCAATGGTATCTCTCATGGTAAAAGTAACCGTGTTGGATTCAACTTCCTTGGATCCGATCTCAATCAAACAACATACACCTTTTTTTATCCACTGCCAGCGCTTTTCACCGCCACGCAAGTCACGTGTATCCACCTGCACTTTGATGGCAGCGTTTATTTGAAGCGTTTGCTGTAAGTTAGAGCAATAGTTTTCAATTTGAACACGTTTACTTTCTTCGTGAACAATAGGTAGTATAATTGCGTGTAAATTAGCTATGCGCGGTGGCAACACCAAACCGTTATCATCCGAGTGCGCCATAATGAGAGCTCCAATCAGACGCGTTGTAACACCCCAAGAAGTCGTCCAAACGTACTTTTTTTGGCCGTCTTCATCCACAAAAGAAATATTCATTGCCTTAGCAAAATTTTGCCCAAGAAAGTGCGAAGTTCCCAGTTGTAAAGCCTTACGATCTTGCATCATTGCTTCTAAAGTATAAGTTGACACCGCGCCTGGAAACCGCTCACTGGCCGTTTTTTCACCTATAATGACGGGAATGGCCAATTCGTTTTCGGCAACATCTCTGTAAATTTCAAGCATTTTCAGCGTTTCTTCACGCGCTTCTTCGGCTGTTGCGTGGGCCGTGTGACCTTCCTGCCATAAAAATTCGGATGTACGTAAAAATAACCTCGTACGCATTTCCCAGCGAACTACGTTGGCCCACTGATTAATCAGTAATGGTAAGTCGCGGTACGACCGAATCCATCGAGAAAACGATTCTCCTATAATTGTTTCCGAAGTAGGTCTTACGATAAAAGGCTCTTCTAGGGGAGAACAAGGTTCCAAACGATGCTGATCGTTCAATTTTAATTTAGCGTGGGTTACAACCGCACATTCTTTCGCAAAACCTGCCACATGTTCCGATTCGCGTTCCAAAAAACTTAAGGGAATAAATAAAGGGAAATAGGCATTTTGATGCCCCGTCGATTTAAAACGGCTGTCCAACTTCGATTGTAACGTTTCCCAAATACGGTATCCCCAAGGTTTTATCACCATGCATCCGCGTACGGGAGAATTTTCGGCCAAATCGGCAGCACGGATCACCTGCTGATACCATTCCGCGTAATTTTCATCCCTAGTTGGCACAATGCCCGTCTTTTTCATAGCCTATATGAAGTACATTTAAAGTTCAGTCCGCAATCATTTTTTCGATTGGAATCAGCGAAAACGAATTTGTAAACGATTGGCGTAAAATTTTAAAAAATTACCCAGTTTAGCGTGTAATCACCCATCAACATTTAAAACCTTATTTTCTTTCAATTGACGTCGGTGTTTGTATAGAGGTAAAAAATTTTGTTCTGCACCTACTGGTTTTAGGTGATAAAATTGCTGGTCTTCATCCCAATATTTTTGCCCAGAGACGTTCGCCTCAAAATTATGAGAATATAGGTAAGAGTCCGAAGCTTTTAATGCCTTTGCACGCAAATAATCGGGAACTGTTTGCAAATGACTCTGGGTAACGAAGTCGCAAGCCGCATTCCAAGCCATGTAAGCACTGTTGCTTTTGGGAGCCAATGTCAAAAAAAGCGTAACGTGCGACAATGGAATGGCACATTCCGGCATTCCAATTTTTTCGCAAGCCAAATAAGCGGAACTTGCCAAATTTAACCCTCTAGAATCCGCTAATCCCACATCTTCAGAAGCCAGAATCATTAAACGACGTGCCACGTACAAAGGATCTTCTCCGCCTTTTAACATGCGTGCTAACCAATATAGAGCCGCATCCGGATCACTACCGCGCACGCTTTTGATGAACGCAGAAATGCAATCATAATGGTCGGACTCACGCGCATTATAAACGTTCTTCCACTGCTTTAATTCTTTTTGGACCCACAAAGATTGTAAACGAGATCCTATGGGTAAGCCTAGACAGAGATATTCCAACAAATTAAGTGCACGGCGTAAATCTCCCTGCGTAGCATTGGCCACGTATTCGATCGCTTCTTCTTCCGCTTCAATATTTAATGTGCCCAATCCATTTTTCGAATCTTTTAAAGCGGTTTTAAGTACTCTGATAATATCCTGTGATTCCAATGCTTTCAATTCAAACAAATAGCTTCGACTTAAAAGTGGCGGAATTAAATAAAAAGCGGGATGTCGCGTGGTTGCACCAATCAGTTGAACGCGTCCCGTTTCACAAAAAGGTAACAATGCATCTTGTTGAGAACGGTTAAAACGATGAATTTCGTCGATGAATAAAAGTGAATTCCCCTGACTTTGCTCCGCCTGCTTTAAGCACTCTCTGAGCTCTCCTAAATTGGATAGGACCGCGTTGACCGTAATTAGGGTACGGTGCAGTTGATGAGCCATCAATTGGGCCAGCGAAGTTTTTCCGCAGCCGGGTGGGCCGTACAAAAGTACATTCCCTACCCCTCCTTGTTGTATCCAATGAAAAAAAGCGCTTTCTTGAGAGACTAAATGTTCTTGTCCAACTAAATCCTGCAAGCACACCGGACGCATCCGTTCAGCCAACGGCCTATGAACGGTGTTTTCGGTTGTGTCAAATAAACTCGGTTGTGGTTTTCCCATGCTTTAAAAACGTATTTCACCCGCTTTTACACACATGCAACTTTTTAAAATATCATTTTCCATATCATCGTTTAAAGAATTTGTCTCCGATACCCAAAAATGTTCCACAAAAGCGTAAAGATTGGCAGCAAGCATTTGGCTTGCGGAAGTTGCCACCCTACGCTCCCAATATCCTTCACCTAAAATAAAAACCCCTTTTTCAGACATGACGTTTTTGCCTGGAATCAATCCTTCCGTATTGCCTCCCGTTTCGACAGCTAAATCAACGATTACGCTACCGGCATGCATTTGATCGATGATGGATTGCGTTAAAATAAGGGGTGCCTTACGTCCAAAAACTTTCGCCGTTGTGATTACAATATCCGCATGCGAGCACGCACGTGCCATCCATTGACGCTGATGGTTTAATTGTTCTTCCGTTAAAGCTTTTGCGTATCCTTGCGAGGTACTTTCCGTTTTACCCAGATCAATTTTCAAAAACTTTGCCCCCAAGGAATGGACCTGCTCTTCCACTTCAGGACGCGTATCAAAAGCTTCCACACGAGCTCCCAAACGCTTAGCTGTTGCAATTGCCTGTAAACCGGCAACACCCGCGCCAATGATAAAAACACGTACGGCCTGTAAGGTACCTGCCGGTGTAACCATCATGGGTAACGCACGCATCAAATAATTGGCTCCTTGGATAATCGACACGTATCCTGCCAGGCTCGATTGTGAACTCAATGCATCCATTTTCTGCGTCAAAGAGATTCTTGGGATACGTTCCAAACTAACCACATTGAGTTTACGTTGTTTAAATAAATCCAGTAAAGGTGCGTAATGAAAAGAATCAAAGAAGCTAATATGCCAAGCATTTTCCTTAACATATGCCAAATGCTCCGCATCCAAAGGCAAAACATGCAAAATGCAATCGGTGTGTTCTAATTGTCCAAAGCATTGTTCATTGGAAACAATGGATGCCCCTGCCAAACGGTAAGCTTCATCCGAGTAAAAACTTGCCCTCCCAATTCCTTCTTCAACACAAACCTCAATACCTAACTTTTTGAATTTTTTAACCGTATCGGGCGTTACCGCCACCCGAGTTTCTTCTTGTTTCTCCCCCGGAACGAAAATTTGCATATGCTTAAGATTCATCTGTTAAATAATAAATGGCAAGCACTCTCAACGTCTATTTGCAAAAATCCCTACAACGGATTTTTAATTCTAATGCATACAAATCTAAACACCGTACGGTCTACTTTTTACACATGTCCATGATTGTCGGCACGCCTACTTTTCCCTAGTAGAAAAGATGAAAGCGTTCTCTAAAGAGAATTTTCATGCAGAGGAACGATAGGATTATGCTTTTGTTCAGCACCTATACTCGTTTTTTCGCCGTGGCCAGGATAGACAGCCGTATCTTCGGGTAAAGCATACAAAATGCGCCGAATGGAATTTTTTAATTGATCAAAATTTCCACCCGGTAGATCGGTCCTGCCTACGGTGCGATAAAATAATGTGTCCCCTACAAATACACTGCGTAGAGATTCTACGTACAGTGCAATTTGCCCAGGTGTATGCCCTGGCGTGTGCAATATTTTAATAACCAAGTCATCCCATTGAATCATTTGCCCATGTTCTACCCAGATATCGGGGGAAATTGTTTCAAAAGAAATATTGGAAGGTGCATATTTACATTGTTCCGTAGTTGCAAACCAATCTTGATCCGCTTTGTGAGCGTACACAACTGCTTTTAGCTCCCGTTGAAATTTCGCCGCTTCACACATGTGATCCCAATGTCCATGCGTCAAAAACAAATGAATTTCATGACCTATCAGGCATTTTTTTAATCCTTCAAAGCTACCGGAAGCGGCATCTATGACAACGGCTACTTTTTTCACGTTTGAGTACATCACGTACACGCAATTTTCGTACGGACCAAAGTTGTAAACATCCATGGGTAACATACTAAAATGCCTGTTTGAAATCAAATTGGTAACGGGTAAAATCATCGAAAGAATCGGATGATTCCTTGCGCAATACATTAAATTCAACAAAATGACTTACGATACGTCCAACATCTTCACAATTTTGTACATTCCACGATTTCAAAACATCCATCGCCATAGGGCCAAATGATTCCTTGGCTAAATCACGAAAACCTTTTAAAAAATTTTCAGCCGTAATATGTTGTTTGTCGGACAATTGCAACTTTTTGCTCGTAAAACCTACGACTTCATAAACAAAAAAATAAGCGCGTCTCCCATACAAAGGATACTTCCCCTTGATTTGATTCACAACCATCAGCAAGCGTTCTTGCACTTCTTGCATGCTTTCTTAATATGACAAATTGAACATCCAATCAAGGTAAAATTGAACGAACAGCCAAAAAACCTCGAATAAAGATGGCGGGATTGTACGGAGACGAAAAAATTACCTATCCAAGTTCTTTGAAGTACGCCCATAGATGCGATTCACTAATACGTAAACATCAATTGCCAAAGATGCGAATGATAATCCCTACATTTGTAAGCCCGTGCACAGATTTAATCTGTTGTATGATGATTACATTTGAATATCTTAGTTTAATTCGCAAGCTAATATTTGTTAATAGCACGACCCTTGCTAAAGAAGCCTACCTTTACGGATTTATCTCATTATTTAACCATACGGTTTTTCTTTTCGTAATAGGCGTCGGCACGCTCAACGCACTCTTGTAAATCAAAAGATAGCAACTTGACATTAAAATATTGGCCTAAATTTGTTTTTATCAATTCATTTTTATCCAAAAAACGATTGTAACCGTATACGCCGAAGTGTTGCGCAGCAATGAAATGCACGGGACCGACGCACATTTTAATGGCCTTAGTCAGGCTTTTCACCGCTCTTAAAATGTGATAATCACGCCTTATCGTGGAAAACAAGCCACCTTCTCTGTGGGCGTAGAAATACTCCTCTTGCGCCTCTTTGATGTACGTATTTAAATTACCCACATTTTTGGCATTATTGACGAAATTTTCGAAATTCTTTTTTTCTTCCAACAAAGATTTTGTATACTTTGCTTCATCGTCCACAACAATTTTTCCAGCTTTTGCGTCTTTTACGAAAGTGTCAATTGCTTCAATATTGAGTCGGCAATACTTTGAAAAAATATCTACAGGATCCTCAAAAGCCCAATGTGTTAACGTTTCATAGCTGTTTTTGCTGTTACAAACCAACTTTGCCAGACCAACGTAAGGGTCTCCAAAAAGTTTAGCAATTCCACTCAAAACAAACTTTCCAATCTCAAGTATCGCGGCTTTACCTTTGTCTTTTTCAACATTGTGGCCTAATGGCATACTCGTCACAATATCCATGACGGTGCTGTATCCCACCATGTTGTTTACGCCCACAACATTTTCGTAAACAATGCGCGTATGCTCATTACCCCAGGCACGTGCTGGAGATAAAAACACACCGTAGACTAGGTTGAATACCTTATTATCAAAACTCGGTCCATACAGATATTCACCTATGTTGGTCGTCAAAAATGCAACAGAAACCTGTGAGATCCCACCGCCTTGGCTATGTCCCGTACAATACACCTGAAATGTACATTTACGTTTACCATCCACATGCGACTTGAGAGCTGCACCTTCTAAATACTTATCTTCATCCAGAAAGTTACCTAATAACGTATCGTATGGAACCAGAGTTAAATCCTTTTGAAATAACTCCATCAAGTGGTTCATTAAGCTTGACTTGAAGGACATAAATTTTCGTGCATAGCCTTGATGTAAGCTGAGCTGTCGAACGCTGTTGGATGTAAAATATTTGTTTGGAATTCCCAATTCGGATCCATTGCAATTCAATTTATCGGCATCCAAATTGGTCAACCAACTAGCACCTGCAAGTCCACCTAATGCCTGAAAATTTTCTCCTTGAGATCCACGAAATGTAACGAATATATCCACGTGCTTCCATCCGCCTGATTTTTCATGCATGCGGTAAGCTACAAATCCAGGATAATCCAATTCTTTATTTTCACCCGCACCGTGTAATCCAACAAACGGTTTTTTTGCAATAATTCCTTGCTTGCTTAGCCACTGACTAGCTGCAGAAGTATCTCCTCCACCTACACCATACAGATCCTCATTAAATACGTACTGATCTTCCGACAGTCGTTTTGTATTGCCGTAAGCTTTAGCATTTAAGTAAGCCAATATTTGACATATTTCTTTGTTCGCCAACGAACTTACAATACGCTTCCCCGATTTTTGTTGAACGAGTGGTTCCGATTTGGAAGAAAAGTTGGTTTGACGTTTGTTAGCCTCAGCGGTGGTCTTGATGGGGTTTTTATCCGTGCGTTTTTCATCAAGATTGGAAAACAAACTGCTTGGATCTGAATTGTTCCATACCGATGTTGGCTCATCAAAAACGTGATCGATAACAACTTCAGGTACCATCTCCGGATAAAAACGTTCACTATGACTGTCTTCAAATGGATCTGTGGTCCCAAAACATGGGCACAAAAGTCCTGGAAAGACTAACAAACGCAAGGTTATATATTTTATCATAACTAGAGCTTAAAAAGCACTTTCAATGCCAAGAATAGCGCATTACAGCTGCAGCCATTTGCAGACGTGCACATGCTAGACTTTTAAAAGACAAACTTCTTTCGGTAAGCTTAAAACTCAACCACCGTTGCTTTGTGTACCCATTTAAGATTTTTAAATCTTTACTTTTCTTTTTATTGCACTCAGCTTTATGCGAGTGCATGTGACGGATCATCTGTTGATTGATGGAACAAACTTGGCTTTTAGGTGTTTCTACGGCATTAAACACTTATCAAATGCAAGCGCATTGCCCGTGAATGCAATTTACGGATTTGTCCATACACTATGGTCTCTTGAACAGTGGGTTCAATACAGGTACTTGTGGATTTTTTTTGACTGCAGTCGATCGATTCGACGTACACAACTTTTACCTTCTTACAAAGCAAATCGAACAGCTACTCCAGAAACGTTTAAGCAACAATTACCCTTCATAAAGCAGCTTATTCCACATTTGGGAGGACACGTACTTGAAAAAATGGATGTGGAAGCAGATGACTTGTTGGGAGCGTTGTCCAAAAAGATTGCTCAAAATAACGGACAAGCAGTTATTGTAAGCGCCGACAAAGACTTAATGCAATGCGTTAACGAACACGTGTACCAATTGATGCCCACGCAGCAAGGCTGGAAATTATTGAATGCAGAGGGTGTTTACGGGAAAATGGGGATCTGGCCCAATCAAATTGTTGATTATTTGGCCCTCGTGGGTGATGTTGCCGATAACTTCAAGGGTATTTGTGGCGTTGGTCCCAAAACTGCCGTGCGTTGGTTACAGCAGTACACCTCCATCGACACTATACTTGCCAACGTCGATTGCATAAAACCCGAACGACTTCGCGCTCATCTGGTGGAAGCAAAAAATCTACTTGCCGTAAACCGACAGTTAGCACAACTCGATTGTTCGGAAGACTTAATTGATAATGTGGATATTTTTAAGGTAAAACAAATTCAACCTAATCCAACCGAACTCGTACGCATTTTCCATGAATTCAAACTACCCGCTTTAATCAAAAAAATCCACGAACGGTATCGTACAAGTCGAACTTTACTACATTCACAAACGGAATTCCGATTTTAATGCGTTCGATTAATACGGGTTTTAGGCTCATTTTTAACCCTTTACCTTGATAGCTAATAAGGTGATCGCACTTTCGTGCAAACACAGGCCACATCTTTTTTAATCAAAATTATTCCCAACATCCTGCGTCCAACACGGTTACTTATTTTTCTCGGCTGCTGTCTTTAGAAAATAGACCAAAGAGAACAGTTCCTAAGATTAGGAACAAGACTATAATGCATAGAGACAGTTGATAAGTTTGCTGTAAATTGCAATAAGGTTTAAATAAATCGATCAAATAACCTGTAAATGTTTGAACAAATCCGCATAACCACATGACAACCATGTTCACTACAGCAATGGAACTACCACTTGCTTGCTTTGTATTTAATTCCACACAAGCGATAAAGCCGACTACCTGCCCACTGGAACAAAGTCCTAGAATGAACAATAGAAAAGCAATTGTAGAAAAATTGGCCGTAGGCATACAAATAACCCAAGTAAATACCAAACTGCTTAGGATTCCACTTATGAACAGAGGAATCTTGCGTGTTTTAAATCTGTCGGAAATCCATCCAACAAACGGTGAACCCAACGTCCATCCCAAATACAATAGCGCCGTCAACTTTACAGCTTGGCTATTGGTAAAATGAGAAACGTTTATAAAGTAGGGTATGCCCCAAAAATCAGCAAACACGGCCAATGGCATGAATAAAGCACTCGATAAAAATCCAATGAGCCAGGTTTGTTTGTTTTTAAACACTTGTCTCAAATTACTCTTGCAAGAAATCCAAATGTGTTTACCCTTCGGCCTGGGTAACCAATCCGGATGTTTAGGGATGCAAAACATTAACAAGCATGTTACAAAAATTCCAAAGGCTATCGATAAATACCACGTTGAACGCCAACCTAATTGCGCATTAAGAGATGATAGGCAAGTTTGAGCCGTGATGGCGCCCAACATGCCCAAAGCTGTTGTGAGGCCCGACAACATGGCCAAACGTTTGGCCGGAAACCAAACGGTGCACAAATACATTACACCAACAAATCCAAATGCTGAAGAAAAGCCCATCAGAAGCCTGCCGAGCCCAAAGTAACCCAGATGGTTACTCGGCACTAAAGGTAGCAGGCAACTGAACGCTAAAATAAAACTGGCCGGCACTAACAATTTGCGCGTTCCAAAAACGTCAAATAACGGGCCCACAACCAGCTGCATGGGTGAATAGACCATCAAATACATACCTACCGCCGTCGCTACTTGCGTTGCATTGGCGCCAAAAGCAAGCTCCAAATCGCTTTCCATTACGCTGGGAACAACACGTACAAAATACTCGTACAAGTAAAATAGGGATCCAACTGCCCAAATGAAATACGCATGTGCACCTCCTTTTTTCATAACCATTTGATAGCTAATACATGTTCAAAAATGAATTTGTAAATTTTAACTAGCTTTAGGTCAAGAATGATGATTAATAAGTTGACTTACATTTATATTGGTAAAATATAGATTTTTGTAGGTAGCACACAGTACAAATATTATATCGCTTAAAATTGTGTGTCCGAGAAATAGAAGGCCACAGGAAGAAAGTACTGATATATGCAAAATTTTCAGCAAACTGAATTTCACGTTAGGATGATTTTTGACACCATTTAGGGGGTTGATTAATGTTTCAAGTGAATATAATATTAAATCGTAATATGAGGATGAAACGTGTGAAACTGTACTATCTTAAAATAGGGGTCGTAGGTTGTTGCTTAAATAATATTTGCCTTGGCAGTGAAGAAGAATATAAGCATCCATACCAAGTTTTATCAAGCAATCATATCAAACTGATCTACCAAACGAAAACAGTTGGTAAAATGTTTAATCATGATTTTTTTAATCACCAATTAACTCCATTCGGAGAAGAGATTTTGAATAAGATATATCCAATGAGTGTAGGACAAAATGTTCAGAGGGTTTCCGACGGTGATTTTAATACATTGCATCCAATCGTAAAGGAGATATGGGGGCACATGACGCGTTGCCACCCAGAGACCCAAAAGTATTGGCGGAGTAAGGCAGATCAGTGCCTTGGTTATGTTAGCTCTATTATACAACCGTCAGGGGGGTTAGATCTCCCTTCCCCTCTCCCCGAAACGATCATACCCGTAGAAGACGAAATGGAACAAGATTTTCTTAACGATAAGTCCTTTGTGCAAATTTTTGGAGAATGCATGCGGACGGCTTCCATGGGCATGATTATGCGTGA
>JAITAV010000020.1 GCA_031283895.1 Puniceicoccales bacterium | reverse complement strand
AAACAATCCAACAACTGGCAGAGTTTAACAATGTACCCAGTTTGAGTGATTTTTGTTATACGCAAGCAGAATCATTGTTTTGGCATAAAAAAGTCATACCTTCTCGCGAATAAATTAAACGTCTTCGATAACTTTTAATCGTATAGACCCATAAAGCCGTATTGGTGGCTTCATAACCTGTCATGCAGAAGGCAAGTTGACGCATGAGGCGTCCTTGCTACACTTCCTTGAAAAAAACTCTCAGAAATCCTGCCAAACGTGATCTTAATTCTCTCCGACCTACAATTTGATCTATCAATCCATGCTCCAAAAGAAATTCGGCCGTTTGAAACCCTTCGGGCAGTTCTTGTTGCGTTGTATCTTTTATGACTCGAGGGCCTGCAAACCCGATGAGTGCACCTGGTTCCGCAAGAATTAAATCTCCTAAGGAGGCAAAACTTGCCATAACACCTGCCATAGTGGGATTTGTCAGAACGGAGATAAACGGCAGATGCGCCTGTGATAACTTGGCCAAAGCAGCACTCGTTTTTGCCATCTGCATAAGGCTTAAAATACCTTCATACATGCGTGCACCTCCCGATGCAGAGATGATGATGACGGGACACTTTTTCTCTATGCCTCTCTCGATGCAACGCGTAATTTTTTCACCCACCACCGATCCCATGCTACCACCTAAAAAACGAAAGTCCATCACAGCCAATGAAATCGGGCAACCTTCCAATCGACCTGTTCCGCAAATCACCGCATCCGTAAGGCCCGTTTTCTTCCGATATTGTGCAATTTTATTGGGATACGATTCGGGGCCCTCAAATTTGAGTGGATCCGATGAATGCAGTTGTGCATCTTTTTCATCAAAGCTTCCCGCGTCCATGAGCAAACGAATGCGTTCCGGAGCAGATAATGGAAAGTGATAACCACTTTTGGGAACCACCATCCAATTTTCTTGGAGCGTTTTATTGTAAACAATTTCCCCTGTGACCGGACATTTCGTCCAAACATCTTTCGGAATGTCGTTTTTTCGAACGGTGACCGTGGAATATTTTGGCTTACTAAATAAAGACATATGGCATTCCTTTTTTCACATTATCCGTGCGCCAACGCAAATATACTTATGTGTTTAGCGCCTCCGTTTCGCAAAGTACTTGCACAGGCATTTAAAGTAGCTCCCGTTGTAAATACGTCATCTACCAAAACATAATGCACATATGGGTTGCACACATCTCGCTTTTTGAGCGAAAACACATTGCTTACATTTGCTTTTCTTTCTTCTCGCGTTAGATGTGTTTGCGATTGCGTACAACGTTGCCGGATCAACATATCTTTAACCTTCCCTTGGCAGTGTTGAGAAAGTAAATTCGCAATCCATTCGCTTTGATTAAATCCTCGCTGCCAGTAGCGAAGATAATGCAAGGGCACAGGAACGAATGTACTTCCTTGAAAAGCACTTAGTTTGAGCGTAAACTTCTTAAAAAGCGCTTTCAAATCACTTTTTAAAAACTGTCCATTTTTGTATTTTATAAGCTGGATAAATTCTCTTCCGATGCCTGTATAAGGAAACAAGGTCATTCCAAATTGGAAACTTGGATTGGTTTCCAAGCAGTCTGCACAAACTAAATTATATGCAGCTTCAGGTAACATAGGACGGCCGCAACGTTGACAACAAGCTCCGTCGGATAGAACAAATTCTTTTGAACATAAGCCACAAATAAATCCCTTTTGCGTGAGCTGAATACGCTGGTGGCAATGTACGCAAAAGCGAGGGAAAAAGAAATCCAAGACACTGGTCCACAGAACATGCATTATTTTTTAGTTAAGTTGAATAGGGATAGCTAACTGTTCAAGTCGTTTTTGTTCTGACTCCATTTGCAAATCGCCTTGCCAACGTCGTAAATCAAACAGGGTTACATACAGCATAAGTCCCAAAAATAGGATAACAAAGACTGTTTGTATAGTATTGATAAACTTTCCTGGCAATGCCTTACCACGCATTTTTTCTATGCATGCGAATAAAATGTGTCCCCCATCGAGTACCGGTATAGGAAGTAAATTTAAAATAGCTAGGTTAATGTTGAGTAGGACAATAAACCAAAGAAGTCGTCGAAAATCATCGGTCGAAAATCGATGTAATAGGCGCATAATACCGGGAGCCCCCATTAGGTGTTGTACTTTAATGTCCGAATTTTTATTAACGAGTCTGGAAAATGTTTCTAGGGTCGATTGAATGGATTGCGAAAATTGTTTCCACGGCGTAGGGTGCGTGAGGATCATTTTTTGCTGAAACAAGATGCCCAGGCGGTAGGTGTATTGCATGTCATGCAGTTGCAAATTGAGATCCGTGGCGGGTAAAGAAACTAACTGATTTTTACCATTATGAACGAGTTCAAACATTAAATTTTTTCCGCGAAAAGATTCCAATATTGCGTACAAATCGTCGAGATTATTAATGCGAATGCCGTTGCATGAGCGGACGGTGGCGCCTTCAGTGAATGGAATAAAAAATTCTCCCTGAGACGTAAGAATCTTAATGCAAGTGTCATTATTTTGTTCATCGACATAAAATTCCAGTAACCTGTTTTTTTCTCCCATTTGCAACCATGCTTTTTGCTGAGGAACTTTAAGGGGCTCACAGGCGAGCTTCAATAATTCTCCATTGCGCTGGATACTCAGAATAACCGATTCAGGTTTGTTTTCATTGAGGTAAGTGCGTAAGCCTAAAAACGAATGCAATGGTTGATTATCGATGGCAACAATTTTGTCTCCAGGCCGCAGGCCAATTTTTTCTGCCGAAGATCCGGATTCTATTCGCTCAATCGTTAAATCTTGTTTGGGCGCAATAATTCCACTGAAACGAACAAAATCGTTTGTGAGAAGATTTGTTTGTATTTTTGAAGGACGCAAAACGGTGTGATGGATTTGCTGGTTTCTTTCAAATGTAATCCTTGCTTGGGCATGGCCTTGCGTACTGCGGTGTGTTCCAAGGATAATGTACTTTTCTATATCTGAAAAGCATTGAATAGGCTGATCATCGATGACAAGAATTTTGTCCCCCACCTGCAATCCAGCCTGCAAAGCTGGGGAAGATTGCGTAACACCGTATTCGTTGGACCATGTGGGTACAATGTAACCAATTTCAGTACTTTTTTCCTGCTCTGGAACGGATAAACCTACGATCCACAGAATGGTTGCGATGATAAAAGCAAATAAAACATTGAAGACGGCTCCCATGACGGCTACGAGAAATTTGTCCATGAAGCTTAATGCCCGGGTAGAGTTTATCGATGAGCCTTCCAGAAGAGGAACTTCACCCATCTGTGGAAGTGCAACGTAACCCCCTAACGGGAACAGCGATATGCAGTACTCAGTTTCCCCTTTTTTCCAAGAGAAGACTTTGGGGCCAAAGCCAATTGAAAATGTGGGAACGTACAGTTTTCTTTTCTTGGCGATCAAGAAGTGTCCCAATTCGTGAATAAAAATAGATCCACCGAAAAAGGCAAGCATCCAAAAAATGGCCCACAAATTTAACAACCATGCACTCCATTCCATAACCTTATTTCATGGAACCACGAATAAAAATTTTTGCAATTCAAATCTTTATAGACTAAAGCAACGGTACCATCAAAGATGAGAGCAAATCTGGCACGCAGAAATTCCTTTGCAATATAGGTCATTGTCCAAGCAAATTTGAATGAAACATGGCCACCAACATATTACGTTATCGTGCCATTTTACCGCAGGATTGTTCGCAAACGTGGATCATTGAAGCACAGTAGTATATCTGCCAATAAATTCCCCAGAATGAGCATGCAACTTACAATGACCACCGCTCCCATAACAACGTATTGATCTTTGGCCATAAATGCTTCGAATAAAAGTTGTCCCAAGCCTGGGTAATTAAAGACATTTTCAACAAGTAACGCCCCCGATAGTAGACTTGCAAAGGCAAATCCGAAATGAGAAATGAGCGGATTAAACGTGTTTCGTAAAACATGCTTAAAGAAGAGTATCCAAGAAGATACGCCTTTCGCCTTGGCAACGCGCACATATTCGGAATGCAGATTGTCTAGGTAGCAATTACGCGTAATGCGAAAAATGTGCGAAAAAATGTTTAAACTGAGGATACAGGCTGGAAGTAGCAAATGTTGCAACGTATCTAGGATTTGTTGAGATGTTGTGAGAAAATCGTGCTCAATGGATGTTTTGCCCATGATGGGAAATAAACCTGTTTTTGCTGCGAAAAAAATACCCAATAAAGCCAAAAAGAATTCTGGCAACGAGAGAAATAGGTAAGCTAAAAACCGCATGATTTTGTCCCACAGGCCGTGCGCATAAATGGCTGCTAAAATGGCACATGGGATGGCACTTGTCCAACCTAACACGAAGGCCAATAATGTCAATCGTATCGTGGCTCCCACACGTTGTTGAAAAAGTTTTAATACGGGTAAGTTGTAAATCCATGACTCTCCAAAATCCAGACGACACAAACTTTTTACCCAGCAAAAATATTGTACATACCATGGCTTATCCAATCCAAATTTGCTTTTTAAACTGAGTACATATTTTGAAGCAATGGAAGGATCCGCCTCCACTTGCGTTAAAAAATCTCCGGGACAACAATGCATCAACAGGAATGTAAAGCATGTGATGGCGAAAATAAGCCCCACAGAACTCACAAATCTACGTCCTATAAAATACTTCATGTGTCGCACCAAATTTCTTCAATATTCCAAATAATATTACCCCTCGGGGGAATGCGAAGATTTTTCCATTTATTTTTTATTCCCGTAAAGTGATTGGCTGAAAACAAAGGCATCCAAGGGACTTGTTCATTCATAATTGCTTGGATGCGATCCCAATAAGGTTTGCGGACAGCCACATCTAAACTTTGAGCCTGCAAATTTAACAATATATCTATCTCTTTTTCCCATTCCGTTTGAGCTTGTGTCTGTTTAGGCCACCAATAGTGGAAATTACCACCGCTGTACAGGGCTTCTAAAAAATCATTGGGATCATTTTGCCCGAATCGAAAGCCAACGATGGCGCTGTCGTAGGTATAATGGTGATTGATAATTTCCAATAAGGCTTTGAAATCGAGATTGATGACGTTCACTTCAATCCCTAAATCAGCCATATTATTTTTGAGCGTTGTAATGAGTGTATTGGTACCCGATGTTGACCATAAGATATCGAAGCAAACGCGTTGATGGTCAGCATCCATCAAGTTGCCTTCACCGTCCCATGTAAATCCAGCTTCTTTGAGTATTTGTTTCGCCGTATCCGGATTGTAATCGTAATGACGCAGTTTAGGATTGTACCAACGGCTATCAAGACGGTGTATAAAGCTATGCCACACTTCACCTTGCCCCAAGTAATTTGCTTCCACCATCCCTTGTCTATCCAATCCGTACAAAACAGCTTGTCTAAAGCGAACATCGCTGAACCACTTCAATTTGTATGGTTCAACAAAATGTTTACCCTTTGTTGTGACTCCGGATTGCAAATTGAACCAAAAAAACGTAAATTTGATGTCGGGGCCCCGATCATAGATCGTGTAATCGTATTGGGTTTCTCTATCTTTTATCCACTGCAAATCTGTAGGACCAATGGGAGCCGCATCCGTTTTCCCAGATCCAAATAAAATAGTGCGTACGGTTGTATTGGATACGTATTGCGTAATATAGGCATCCACGTAGGGTAAGCGTTGACCGAAGTTATCCACTTTCCAATAGTAGGGATTGGGAACCAAAATAAGCCTTTCTCCCGGCTGGAAATATTTTATGCAAAAAGGGCCCATGCCAACAATATCTTTTGGATTTTCAATAGCCGTCTGAAGATTCCATTGACTTAATAAGGTATTATTTTGGACACTTTCCATAAGCTTGTGTTTTGGCAGTATGAAAATACCGGATAAGTCTTCTAAAAAAGAGGCCCAAACAATGGGTGTTTCAAATTCAATGGTTTTGTCGTCTATTTTTCTGTACGCCAGTTGTTTCTGTTGATAAATAAATTTATTAACGGAAGTACTTGGGAATTGCCATTCATCGTGACCGTAAGCATCTTGTGTTTTTGCAAACAACAGGTCAAAAGTAAACAGTACGTCCTCAATGGAAAATGGATGTCCATCGCTCCATTGCAATCCTTGACGTAGAGTAAATCTATAAATTCTATTATCGTGAATGGTAAAATGTTTAGCTAACCCCGGAATTAAACATTGATGTTCGTAATCGTATTCCAATAAACTGGCAAAAAGTAATTTTTGAGCACTGTTGGAAGGCCCATCCATTTTGGTGAGTGGATTAAATGTTTTGGGCTCTTGTTCAAAAGAAGTTACGAATACGCCTCCATACTTTCCATTCGGTTGCTGCATTCGGCAATAATCTGTTGGAATTGCGGACAAAGGCAGGCGACATTTTTCTAATTTAGAGTGATCGAATTTTTTAAGTTGAAGGGTGACAAGCACGATACAAACACCTACAACGGAAGCCCATAATTTTCTCACCTGTTTTAAGAAAAACTAACCTGTTTCATAATCAAGCCTTTTGTTGTAAAACAAGTTCCAATTTACAAGCTTCCTGCTAAATTTTGAGAGGAATTAAAATGCGCTTTATCGTAGTAATAATACAATTAATACAATTGAAACACGGATTAATACTTCGGTGGCAATTAAAAACTCGTCTGGCAATTTTTTTGCAAGCTTTTTTAGGGGAACCCAAAACACTCGGAACGTAAACCCTCCCAAATTTGCATCCTATAAGGAGAATTTACGTTTCTAAATTTAAGTATAGCGGCAAAAACTTTTTAATTTATTCGCGAGAAGGTATGACTTTTTTATGCCAAAACAATGATTCTGCTTGCGTATAACAAAAATCACTCAAACTGGGTACATTGTTAAACTCTGCCAGTTGTTGGATTGTTT
>JAITAV010000002.1 GCA_031283895.1 Puniceicoccales bacterium | reverse complement strand
CCTAAAATCATACATACCTTATCCTCTGTCAACTATATTCGATATATCTTTCTAAACTAAATGGGTAACACCTTCATTGGCGTCTTACCATCTCCATGCTTTTGCCCGATTAGATCCTTGTACCATCTTGTGCAAACTCAAAAACATCCTCAAAATGAGGCTCCAATTTCTATAAAATTTTCGTAAATTCCAACTTCAACATCGTCCTTTCCCGAGCGACTTACCCTCCTTTCTTACCTCTCCATTACCGTTACGCTCCCTACATCGCTGCACAAGAACTGAATTGGTGTCTTCTACAAATTCCTGCAATACGCTGAAAATAAAGACGCACTGTTAGGTGATTACACACATTCAAGTCGTTTTTAAAGGTCTCCCTCGAATAACTTGTATCTTTGAAGACCATTGTCCACAGGTAAAAAGTACCGACTTAAAGTGCCATGTATTTTTATCCAATTTTTTAAAACTTTGCAAAACAAGTTGCGCGCAAAGGGTTTCTGTATAATTGTAGGCGTAAGCCTCCATAAGGGTATTAAAATTTTCATCGATATACATGACAACTCGTTTGACATTGGGAAAATTTTCAGGGGCTAATAAACAACATTTTAAAACCTTACGACCACGTTTGGCTGTTTGCTCAAAGTTAATCAGCTCCCAATCTAAAAATGGCATAGCTATCATGAAGTAACAACACCCACAGGATTCAACTATGGGATCCAGCCAATGGGAAGCCGGGTACAGTACACCATCCCTTAAAAGATTTTCGGGATGCAGTTTGTCAAAAATAATTTCAACCATAGGTTGGGTTTGCATTATGAAGTGAATTTCGCGGCCTTCATTTCTACCCACCAGGCTACCCGACAAACTATTTACTTTATTAACGCATTCAAAATCAATTTGATAAGTATCCCAGGGTGTAAAACTTTTGATGGCACTTATTCTCGCATGGATGTTCTGCAAGTTGATTTCACGTCCCCAAGACACGTGAATAAAAAAAAAGAATATAAAGCTGCCTATAAATTTATTAACTTGAGAGAAAGAGCTTCGCCTCACCCATGCATCATGGTGTTTCACTGGCATTTTCTTGCACCGAAGGCAATTGTGTTAAAGTTCCTGCAGGTGTTTCCACAAGCATCGGTTTCAATTCTTTTTCTCGAGGGTCTTTGTGGTACTTGGGGATTTGACACAACGTCAACAGTAAAGTCGTCAAAAAAAATGCAATAATACCGTATACTGTCCAACGTACGAGTACATTGGAAGCCTCACCTCCAAAGGCAGATTCGGCTACTCCTCCCCCTAGAGCTGCACCCATCCCAGCATTTGCACTTGGCTTCTGCATCAAAATAAGCAAAATAAGCCAAGCACATAAAGCGACCAAAAAAATGGACCCTATACCGATTAAAAAATTTAACATCATTAAAAACCTTTCTTAATATCAAAAGTGTTAAGCAAGATTGCAAGAAAATTTTTCTTTCAAAATTTCGTACACACTCATAAAGAGTAAAACACGTTTTTCAGTAATTTCGTTATACAACTATAAAAATTTGAATTTGACTTTGAGCATATGTCTTGAACAATTTCCTTTGTATATATGGTGCCTGTTTCCGTAGTTATCATCGCGCACAACGAAGAAGAAAATTTACAACGATGTTTGGAGTCGGTTACTTCTTTAGCGAGTGAAATGGTTGTAGTGATCAATGACTGCACAGATCGTACAGCACACGTTGCAAAAAAAATGGGTGCCAAAGTTTTTGAACAAAGTTGGTTAGGCTTTTGCGCACAAAAGCAGTTTGCTCTGGAAAAAGTAACACAAAACTGGGTATTAAGTTTAGATGCCGACGAAGTATTATCCGAACAACTACGAAAAAGTCTCCTTCTTTTTTTCGAATACGCGTATAAAAGCTTCGATGTCGTTACGTTTAACCGAAGAAATAACTACCTGCATCGATGGTTGAAGCATGGCGATGCGTATCCGGATAAAGTCGTACGTCTATTTAGAAAAGAGATAGTGCGGTGGTCAGGTGGTAGTGTGCACGAATCTATTACATATCTGAATAAGGTTCGCATTAAACACATACAAGGCGATCTGATGCATTACACCTTTAAAAATTTGGAAACCACTTTAAAAAAACAAATTTTATACGCACAATTATTTGCCAAAGACAATCATCGGCAATACACCGCTATAAATTTTTCTTTAATAACAAAGATCTTTTTAAATCCACTGTGTGGATTTATGCGCTCTTACTTCATTAAAGCTGGATTTTTAGATGGAATTCCGGGTCTGGTTTACGCGATGCAAAGAAGTGTATATATTTTTTTGAAATATGCATTTATGATAGAATTTTTGCTTAAAACGTGATATTATGTTACGTTACCCCATCATATGGGCAAATATAAGCCTTGTCTTTGGACTATGCTTTGTAAATGCGATCTTTTCTAAAGATGCAACCAGTTTTGTTCGCACAAGTCTTTTTTTAATCTGCTTTTTTATTCTTTACCGCATACGCTTTAAAACGAGTTGCCTGGTTATTGGAGGTGTCACGATTGCAACGCTCTACGGCTGTTTTTTTATTCAATACTCGTGCCAACATACCGGAAAACATACCATTGATGGGACACTTTATTTTGAAAAAATTTTTAGAACGCCTTCCGATCGTGTGGGTGGCCTTGGAAATGTGTATTTAAAGGATCAAGCCCATTACAATAATATTTATATTCACATTAAAAATAGGTCTGGATTAAAAGTTGACGAAGATCATCTTTATCGTTTACAAGGAACTCTTTATCCGCTGAGACAGCCCTGGGGTGCTTCGCAAAGCTTTTCCTATTATTTATGGGCACGCGGTGTTCGGTATCACCTTGCATACGCCCAACTGACAAATGTAGGTCATCATCCATTTCCATCCTTCATCCAGCGCTTACGTCGATCTTTTAGGAAATCGCTGCAGGTTCACTTTAAAGATGCAGTCAAATCAAATACGTATCAGGCTATTCTATTGGGTAAAAAAGAGTTTTTATCCGAGAAAAATTTAAATTACTTCTTTAATACGGGTACGATGCACTTGTTCGCCGTAAGTGGATTACATGTAGGCGTTGTCAGTACTTTTTTATTTTTTTTCTTTAAGTCGCTACTGCTACCAAAATTTTTCAGGTTATTTTTTACTTTGGCAGGTGTTTTCTTGTACGCAAGTATCGTTGGATTCAGTCCATCTACCTTAAGAGCTTCCTATATGGTTCTGTTTATCATTATAATGCAGTTATGCTCTCGGCCCGTAGATGGCCGAGCCGCTTTTCTCAATACGGCATTCTTTGCACTCGCCATGAATCCATGGCAAATTTGGGATGTTGGATTTCAATTATCCTACGGTGTTGTTGCAGGCATCCTTGGTTTCGGTACACCCAGCGCAAAACGATTGTCAATACAGCATAACCGTCTTATACGTTCGTGCGTAGCTTCATTGTGCATTTCTGTAAGCGCGAGCCTTATGAGCAGTTTATTGACCATATATTATTGGGGAATATGGACCCCGTGGGCTTTTTGGGTTAACCTTTTCCTCATTCCAATAGCGAGCTGCGTTGTTATCCTAGGTACAATAAGTTTTGTTACAAACTTAATTTTTCCAAGCTGCCTTTGGATAATCAATTACCTATCGGAACACGTGATCTCTCTGTTACTTTTTTGTGTGGACGGTTGCGCTCGTCTGCCCGGATCCGTCCTCAAAGTGTCGTGTAATTCGCATGTTTTTTACACATGTTTATTCGTTTTTTTCCTATACGCGCTCAAGCCACGCGAAGGTAATTCCAAATCATTGACCTGTGGTCCCAGGGATACACACCTTTGATTACTATATTTTGCCTTTGAAAATCAATATCTCAAAACTGTTAGGACTTGTTTTGCCAAATTATTACTTTTGCTGCACTTTGAAAACACTCCGACCAAAATTGTTTGAATACTTCTGCTGACACCGTTTGAGGGCAATAACGACATGCTCCTTGGTACTCAATCCCTACAAACTGTGTTTGTGGGTACTGTACACGCAAAGATTTTTTTGCATCATTCAGATTTTTTACGCGATCGTCTATGAATACAACACATTTTGGAGTCCAATCGATTGTTTTTAAAAACGTGCACAAAACAGTGCCTTTGGTTGTCGTCCCCTGTACGCCATTTGAAAATAAAATACCCCGATAAAAACTGGGATAATTGGATCGATATACAGGACAGTTAGTTAGAAGAAAATCCTTTTCAGCAAACGTATGCTCAAAGTTGATGCCGTATTGGTTAAGTTGCGCGTAACGCAGGGTTTCAGCTCGTTGGTAATTTTCAAAGGGTCCTGTTAAGGTTGCCGTGAACGCAATAGTTTTTATATTTTTTTCTTTTAGATGCTGAATTAATTTTAAACTATCTTCTTCTACCAAACGCTGTGGTAATTTCAAGGCATGCATGTAAGCAAGCGTAGGATCTACTTGTTTGTAGCGACGTGCAAGGGTACGATAAACCTCCATATGTTGTGCTATGTTTGGGACATAAACAGCGGGAAAATCTGTTTGCAAAAGGGTTCCATCAATGTCGAAAACACACAAAATATCTTCACCTTTGTACGATTTTAAAAGATCATCCATCTGCTCCTGTGCCGCCGACATTTTTTCAACGATTGTGAATCCTTTTGTAAACCGTTCCATTTGTTTGAAAATTTTTGTGTCTTTTACGAGAACACTTAAATACAGCAAACTTAAAAATACAGCAAATACTTTACCCATTTTCATCGATGCACTTCCCGCCATGCTCACCATATTTTCAACGTTTATATTAAGAGCTTTTACGAAAACAATTTCATCAAACCTTCAATACCAAATACGCTGATCCAATATGCGGCAAAAACGTAAATCGATGTAGCGATCATGGAACAAACTTGAGCAAAACACAAAAATAAACCATCCTTCTCCAATAAACCAACCCCAAATAATAGAATAATGGCCGCTGGCAAAGTATTGGTTAGGGGAATGGGTAATGCCATAATAACAGACAAAATAAAGATATTAATACCTATAACGCATCGATTAAATACGTACTGTAAATAAACACACCGATTGGGACGCGTAAAAATTTCCACGATGCGCAACATTTTGCAAGCGAATGTAACCCACTTTTTCGACAGAGAAAGCCTTTTAATATTCCAGCGTTTTGGATACCAAGGTACTTCACATCCAAAAATAAGTTGTAACCCCAGTAAAGCAAGGATAATGCCGAAAGGTGTACTGTAACCGGCAGCCGGGATAGGTAAAGCGCTGGGTATAGATAATAACAGAATAAGCGCACCAAATCCTTGCTCTTTCAGTTGATCCACAAGCACTTTGAGTTCTAGGGCAATGGAGCCGTCACTCTTGCAAAGATTTAACAATTTTTGAGATAACGCAACCATACGCTTAATGCATGCAAACAACTCAATCAACATTCCAAGCATGTACCTGGTTGTCAACCAATTACATTCACTTCCCTCCTTGGGTTCATGGAAAACTAAAATGCATTCTTTGCGCCTAAAATACCGTAAGATGCACGAGTGGACGTTTCCATTATGAAGCACTTACTTTTTGGGAAATAAGACCAGCGGGTCTGCAATCAAAGTTCCCTGTAAAAGCGATGTATTCCACGTAAAATCTTTTGTCTGAGAAACTTGCAAGGCTCTTAAGATTTTAGCACTACTCTCGGGAATGATGACCTGTAAAATCTGTGCACACAAACGAATACCTTCCACCAAAAAAGCCAAGGTGTTTTCCAAAATGTGTTGGTCTTTGAGGTCATCTGTTTTGGACAATTTCCACGGAGCTTGATTTTCGACGAAGCGGTTTAATTCACGAATGAATTTAAATAATTTTTCCAAACCCTGCGAAAAAAGAAAATCATCAAAACTTTCAAAAACACTTTTATGGGTTTCTTCCCAACACATCTGCAGGTTTTCGGAAGAAATAGAATCTACGTGGACTGCCGGTACCCTAGATTGACAATAGCGTTGCAACATGTTAAATGTTCGACTGATTAGATTGCCCCACTCATTGGCCAATTCATGGTTATAACGTCCGATAAAGTTTTCTACGGAGAACTCGCAATCTTGCCCCGTTACCATTTCTCGCAACAAAAAGTATCGGGCCGCATCGGTTCCATAATTTCGTAACCATTCAAATAGATCAAAGGCGTTTCCCAAGCTTTTGGAAAGTTTTTCTCCGGAAGTTAACCACCAGCCGTGAACCAATAAATGCTTCGGCAAGGATATATCCAAGGCCTTGAGCATGATGGGCCAATAGACCGCATGTGCCGGTACCAAGATATCCTTACCAATCACGTGCAAATCCGCAGGCCAGTAAGTTATAAACTCTTTTTGTCCGTATCCCACAACCGACACGTAATTTAACAAAGCATCGAACCAGACATAGGTTACAAACTGCGCATCAAAAGGCAAAGGGATTCCCCACTGCAAGCGCTCTTGTGGACGAGAGATGCAGAGGTCATTTAAGGGTTCCTTTAGAAATTCAAGGACTTGCTTCTGCCTAAATTGAGGCAGCACAAAATCTGTATTTTCATTCAAAAAAGCAATTAGCCAATCTTGATACGCGCTCAGTTTAAAAAAGTAATTACTTTCTACAATCTCTTTAACTTCTCCAAATAAGGCTGGCCACTCGCCATGAACGCGATCTTTATCTTGCAAAAAGCGTTCTTCCTTAACGCTGTAAAACCCTCGATACTCCGCTTTATAAATAAGACCCTGGTCGTACAATTTCTGTAAGGCCAAACGTACAACACGCTTGTGTCGCTCTTGGGTCGTTCTTACAAAATCATTGTTTGATAAGTTTAAAACGTGGGTTAAATCAATAAATTTTTGAGCCATTTGATCGCAAAACCGTTGTGGCTCAACACCTTCGCTCTGAGCTTTTTGCTGTACCTTTTGCCCATGCTCATCGACCCCTGTCAAAAAATGGACATCTTCATTTTTTAGGCGGTGATAACGTGCAATCGCATCCGCCAAAACCTTTTCGTACGTGTGCCCCAAATGCGGTTGACCGTTTACGTAATCGATGGCCGTCGTCAGATAAAATTTCTTCATTTTAGGTATTTAAAGACATCAAAAATTCAACATTGTTGCGCGTTTTTTTAATTCGGTCCAACAGCATTTCCATGGATTCACTCGAAGGAATAACACCCTTCATGGCGCGTCGCAAAGAATAAATTTTTAGCACTTCATCCGGATGATACAAAAGCTCTTCCTTACGCGTACCACTTTTTTCAATATTAATGGCCGGGAATATGCGTTTATCCGTTAAACTGCGATCCAAATGTAATTCCATATTACCCGTTCCCTTAAACTCTTCAAAAATAACTTCGTCCATCTTGCTCCCCGTATCGACGAGTGCTGTAGCTAGGATGGTTAAACTGCCCCCTTGCTCAATATTTCTTGCAGCTCCAAAAAATGCCTTGGGCCCCTGTAGGGCATTTGCTTCCACACCACCGGATAAAACTTTACCGGAACTTGGAATAATCGTATTGTAGGCACGTGCCAAACGCGTGATGGAATCCAACAAAATAACAACGTTTTCTCCTATTTCTACCAGACGTTTTGCTTTTTCAATGACAATCTCGGCTGCACGCACATGACTTTCGGGGGCTTCATCGAAGGTTGAACTGATAACCTCAATGCCGGGCAATAAATTTTTGAAATCGGTTACCTCTTCGGGACGTTCATCAATCAGCAAAACGATTAAATGGGCAGCCGGTTGATTTTTGACGATAGAATTTGCAACATTCTGCAACAAAACCGTTTTTCCTGTGCGCGGTGGCGCAACGATGAGTCCACGTTGACCAAATCCAATGGGTGTCAACAGATCCACAATACGCATGGAAACGTTATCCCATTGACGCACATTCTCTGTTTCCAACAAGATGCGTTGCGTTGGATAATAGGGGACGAGTTCTTTAAAATGAGGTAGGGTACGAATGGCTTCCGGCGATTGATTCATCACGGAATTAATTTTCACAATGCACGGACATTGCTGGTAGGTTGGCGACATAAAAATTTGTCCCTGCACCATCTGCCCCTGCCTCAATCCATACTTACGTACTAAAGCTTTTGGCAAGTAGGAACTCAATTCTCTCAATTGGTAATTGTCGGCCGGGTAACAGACAGACCATTCATCCGTGTTGGGTACTTTGGCAACAACTCCCTCAACAATAACAGGCGTTTTTTTGTCGCAAGCCTCACGCATTTTTTCTGCCAAAATGCTTTGTCGCGTTAACGATAACAATTGAGCCTCCTGAGGAATTTTTTCCAATAGAAGTTTCAGCGGTTTTTCATACCATGCATTGAGTGAAAAACTTTCCAAGGATACATCGGTAATTTCCTGTACTAAATGCTCCAAAGAAGCGATATCGCCTATGTTTCGCCATTGGTAGAGCTGCCCCATCCACCAGCGAAAACGTTGTACGTTGGGGGGAATCTGCACGTTGTTTGTTGAAGAACGTTTAGCGCCGTTACCGCCATTGCTTCTTGCGTAACCCCTATCACCGTTTGAATGTTTTTGATTATGGTGAAAATGTTTATTACATGCACAAGAACCTTTTGCCGTTGATACAATGGCATGCGTATTGTCCGATGCGAATGTGGTAGAAGCTTTTACACTTTCATTTTCCACCATTTGCACGTTTGCCTCCGTAGTGACCGAAGGCTTACTTTCGATGACCGACTTTGGGGTCCGCCGAGCACGCGGCTTTTTTTCGGCAATTACACCCTCATTGCCCGAAAGAACCGCAGGTTTTTCTTCTGGATTTTCACTCATAAATAAACTGTTTTTTGAAAAAGTTTTAAATTATTTAAACACTCACCCCACAAAATGAACCCAATGTATCCAATGCAATATAACTGTAGGTTTTAACAACAGATGTTTATTCAAACCTTGCAATGCTATCTTTGTCAACGTATAAAATGAACAAAGATAGCATATTTTGGTCAACGGTGTCGGATGTGCTAAAGATTGACTCCAATGAGTTTATGGGAACAAAAAATCGAATCCAACGCAATCCCCATCTCTCTTAATCAGCGGGTTTATTGGCGGAATCGACCAAATCAAATTCAGGTAAAAATTCCCACTTTCTTTGAATTGAGTACGATGCTTGCTTTATGAAAGTAAGCAAGTATGGCTATTTCTGGTTCATCATTCCAAGCGCCGCCTCGGGCGGGATTACAACGTTCGCCAGCTGTGGCTAATCTTCGGATACTGGACGAATTAAATCAGATCTTTGCAGAAGAATCGCTACAATTGCTTTGTGACTTGGCGAATCGATTTCATCAGATGCGTGTGACTCCAGATCAAGTTCAACAAATGGTACAAATGTTAACCCTACCAGGAGACATTCGGCTTCCAACACGTATGGAACCGGTATCACAAGCTCGATTGTTACAAATTGTATCAAATGTTACAGAATTTCGCTGCGGTACCCAACAATTGGTAGATTTAGCAAAGTTATGCGCAGTGAATGGTTTGCATTTGTGCTTTTTTGAAAATGATGAGTATGCATTTGATTTGGGTAACTCCTTGGACAATCGCAATCACAATAAAACAATATTATATGTAGGGTTGCCTGTAAATCCTGAGGAACTTTGTAACAATGTGACAAGAAACGTAGCCATCATGCAAGATAGGGAACTACACATCGAACAAGTAAAACTCATAGAGTTATTAGAATCTCCTGCAAAAGTAAATGGATATTTGGTAGGACATGAACTGTCTCATGCAACTGCGTTAGCTAAATGTTATCCTGAGGTATCAATGTCCAGTCATAATAGAGAAATAGAAACCTTTTTCAATGCCATATGTCAGCAATTAACACTTGAGTCTAAAGAGTTGTTGCAAGCACATAAAGCCCTATTAGAACGTTTACTCCAAGATGTTTTATTCCAAACAGGAGAAGAAGCTAGAAATGTACTGGGCTTAGGAATGGGAGAAATTTTTAATAGAGGTAATGATCCTATTGTTAGTGAATTCGATTTTTTACATGAAGTTCAATCTGCTCAATTATGTATGCCAATGCCGTATGTGCCCTTAGAGCGAATACGGACTGAGTATCCTAAAGTATGTATGGCATTGCTTACACTGATTTTTAAACTCAAAGAGCAATCGATCGCTGACAGTAGCATAAAAATGGATCTTAATAATCCTGCCATGCAAAGCCTTAAGGCCACTTTAGAAGAATCCGGAGTGGCAAAACAGAATTTGACGGATACTATACAGCCGCAATTAGCTAGTGCTGGTTACGAAATAGGAATAGGTGTTCGAGGTGATGGAAATAGTGGTTTTTATGCTATCCTGAAAGCGCTAAATCCAGATCAAGACTATATGTATTTTATACAAGGAGAAAGTGTAGAACAGTGGGCAAATTTTCCACAATGGCAGGCAGCAGCAGGTCTACGCCACGCGATTGCTGGTGCGGATCCCAGTCTCGGGCATCTTAGAGAAATGGTTACGACGCCACTGGGTACGGAGGATCAACAGATGGGATTCGATGCTCTGCCGGCTGTTGCACGACATTTAAATAGACCTTTGGTTGTGATTAATACAACAGCCACCGACCCTAATAATGTGTTTGCCTATTATGATCAAAATGGTAATCAACATGGAACA
>JAITAV010000026.1 GCA_031283895.1 Puniceicoccales bacterium | reverse complement strand
ATAAATGCTTTAAGAGACGAAAAAATCTGGGAAGAACAAAAGGCCATACGCAGGCGCATTAAAGATCGATTTTTTTCAACTTATTCGGAACCTTCAGGTAAAATTATTGCGGATATCTTGCTAAAAAAACTTGAACAGACCCAAAGTGAAGCCTCGTAACCCAAATTTTGATGAAATTCTCTATCGGCAACTTAAGACTTAGTCGATGATTATGGGTAGTATCACAGGATTCATCGTATCGTTATGAGGAACATTAAATGTTTCATGGCTATTTTGGAAGACAACAGTGCTTCTTGCTTGATTTTCTATAAACTGTGGATCCGGCAAGCCTTTATGAAGTCGTCGGTTTTTACTAAGAATGGTCTACGTGGATGTTTATATTTTTCACTTCAAGAAGCTCTTTATGTGTGTAATCGTTTTTGGTTAATGTAGAATTTCTTTCTCCTGCCAATTACTTAACCCTTTTAACGTATTTAATTGCTAAGGTAGATTCATTTATCTTCACATTTAAGACTTCCTACTTTTTCAAGTTTTGTGTTTTCAAACTGTAGGCAGAATGAACTTTAAGCACATGAATTCAAAATGAAGAACTTGATCACAGATAAGAGGTGGAACTATCTTTCAAAATGTAAGTAATTTGGTAAAAATTACCCGAAAGTGCAGAGCTAATCCGTCCACTGTAGCAGTTTTTGGATACTAATTTTTTAAATGAGTCTACGAGCTTCGACGAATTTTTTGGAATGCCATTTAAAATAATTTTTATGTTACTACCATCAATGGATAAAATGAAGGAACAGGAGATGGGTAGGCTAGCTGCAGTAAAATTGTAAGGGAAATAGGGGGCCAGATCGGCTATATTTTTCAATGGGGTATCGGTGGTGAAATTTGCGGATAAAGTGCCATTATGCTCGGAATAATACATCGATAAAGCGCTTTCGTAAATGGCCAAATGTTGTACGAGGACCTGAGCGTACGACTGTTGTCGTTGGTACTGCAGCCACATGCTACCTCCCTTGCCTAAAATGGCAATAATCGTCAAAACTACGATCAGCTCTAGTATTGAAAATCCACACCGTGGCTTCATAATTATATGTTTAGGATAAGTCCATCTGTGGCCAGAGAAATATTTATTGGAAAACGATCGTTGGGTTTGCTTTTGCGTTCCTTGTGATAAAGTTGCGCGTACGTAATCGTATCGAGCAGAAATTGTTCAAGCGTTTTATCATCGCTTGTGGGCTCGTGATGAAAGAGAAGTAAATGTTTTACATGTGCTTTTGCGGCCAGTTTAATCCCCATAAAGTTATTTGAATGACCCCAATTAACTTTCATGATGGTTGCGTCGGCTAAAGAGTACATTGCATCGAAGATCAAGATATCTGCGTTCCTAAAAAATTCTATGAAAGGGTATCCATTTTCGTGAGCTGTTTCCGTGTGTTCGCAGTCGGTTGAATAAACGATTATTTTGTTGTCTTTTTCGAAACGGTAGCCGAAAGAAATTCCAGGGTGGTTTTGTTGAAGTGACTGAATTTTAAATCCGCATACCTCAAATGGTTCCCAGGGCTGTTTGATGTCGAAGATAAGTTGCGCACCCACAGCTTTTAGAGGAACGGGAAAGCAAGGTGGATTCATCTGTTGGTGAAAATATTCCTCTAAGTTATGATGGTAACCGTGAACAATAATTTTATTTCCGGGAACATACAAGGGAATGAAAAACGGCAACCCTTGGATGTGATCCCAGTGCAAGTGCGTTAAAAATAGGTGAAAACAAGCGGGTTTTGAAAGACTACCACGACGCGCGTATGACATCCCAAAATCTCGAATACCGGTACCGGCATCACACAAAATGTATTCATTTTCGTGATTACTTTCGATTTCAACACACGAGGTATTAACACCACACGTATGAGTGATGTATTGCGGCATTTGACTTAAGTAATCGTCGATCGACTGACCTTGTTTTATACCTGTGTTGGGATCCAATGCGTACTGCAAACATTCATGTAAGTGAATATGTAAATGATCTTTTGTAAACGTTGATGGTAAAGAGCCTCGAGTTCCCCAAAAAACTACCTTCATTGGATTATTTTAAGATGAAAACGCTGGTTGTGCAACTTTTTTGTTTAAAATTTCTGTGCTTTCAAAAAACGTATCGACGTGCGGTGTTATTTGCGAAAAACTGGTTAACGATAATCAATGGGTATAAATAATGCTTAACATTCCAGATGGAATGGTATCGGAATTTTTCCTAGACGGTAAGCGAATGCGTATTGAAAAACCTTATCCGGCAACGTTGTGCGAGTTTTTATGTTTGATAGAATCGAAACTCAATAAAGAAAAAAAAGTTATCAGCCGAGTACGTGTAGACCAGCATTCTGAATTTTTAGCCGATTACTGGGACGAGTCTTTGCAAAATTTTTGCGAAATACAGATTGATTCTAAAGTATATAAAGAAGTCTACAAGATAAACGTCCAAAATCGTTTGTTGGTAATCCAAGAAGCTTTGTCGGATTTAAATGAAAAAATGCCGATTTGTGATTTTGAAGAGATGCTGGTTTTGTTTAAAAATTTAATACGAACAGTGCATGCGTTTTTAAATGAGTTGAAGCAATGTTATGTTCTTTTGTGGGCAACATTTTATCCTCTGTATCAACACTGTATTTCGAATATTGAGAATGACTTGGAATACAAAAATACGAAAGGGTTACGCAATTTGGTTCAGCACAATCTGGCGTCGTTGCTAAGGGAAACGGATTTATATTTTGTTTAAAGTATTTCCATTATTGGATGAGGTTTTAGGGTAAATTGAGTAAGGTTTTGCGTAAGATTGAAGAAGATATGCGGTAAGTGATAAAAAGCCTAAACATAAGCTGAAACGTTTTCGCCATGAGATGATGTGTAATTTTATAAAAAGTATTCAACAATAAATTACGCCCATCGCTGCGAAAATTACAATAACCCTAATTCCATCTTCCCTTCTTGGGAGATTTTATCTTTAGACCACGGTGGATCCCACACGAGATTGAGATTAAGTGATTCCACTCCATCCAACAGAGTAACGGCATTGTGAATCTCTTGAAATAAATAAGGGGCCATGGGGCAAGAGGGTGAAGTAAACGTTAAATCAATGGTAACCGTGTAAGCATCATTTGAGGCGTTTTCTGCAAGTTGAACATTGTATATTAACCCCAAGTTGACAATATCTAAATGAACTTCCGGATCTTGAACAGTACGTAATTGATCCCATATTTGGGCTGTAAGAGTTGTTGCGCTAATCATCATTTAGATTTTGTTCCAACAGGATATCCATGCGATCTGTCCATTGAGGTAAATGCAAATAGGTCTCGCGTAGAAATCCAACTAAAAATAATTTTTGCGCCTGCGTATAGGTGAGTCCTCGAGTTTGTAGATAAAAGAGCGTCGTTAAATCAATCGGTTGCGTGGCGCAGCCGTGCGTTGCAACAACGTACTTATTGTATATGTGCAGTCGTGGAGAAGATAATACATGCGCTTTTGAAGATAATAAATAATTCAAATTATTTTGGGTTGTTCGAGAGTAAGATGCTGCGGTTTGTACGGTGATATCTCCTTGAAATTTGAACTGCGACGTATCGTCTAGAATGCTTCTTACGCAGCAATTGGAATAGGTGTATGGAGCTTCGTGTTCAATTTTTATGCGTGTTTCTGCGTGTACATTTTTTTTGCAAAGAAAGCATTCTCGCCAATCGGCATGGGCATGGGGACCTGACAAACGGATGGATACGTTCTCTTTACAGTTTGTAGGATATACCCCATGCGTCCAATGGTTCAATTGGGAGCCTGCCTGTAAAGTGAATTGTAAATTTGAATCTTGAGCTCGGCTAACGTGTTGCAGAGAGGCGTGTTCTCCAAGTATATACTGCTGCATACTCCTGGACGGAGCTTCAAGGATTATGACCGTAATGTTGTTGGGGATGGAAATTATCAGTTGCGAAAGGGATGATTGCAATTGAAAATAAAAGATTGTATCCGGAGTTATTTGAGAATGAAATGAAAAATGCAATGTATCTTGGGTTTTTGACCAGGTGCCGTAAACGGAAAGTATATCTTCGGATAGGGTTATGATGTTGTCCATCCAATCTTTAGGATAAAATCTTTGTCCTTCGAGGAGGTATCCGATACTATTTGCAGCATCCATTGTTTTTTTAGCGTAATTGAATTTTTGCCGTTAGCACATCCTTTAAGCTTTATAGAGACCCAAAGAAAAGAGTAAAGGGATTTGTATTTGAAATAATTATATAAGATCTTGTAGGTGAATAGAGAGGAACCAAACAAATTGCCTCTAGAAAAGGAGAATAATAAATGAATGACGAGCAAATTGGGTAAAAATGTGGTAGGATTGTATTGCGTGCCTTTTCGGTTTGGAATGTTCAGCCGCAACCCATTTTTCTCTATTTGCGTCGTGCTCCTTTTTTAAAAAAAACTTGTTTTTTTAAATTCTACACCTAAAGT
>JAITAV010000016.1 GCA_031283895.1 Puniceicoccales bacterium | reverse complement strand
ACTTGTTGCAACAATGGTCTTTCTAGTTCCATGAACCGCGAAGCGAGTTCCAGCATCTTCTTTGGATTATTTTCGTTTAACTTCATTTCGTACGCCAAATCCATTTGTTGCAGAAATACGCGATTTGAAGGTGTAAGATTATCTTTTGCTAATAAAGCCTTTATGGCCGCTTGTTCTTCTTGTATGATTTGAAGGGGTTGGTTATTTAAATTTAGGTTCCCTTCAAATTGCTTGATAAATGCAATTTTATCCTCCGTTGATCCGTTTAAAGCTGCGGTTAAATTCGAACGAAAACCCCCTAAAATACGATCGCTTTCTGCCTTTATATTATAAGCATCCCTAATGCCTTCGATTAGTGGGTTATTTTTAGCTTGTTCATTCAACATCTGGAGAATTTCTGAACGATACTCGGAACCCAGTAGTTTTTGCTGAATTTGATTATATATTACCTTCTGATCCTTGGGTGAAAGACCACTCGCAGTTGCCAGCCAAAGACCTACCATCTGCTTATTGATTTGAGGATCCTGTGAAAATGGATGGTTTTGGATTTGTTGACCTAGTGCCTGTCGTGCAGCGCGCATTGCAGTCTTGCTTTTGCTTCCGGGTAAATATTTACCTATGCCACTTTGGCCCTCGTATTGGGTTCGCATTTCATTGAGCTTTTTTGCTGCAACTAAAAATTTTTCAGCAGTGTCAATGCGTTGCGTTTGTTGTGCCTCTGTCTTATTCTGCGGGGCCGTTGGATTTCCTGTTTGACTTGTATTGGAATTGGATTGTGATTTTGGTTGCCCACCCACACTCGTTGCAGATGATGAAGATGATGGACTTATGGTACTAGGCCGAGGATGGCTTGTTGCAGCTTGTGCCGTTGGGTTATTTAGATTTACTTGCACTACTCGACTTGCAAATCCAAATGTGTTGCGGTTGATTGTTTGAGCTAATTGTAATTGGCTGTCCATCACACCCGTTGTAGGGGATGAATTTTGCCGAACCATACGGCCATTACGTTTACCTATTGCAGGAGATGTCTCCGCGAGGGGGTTAAGTGGGCTTGTAGCTAAAGGCGATGGACCGGTAGAAGTAACATTAGACATGCATGTAAGTATAAAAATATTTTAGATCATTTGCAAGACAATTTTGTCAGTGGACATAAAAGTAGGATTTATGTTGTATTGAAAAGATGTTGCCGAAATGCATTGTTTAACTCACCGGCCATCCGTTTTAAAACCTGGTTCTCCTATGTATTTGATCCCGTTTAACAAAAATTGTTTCTCTACGACGAAGACCTTAACGCGGCAGAGAGACGATCAAGGCTATTTGTAAGCCTTGTAGGAGCGCCACAGCTTTTCAATTGATCGTGCACAGACTGTATTAATTCCGGTTGAGCTCTAGGGGGACACTCTTTAATGAATCCGACTAAAATATTGAGAGTTTGCTCGTCTTTAACAACGGTACCTTTTAGTTTTTCTGCAAACTCATTTTGTAATCTTGATTTTTCAAACCTCGATGTAGGGTTTTGGATTTTTGAGGTGAGATTTTGAATCATTTCTAATTGTTCCTGAGGTGTAGCATAATAATAGGGGTCCATTGTGCCCCCAAGATGCTGACGTGCCCAATTTTTAACAGGTGTTAGGTCTGCTGGATTTCCGGTTTGGATCACCTTAGACAGTATTAGCTTAATCATATCGGGTTGACGCCTCGGAGAACATTGTTCCACACCTTTTAGCCATTGTTCTATAGTGTTTTGATTCTCCTTCCGAAACATCTCTGCTCCCATAGATTTCTGAAGTGGATGGTTTGTAATTTCTTGGGTCAGTTTTTCTTGGTAATCAATTTTTCGTGCGTACGCATTTCTTTTCCAAAGTGATTGGATTTTCAAGCCAGTTTTTCCTGCCCAACTTCTCCTGTTGTATTCGTTTTGTGCAGTCTTAAGCATGTTGGTGTCTTGAGTAAACTGTGTGGAGAGATCTTTCTGGACTTGTTTAGCTTGCAACGATACACTAAATAAGTCACCGGCCCTTTGTTGGATGGTTCTGGGGGCTGATATCTCTCGTGCACTTGCTAGAGAATGTAGTGGTTTACCTACTATCGGCGTAACAGGCTTTAGATTTTGTACAACTGAACGGCCACGAGGATCTTTACCTACGGAGTTTAACTGAGAAGGAGAATCACTTGAAGGTAAAACCCTTTGGGATTGACTCTGACTTGGTATTGGAAGAGACATCTAATTCATTCTAAAAACGTTTTACGATATTTGCGAAACAATTTTATGTTTTATTTACCTTAGAAAGGAACGAAAAGTCGGTGGTGATATGATAATTATTGTAAATTTTTATTTTGCAGTTGATCGCAGCAGTTTTTGCAGTTCTTTATTCTGTGCGATCTCAGGACGACTCATCCACTCACTAAAGGATTTTTTAAGTGAGTCATGAATTTCTGGATCATTCATCTTGTTAAACATTGATCGAATTAACTTTGCCTGATCTTTAGGAGAATAATTTTCAATAGCACTTTGCCATTGCCTTAACGTTGCTTTATCTTCTGTTAAATCTTGCGGTCGTTTCGATGAAGAAGATTTGAAAAAATACCCTTCAATATCTGCTTGCAATTTGTCTCGAGCGTCTTTTTTTTGCGTGTGCGCAGTCTCCGTAAAATGTCCCGCCACTCGCGAAGCCCATTTCCCTAGGGCACTTTTTTTATCATACTGGGTGGATGCCTGTTCGTATTGACCCATATGCTCGACTTGAGAATTTTTATTTAATTCACTTATTGTACTTCTTGCTCCCTGTTGAGTCTCCCGTTGATTTTGGACTCTAATCTTGTCTGCTAAGCTACTACCGGATACTTGCCGAGATATGCCTGATTGCGCTTGCGAACTTTGTGTAATTTGACGACCAGCAGCATCTTTTCCCACGGATGCTGGTGTAGAACTTGTAGATTCAGATATAGATGGCGACGCTGGATTATTAACTGAGATAGGCATAAGTGAAAGTCTAAAAACGATTTAAATGATTTGCAAGACAATTTTGTCACGAACATGAAGATATTATTTATATTTGATTTGTCGTAGAAAGAGGTTAAAAGAGAGTCATGAAGGATATGAAACCCGAGAAACAGGAAGTTTGGGATGCTATACCACCCCGTCCTCCTTTTTTATTTGTGGACAAAATTCTTAATTTGCACAAAGATGTCATCAAAGTAAAAATTTTACAGGTGGATGAGTACTTTCCCCGAGACATTATCCGCATATGCCCATTATGCCGGGTGTCTTAATGTGCGGAGTAGGCGTTATGATAGAGTGAGGTTAGTCGGATGGCGTGATTCGACTGAGTAGAATGTTGCGTAATTCATTTTGCACGTTCTTAGGACAGTACCCAATACCTTCCGTTAAGGACTGAAATATTTGTTGCTTCTCTTGGTGGTCTGTTGGAAGAGGTGCATGCCGTACAGCGACTTCAAATAGCTTTTGAAAATTTTTTGTGTCAGCCTTTGGTTGGTTACCGAGTGTAACGAGAGACGTTAATTTTTCTGCTGAAAATGACTTCAGGATCTCAGAAAATACTTTTGATCAAGCTTTATAAAACGTTCGTCGGTTGGCTTTGGAGTCATTAAATCTCCTGCCGTCATCTGTTTTAGTTCTTCTGTAGAATACATTTCGGCTCTGGCTGTAAATAAAGCTGTATTCGATGAGAACTGGCTCATATATCCCTGGAGCTCTTGGGCCACTAGTTTTGCAGTTTTTAGGTCTGATTTAAGTGCTTGTTTTTCCATCTC
>JAITAV010000005.1 GCA_031283895.1 Puniceicoccales bacterium | reverse complement strand
CGAACTTGTAACGAGCTACACCAAGGATTAAATGCGTTTTCTTTCCGGGGTAACAGTAGGCATAGATGATGTGATTGTTGTACGTAACAAACATGTGGGTATTTTTGTACAAGGTGGTAGCCGACGTTTCGTATCCGGTTGTTGCTAGCTGCGTTATGGGGAAGATGGCAATGCAATTTTCGGTTGGTATGGGGATAGGGCTATCCCAAGTAAGATTCGCGGGCCACGAATAAAGAACGAGAGCAGGATATGTCGTATTCCAACTGATGTAGGATGTATTCCATTGACCTCCACTGTTGCCAAGGGTCGATGACCGACCTATAGCCAACTGCAATACAATCGTTCGTCCCGAATGTTGAATTACGTTCAGATCGTTATGGTAAGCACACCCATACGTACCATGATTATCAAAAGTAGACATGTAGGGCACATTGGCGAAATGGGTTGTATTGCCCGTAGATGGACTCGCCGTAAGTATGGTAGGACTGTAGGCATTCCCCGTTGAAAAATAGTATTTATCTCCGACCATCGTGATGCGCGGCTCTATAAAATGCCTGTACTGATCATTTTCACTTCCATAAGAACATTGCCAGGTAACCAGGGCTTGACCCTGGTCACTGATCATGTGAAAATGTAATTTTGTCTTGTTATTACCTGCACCGTCTCCATGTAACCAATAAACGTAGATTTTAGCAGTTCCAACGTCATAAATGGCCGTAAAAACGTTCTGGTTGTACTTGGTCGTTTCAAAAGTGCCAAAACCACCCGCTTTCGAATTATTCAAACCGTTTTCGAGCCTAGAAGTCACGACACTCAAATCCGATTTTTTGATTTTTAAGAATAAAAACCCTTCCGTATCGGGTCCCGAAGCGGTATTCCACCAGCGTGAGGGTAAAACATAAACAATGGCACACACGTAATCGGTGGTTCCATTGGCTTCCTGCGCCATACAGGGTGCCAACGGAATCCAAGCGATTCTCGAAAAATTGGCATCCTCACTGAATGAATTCATACGATTCGATGGCCAACTATACCGATCTCTCCCAAGTCCGTCATCGATATAGACAGCTACTCGACGTCTATCGCCCGTTGGGCTTATTTTTTCAACAAAAGAAGCCCCATCAAAATATAGGATAGTGACTGGCATGACACAATATAATGTACCCGTTGAATCCACCATCACTCCTGGATGTATTTTCTCAAAAGCTTTTAAATTAGAACCCCATAGGGAAGCCATTTTGTTAAGCCAAACACCATCCGTTGAATAACTAATTATTTCTCCCTGTACATATTTCCCGCTAAACGGTGGCGTATAAGCTAGACCATGAACGATACCCATCGACCACAGACATATATTTAAAATACTTTGAAAGAACTTTAAACGAATCCAATGCATCGGAAAATTATATGCCGTAAGAAAACTAAGGGCAAGTAAAGAATTTTGTAAGGCAAGCATTGATATAGTATCTGAGATAAATGCAAAAGGGACACTTCTCGCGTTCTACGAAATAACGGTCAAAATACTTTTCACCAGTTCCAAATGGACCATAGAAGTCGATGTTGAAAAATTTTTGAATACAAAGAAATGAAAAAATGCATAGTGCATCAACCCTACAAAACCCTACAAATGCCCTAAGAAATTGTATTGTCATTTTTTAAATTTTGTCTTTATTGAAGACCCATGGATAATTACCGAGTTATCGCGAGGCGTTGGCGTCCAAAAACGTTCAAAGATCTTGTAGGTCAAGGAGCCATCGTTCAGACTTTATCGAATGCCATTCAATCAAGGCGCATTGCGCATGCTTATTTGTTTGTGGGCCCCAGAGGAACCGGTAAAACAAGTACCGCACGTTTATTTGCCATGGCACTCAATTGTGAAAGTGGACCTCGTCTTGATTTTGACCCGGCAAGTCCTCGTTGTCAGACAATCTTGCAAGGGCAAAGCCTCGATGTCATTGAAATCGACGGTGCTTCCAACAATTCTGTGGAACAAATTCGTTCTTTGCGGGAAGATTGTCAATACGCTCCTGCGGAAAGCCCGTTTAAAATTTATATATTGGATGAAGTTCACATGTTGTCGACGGCCGCCTTCAACGCACTGCTAAAAACTTTGGAAGAGCCTCCGTCGCATGTAAAATTTATATTTGCCACCACCGAAATTTACAAGGTTCCCACCACCATTTTATCACGTTGTCAGCACTTCGAGTTCTATCCTTTAAATTCCAATGTTATTCAGCAGCATTTACGTTACATTGTGGACTGCGAACGTATTGAAGCCGAAGAGGAAGCCCTCGCCATCATCGCCCAATTGGCGGAAGGTGGCATGCGTGATGCTCAGTCCATGCTGGATCAAGTGTTAGCTTTCTGCGATGGTAAATTAACGTGCAATGCCGTTCGCGCCATGTACGGGCTCGCAACGACGGAAACCGTCCAGACTCTAGCCTTTCACATCGAACAGGGAAAATATGCCGAAATTCTCGGCGTCGTGGACGACATCGTAAAAAATGGGTGCGATTCCTACAGAGTTCTCAAAGACCTGCAAAATTGCTTTCACGAACGTTTTATGCACGCTGTTCAACAAAATGAGCCTTCCATTTCTCCATTTGTGTACACAAAAATCCTAGAAATATTGAAAACAGGGGAAGAAGCCATTCAAAAAGGATTGTCCGTGCGTAATCACTTGGAAAGCATTTTGTTCAAAGCGGTTGAGTGCATTAAACTAACATCCATAGAAAAGCTCCTTAAAATTTTAAATGATGCTCAAGCGGTAAAAAAAAACTTTCCGTAAATACGCATTTATTCACAGATTGTACCGCTTCTGTGGAGGGTATTGCAGATGAAAAAGAAATTCTTTTTCAGAAAGTAGAAAAATCTGATAACAGCCTCGATGGAAAATGGGACGAAAATACGCCATCAGCCATCCATGACGCATCGGAAGCCGAATGCAATTTGGATGAATTCCCAATACCAACCTCCAATAAAGCAACCACAATCTTGACACCACCGCCCAATTTCCAGGATATACGCGACGCATTGTCAAAGAATGTGCAAAATCAATTCTCAGAATTGTTGCACGGCAAAATCGTTGGTATTTGGCCCATAAGGTCGAATTATTTTATAAAAAATAAGCATACAAATGCTTTAAAATGATTAGCTTGTCAAAATATGGCAAAAGTTTTTAAACTTAAACGCATGCCATGGTATTTGTATCGCGTGTTGTTACCTAATGCAGTACGGTCAGACTGTCCCATCATCGAAATGCATCACGGATGCAACGAACGCGTCATCGTAGATCCTTATTCAGGACATCCCCTGGAACGCGTTTATACGGCCCCCAATTTGAGTAAAGGCTACTCGGAGTCACACACAAAAAAATTGCTATCTAATGATAATCTCGCCAAAAAAGGATTTACAAAATACGTTCGTGACAAATCTTCAGGATGCTATGTAAAGTCGGTTGGACAACAGGGCCCCAACTTATTTAAGGTCAGATAAATAATTCTAAGCCAGTCTTTGCCCATAAACGTTCACCACCCATTTTAATTCTCAGTGCCCTTGGCTCCTGGTTGTCGACGGACGCATACCCTTTAAATACCCAGTTTTAGAAAATCACAAAAGTAACTCATTTGGAATCAAGTATGCTTCAAAATTTGTGCAGAAATGCGTAATACAGGCACGCATCACCCACATTCATGAAATCTGCCTCCTCAATTGCCATATTTCTTTGAAAACAATACAAGATCCACACTCTAAATATGTAAAGAATCCATCTCATCCTTCTGCGCATACCCCACATCTTGACGATGATGGTTAACTTCATTTTTTTTAAGATAGGCGTTGAACAAATCTTCTGCACTCATTCCCAACGCCTGGGCAAGACAAATAACAAAATGAACAATGTCCACCAATTCAACCCGCGCATTTTGAACGTCCATTTTTTGATAATGTGCCCACCACTTCCAAGGTACACAATCCACAAGCTCCGATACCTCTTGTTGTAAAGCCCGTGCGTAATTGAGGATCCATTTGGCAGTTTCTTGTTGATGTAAACGGTCAACATCCTCACCTAAAATGCGAACGTTTAATCCGCGTTGCATCTCAAACATCTTTTCTAGTTTATCCATACCGATGAAATTGGTAGGCCGGCAGGGGCTCGAACCCTGAACCAATGGCTTAAAAGGCCACTGCTCTACCATTGAGCTACCGACCCAAGCGTTAAGCATTCACAGTTACACGACTATTTTGTTAAAGTGTCAATTTTTTTTGAGGGTTTTTTAAACGCGCAAACGTCTTCCGAGCAAGATTTTCCATAATAGGGTACGCATTTTTTGGTTCTTTTAAAAGTTGATCAAATACCTCCACAAAATCTGTTTGCAGCTGCAATAAAATTTCGTAAGGAAAGCACGTTTTTAAATGGCTCACATACCACGGATTTTGAGAAAACAAACAAAACGTATTCTTCGCTCCCATGGGACCAAAAAACTGCCGAAACATTGGCTCCATGGACGCCAAAGATTGTTTATCGCAACTGGTCATAGCATGATTTTGCCGCAAATAAGCTATTTGCAGCAAAAGACGGTTTCTATTTTGCAACGCACTCAAAACACTACGTACCTCTTTGTGGAGAAGATAATGATTGCCTAGACTTTGCAGATACCTTCTGAAATCTCCCGCATAAAAAGCTTCCACAGGTTCAAAGAACTCATCGTTGGGTACTGTCGGTGTATTGCTTAAAACGCAATCCCGAGTAATTGTCCCTCGAAAATTATTGAGACAAGCCAACTTTTCAAATTCGTTCGATATCATTCGTGGGTGGCCGTTTAATTTTTGGATGAATAATTCGGCTGCATCGGGATCCATCATCACGGCATATTGCCCTGATAACTTTTCCATCAGTGCACGCAAGCGAGACCCTTGCTCAGCTTCTTCTAATTCGGTACAGCAAGCCAATGATTGAATTGTTTTAAATAACTTCGTACGTTTATCGACCCCCGAAGCGGAAATAAGAAAGTACGTCTCATCAGGCAGTTGTTTTAAAAAATGAAGCCACCTTTCAACCGCATCTTGCCCAGTTTCCGTCATTGCCGGACTTGTACTGGCAAATAAATTTGTGTTACGTAACCAAACACATTTGCGAGGTTCAAAAAAATCTACCGTACGCAGACTTTCCACAATAATTTCAAAAACACGCTTCATGTCTGCAACGGTGTTCATTTGGCCATCGATGACTTCCAAAGATGTATCGGCAAGCATTTCAATCACTGCCTTTGTTTTGAGTTCAACAAAAAACTCATCCAAACCAAAAATAAATTGAAAAGAAGACTCCACGGTTAACCTATTTTCCGATTTCGATCGTAAGTTAATTTTTCCAACACCTGTTCAAAAACGTGATCCACATCACACCATTCGATTTCCATGCGCAGAAAGTAAAAAGGCAAAGGGGGTGCAAAATTTTCTTTAATACGTACGGCATCCTTTTCGGTCGTAATTACCCATTGAGCTCCCGCGAGTCGCGCGTTATGAAAAAATTGATCTAATTCTTCTTCGGTAAAGCGATGATGATCGATAAAATGCTTAATGTACACCAATTGAGCCTCCTCATTTTTCAAAAATCGTTCAAAACTTTCCGGCGAAGCAATGCCACTCAAGACGGCAATCTTAATACCTCTTAGCATTTTCAAATCAAGTCTTTCGAACTCATCAATATGTTGCAAATATTTTGGGCAATGAATACAAGGTAATAACTTGGCATGCCTATTGTAGCGGCGAATAAATCGCTCCAGTGCACGTAATCGTTCCGGGGCCACCTGATCACTTTTGGTTAAAAAAATAAAGTGCGCACGTTTCATATGCGACAAGGGTTCTCTTAAAATCCCACGCGGTAACAGGGCTCCATTGCCAAACGGATTGGTAGCATCCACCAGCAGCAAATAAAAACTTCCCTTGAGCTGCAAATATTGAAAGCCGTCATCCAAAACTAACACATCTGCATTAAAGTGCCGAATGGCGTACTGTCCTGCCTTAACGCGATCTTTGTCCACAATGACTGGCATATGAGGTAAATTGCGTGCCAATAAGACAGGCTCATCGCCTGCAATTTCCGACGATATCAAACAACGCACACCATCGCTTACAACTTTAGGTGGCGGCGGAAGCGAATGGGTTAACCAGCGCATCCAACCTTTCCAACACCTTTCCTTTTTACCCTTATATCCACGACTCAAAATCGCCACTTTACGTCCATTTTGGCTTAAGTAACGCGCTATCTTTTCAACAACCGGTGTCTTGCCCGTTCCTCCTACCGTCAAATTACCCACAACAATCACCGTACAACCCAAATGTTGGGCGTGTAACCACCGTTTTTTATACGCACGCGTCCTTAGTTTAACAATCCATAGAAAAAGAAATGAAAAGGTACGCAAGACAAATGCCCAATAACGAGCCTTTTTGTCGTGTCGTTTGTTATAAATAACATCGACGATGAAACTTTCACACAACTTTAACTTTTGATGCCAACACTTAAAACAGTGCATACAAAGTTAACCCAGCACTACTTCAATGGATATATCACCAAATCGCAGCGACGATCTTTCCAGGAATCGACTTTGCTCAATCCTTGCGTTGCATGTATGCTCCCCAATGATAAAATTTCAACATTCTTCTCCGTAATTCCATTGTCTACCAGAAAACGCTCAACGCTATTTGCTCTTTTTTCTCCCAAACGTAAGTTGTAAGCATCTGTACCTCGCCAGTCACAATGCCCTACAATGAGTAACGTTGATTGCGGATTACACTTCAAATGTTCAACGATGGCACACAGCAAATCTTGATTTTTTTCAGATAATCTAAAGTTGTCAAAATCGAAATAAACGGACAATGCCACATCTTGCTCGTTGTATAATTGACCATAAGTCTTATCCTCCGACCTTTCAAAGAGGAAACAACGTTCATCTAACCTTTCGCCTAAATTCTCATCATCTTGCAAAAATTTTCCCATTTCTGGACGTATAGGCTGCTTTATTTGTGTATCGGAAGGCTGAGGATCTGGAAAACTTTTCGAACGATTGAAACAACCTGTTAAGCAAAAACAAAAAACCACCACATAAACTCTTTTCATAAGTTTCTTCTATTTGAATGTAAATCGACAAAAATGTTTTGCAAGAATTAATATCCGACAACTGTCAAAATTTTGACCGGCAAAAGGAAGGCCTTGGCCAAACCAAGGCCCCGAATAGGATGGGAGAAATTTTATTCTACTTGGGCAACTTGTTCAACCAGTTTTTCTTCAGGCACACTTATAAAAATATGCTTCGCCAGACGACTTTTTAAACGATTTACTTTATTGCGGTGGATCACCTTACGTTTGGCAGCCTTATCCAAAGCGGACATATACTCTATGGCGACTGATTTTATTGCATTTTTATCATTCGTAGGCGCTAAGGCCCGCAATTTCTTAGAAAATGCCTTCAGACAACTTCTTTCAGCCTTATTTTTTGCAGTTAATCTTGCCGTTTTTCGGATCGACTTTTGGGATGATTTTATATTCGCCATACGCTTCTTTGTAAATCTCTTTTCAATAAAGAGAAAATCAATTCACACCCATGTCAAGTTATATATTCGCGAATAAAATAAACAAAACCTGCACACCGTAAAACAATCTATGAAGATATATAAAATATCACTTTACACCCTTAATAAAAAACTTTCTCCCATAACCACGAATACCTAATCGTATCAAACGCACGCAATCCTTTTTGTTGGTGCTACATTTTTACATAATATCTTAATACTACGTTTGCTTATCATCCCATTTTTTCTTGTTCCTACAATGATCTGTGACGAAAAATCTATCTTCACAATCCCTAAATCCACTTTCGAACAACCTTTGCAAATCTGCCCATAAAGCTTTACAATCCGACTTGGGGCCTTCTAAATGTGCTTCCAGCAACGCATCACGACCCGCTGCCAAGATCATCAGATCTATGATGCTACCGCCATCGGCTGTCTTCTGATCATACGCAAATATAACGGATACGTCAGGATATTGTTTCACCGTACGTACAATTTTAGCGCAAGGCCTTGCATGTAGACCTATTTCATTGATTACCAGCAACTGTCCTCGTATTATGTATGCCACAGATCTCCTATAAATAAAAAAATAAAACTTTTGACAACACAATCTTTTCATTTGCTTTATTTTACAAAAAATGTTGAGATATAGTAGAAGTAGAAAAAATGAGAATAGCGCAATGCAGTCTACTTATTTTATTATCGGGGTGCATCTACGCAAAAAGTCTAATACCTTATGCGGTATTTGAAGGTGGCATACACTTCAAATCCGAAGATATTCAACGGGGTTCTTTGAAAGCAAAACGAGGTGTAGAACCTCATGTTATGTTACTGGTAAAAAACGAAAAACGAGGATTTTACGTTGAAACAAAAGCTTTTTTACCTACCCAATATAAACATTTATTCGGTGATCGATGGACACTTGGAGCAGGATACTTACAAAAATTAACAGACTTTTTTACGTGGGATCTGGGAATTCAATACCATTTTTTACAGAGAATTCCCAAAAATCAATTGGGGCATTGGCATGAATTGTACACCGGCATCAAAACAAATCTACTACTGGCACCTAGTCTTTACATATACCACGATTTTGAAAGAAGGCAATGGTGTTGGGAAATAAAATTTAACTACGATTTCGATTTAGAAGTTTTTGGTTGGAAACATTGGACATTGGACACAACTTGTACCTACGGCTATTTGAAATACAAAAAACCCTTCGGAGGTGTACGATCCAATGCATGGGAACGTAAAGATCATTACTGGTATACCGAGTTGAGCCTCTTTTTAACCTACCATTTTAACGATCACTGCTGTGCAAGGATAGGTCCACAATTTTCCTACAATCGGGACGGTACAAAACCTTACTCTTCCGCTAATGAAGCTACGCATCACTCGCACCTATGCTCTCTTAATGTAGGATTATCGTATTACTTCTAAAAGAATTGTTTAATTTCGTATTTTAAATTTATAAAATTTCATTTTAATGCCCAGATTTAAGTGGAACCTACGCTTCTATAGGACAAAAACTCAATGGCAAGTGTGATATTGTTTCGGGGAATTCTACGTTGACGATACCGCTCAATTGCGTTTTCTTAAACCAACGTAAAATGTTTTCTACTTTTGAACATAGGGTATCCATGGCTTGCATTTGATCTTGTACAGGGTTGATCACCATGAGCGTGATGTTGGGAATGCCTAGCTTACTTAATTGTTGTCCGTATAAAAATAGCTGAAAGCCCTTGCCTTGATTGATTTGGTGGGGTGTAAAATTGAAATGCGGTGATGTTTTGTAGTCAACAACGGTCACATGGGTTGCAGTCATGAGCGATGGTCCCTTAAATGCTAGCAAGTCGATGCGGCCCGATAATCCATCTTCCAGCTGAGGTAAAACCCATTCGGAGCACATATGCCAAGATGCGTTAAAAAATCTTTCACACGCTGCGGATAATCTCTTGCACAAAGCTGTAAGTTGCGCCATCCATTGTTGCACAAAGTAAGGCAATTGCTGTCCGTTGAATGCATACAGTTCCTGCAGCGATAACAACTTCCGATGAATGTTATTACGAATGCATCGTGTCCAGTCGTTAAAATCTGCAGATGTTTCGGAAAATTGTAAACATTGATGCGTCCATTCTCCTAAAATTTTTTGCTTGTCGCAAATGGTTTGAAAGTCGACCCATGCATTGATTTTCAAAATGTTTTCCAGCCATGTCTGCCACGGAGCAAGTTTAAATCGTTCCCATCCTTTACAGGTTAATTGGACCGATGCCGGATGTAGCTTCAAACAAGCTCTCGATCGGTATTTAACCTCTTTCTGCTTACTGTCCACGGCATTCTTGGGGATGATTAACTTATCCGTCGCTTGCCATAGCGGTATACTTTCAATAGTATCCGTTTGTTCGGCATACGTTGCGATGACATTGCATCCCATTTTTTCCCAGCGAAGAACGGCGTCGTTTAGGTCTTTTTGAAGCTTGTGCCACGTGTCCTGGCAGGCACAGGGAATCAAGTAACGGCTATAAGGGAAACAGAGCGCTACTTTCAAGGATACGAACACCGTATTGGAATTCTCTTTTTGCGTCAAAAATGCACGCAGAATGTTAAAAAATTGATCACAGTATATGCAGCTAGGATATACCGTCAACGCTATCGACTCGATTGCCTGAGTTTTTTGTGCGTGACTCTTAAATGCCGGAAGGATTTTTTCCAAAAATTCATCAAAAAGGCCTTGTTCCGGAAGAATAACGTGCTGAAATTCTCGTATCCATGTATTTTTGTTTTTGAGCAGGTAGGTCTGAATAATAGAATAATTATGCGTTAAACAGTGGCGTACAGCGTTTTGTAAGTCTCTCTGGATATGCTTGTAAAGTGTTTTGTCTAGAAAAAAATGGTTACGCAGGCATGTAACGTATTCGAAAAATGAGTCCAACGTCCCCAAACGTATCCATTGGATCCAAGCAGACCACAATGTCGATGACTTATCGGGTTCAAAAGCGATTTTTTGAAGTATTTTTTCATTGCCCACGCAAATGGCATCTTGATTGGAAAATGTCTGATTTTGATACCATACAAGCTCTTGATGTAGGGTGGGGAAACCGTAAACCAATTTACAATTTTGAAAGACCATTTGAACATCTTGAATACGTGTAATGCTCTCGCAATATTGTAATAAAGAAGCCTTCTCTGGAACGAAGCTTATCCACGTACAATGCGGACAATACCTTTGCAGGACTTTAAAAAAAGTTTCATGTAATACTTCCGTAAAACATCCGTACAAAACGATTTCATCTGGAATCAGTCCTTTCGCTAAAATATTTTTTTGATACAATATTTGAGGTGTTATCCAGCATTTTTTCGCAAACCACGCTTCAATGCGCGCGCGTTCATCATAGGCATAAGTTTGCAAGATGGTATCCACAAGACACCCTGGATCTTCTTCTGTTAGATCTAAATTCTGAGCAAAAAAAGGTAAATATTTCTCTGGGAAGCAACACTCTTTCAGGTTTAGTTTGCGGCATAATGTGTGTAAAAATTCGGTGGGTGTAAAAAAAGAGTACTTCACTTCTTTATCCTCGGGTAGATGTTGCAAAAAAATGCTACGCATTTGTTTTGATGGAAAAATCCAAATACCCTTTTTTTGCAATTTACATCGGGCAAAATCTAAACCTCCCTTGGGTGATTCAAACAAAAACACCTTGACCATCAGCTTGTTATAAATTTAATTTTATGCATTGTTGTATGATTCGTGCGAAGAAAAAGCAAATAATTTCAGACAAAACGAGTGGGTTTGTATTGCTGTACGAATTGTTTTTTAACCTGTGTTTACCGACACTTATACTCATCAAAGGATGTACTTGGTTAGGTTTATCCCCCAAATGCGGCGTTGTATTGGCAATGGCTTGCCCTTTTTCGTATGGATTGCTGGAATGGATTAAAGAACGCCGTTTTAATTGGATTTCTTTTTTGGGCTTAATCAGCATTTCTGTTAAAGGGAGCATTGGATTATTCGAATACTCTAATCAATGGCTTGCGCTGAATGAAGCTTTGCTACCAGGTATATTGGGGGTAACGATTTTTGTGCTGAGACTCGCAAAACGTCCCCCATTTTTGACAAAATTTCTGTTGAATGAACAATTTTGCCGCGTGGAAAAAATCATGACAACGCTCAATCAACTCGGAAATCTTTCAAAATTAATGCATAAAATCTATTTGTACGAGTGGATTTTGGCTTTTTTATTTTTCATGAGTGCTCTTTTAAACTTCGTACTGGCTAGGTATTTGGTCGTACATCCAGCAGGCAGTACGGAATTTAACCATGAACTCGGGTTATTAACGGGATGGAGTTTTGTCATCATTGCAGTCCCCGCTACGGTAGGCTTATTGCTCATCGTGTGGCAATTTTTTGTACACGTTCAACGTCTTTCTCAATTGGCGTGGAATGAAATTCTAAAAACATGACCCATCGAAAAAAAAGCTTTTCAGGGTTTTCGCTGTTAGAACTCTTAACGGTTCTGACCATCGTTAGCGTTTTTATGGGACTTTTATTTCCCATTGGAGAAAAATTTGTAAGCAAAAGTCGACGTATGGCCGATGCAACACATTTGCGGCAATTAGCTTTGGCTTACTTAGATTATATCTCTGAAGACGAAAATAACTTTCAAAAATTTAATCATGTGAAAAACGCTTACGATTGGGCCAATTTATTGGCTCAATCGGGTCACATCAACGATCCGCATCTGTACGTGGCACAGCAGGATCCCGAATTAGCGCGTGTACAAGCATTTCCATTACAAATAGTCACCGATTCAAATACGGAACCGCGAACGCATAATACAGCATTTAGGGAATTACCCATCAGTTGGATATTCATAACGGGTATTCCGCGTAATGCTCCTCTGCATACAACTCCATTGGCATATTCGCGGGGGCTTAAAATTTCTATCGGGCGTTGGGACGAAAATAGTGTGTATGGAACGCAAGGTGGTTTTGTCGTTTTTTTAGACGGGCACGTTAAGTTTTTTCCTTCTCTACAAAATCGGCTCATCGATTATAAAACCGGCCAAGCAACCGGCGACATACAACGCGCTGTTCCCGAATTTGCGCATGCTTACGACGTATGTGGACGTGTTTGGTAAAGTGTTTAACCGCTTAAATACCAAAATGTTTTAATCAAAAGACCCTACGTATAAAAGTTCTATAAGCTGCAGCTTCTTAAAAACCATCGTCTCTGTATCCAAATCAAGATGCGCGTGGTATAAAATAGGAAAATGAACGAAAGGATTAAACTTGGCCACTGATATCCTAACGTCTTCAACGGTGCTTTTTGATATCCTATAATACCCAATAAAAGAAAAATTTGTAAAAGAGTGTTAAGGATAGCAACAAAGCGGTGTGGGTGATGCAAGCATGTATTTTGGATGAAGTGTTGTTTTAAACATATGAAACTGGTACACAAGAGACATGCTGAAATTCCAAAGGGTTGGCTGTAGGTATCCGCATCCAGGTACAATCCAAGCAAAATTGTTACCGGAATACCATTGAGTAGTGACAATCCGTAAATGGCCGATGTAACAAACCACCCGTCCACAAAAAGACAAATGTTGATCGTTTCTGAAGTCCATGTACATACCGTGTGGATAAGTAAGTTGAACACTAAATAAGAAAACATAGGATACCATTTCATGATTCAGGAACAACAGGTATGAGAATGCTTACTTCTTCCAACCACATTAAGTAATCTCCCAATTGAACTTTCCCAATCCAATCTTTTTTCCTCGTAACTTTGATTAGATAACCAACAAATATATTGGCCGGGAATTGCTGCCCTAATGAGGTTGTAACAACTTTTCGAGGTTCCGTACAAGATCCCTTTAAATTTAGTAAATAGGCTCTTTTGGGCGAAAATGGAGGATTATAGGTTCCTTGGAGTAGAAGAGGTTCCTTCTTATCTTCAAAATTCACCAATAGACGAAATTTGGGATTCGAAACAAGTTCAACGGCAGAACTGTTCGCGTAAACTTCGGCAATGCGTCCCACGATACCCTGTGAACAAATGACACCTTGACCTACTTGAATACCGTCGCTCATACCGCGATTAATAATGAGATACTGTGCCCAGATGTCCACATGACGTTTGCACACGCGTGCAATCAGATATTGAAAATCCTCTAAGGAAGGTAACTTATTCAAGCGTAGAATTTGCTGACAATGATGTACTTGTTCCTTCTGTTCCAGTATTTTTAATTTCAAAAAAGCATTTTCTCTCGCCAGATCCCGGCAGTAGGTCATTAGCTTAAGTTTTGATTCTGAACGCAGAGCCCAAAAATTCTGCAAACGCCTTAACGTTGCAATTCCGGTCTGCGCAGGCGCGTGTACTTCAAAAAACCAACGATTGAGATGTTTTCTAATACTTACGGGAATAATAACACAACCTACTACCCAAAAAATGAGGACGCATACGATAAATTTACCGACAATACGTGTTTGCAAAGGTCTAATATTCTTCGTTTAACCAGAATGTTAAATTGTGCAAGACAGCCCCTGTCCCATTGGCTACAGCGCGCAATGGATCGTCCGCTATAGTGATGGGTAAGTGGGTTGCATCACCGATCATTTTGTCTAAATTTCGCACCAAAGACCCGCCTCCTGCCAAAACAATACCTCTATCTACCAAATCGGCAGCTAACTCGGGTGGACAACGATCCAAAGCTTGTCGTACAACTTCGATAATAGCCGTTAGAGCGTCGCAAAGCGCCTCTCGAATTTCTACCGACGAAACAACAACCGTTCGAGGAAGACCCGCAATGGTATCGCGTCCTTTGACCTCTAAAGTGAGTTCTTCTTCGAGTGGCGCCGCAGAACCAATGGCAATTTTTATATCTTCAGCCATGCGTTCTCCAATCATCAAGTTGTAAGATTTTTTCAAATGATTAATAATGGATAAATCCATTTCATCTCCACCTACGCGCAAGCTTTTGGCAAAGACAATACCCGACAAGGAAATAATAGCTACCTCCGTCGTACCGCCCCCGATATCAACAATCATGTTAGCGGCAGGTTCATCGATGGACAATCCCACTCCTATGGCTGCAGCCATAGGTTCTTGTAATAATAAAACTTCTCTTGCGCCCGCATGAATGGCCGACTCTTTTACGGCACGGCGTTCGACTTCCGTGATACCTGACGGTACTGCAATCACAACACGAGGTGGTACAAAGCGGTTATTGCGACATACCTTATTAATAAAATAGCGTAGCATAGCCTCCGTGACTTCGAAATCGGCAATTACCCCATCCTTCATGGGACGCAGGGCAGTAATATTTCCTGGCGTACGCCCTAACATTTTTTTTGCTTCAAGACCCACAGCACGCACTTTTCGCGTTTTATTATAAATGGCAACGACACTGGGTTCACTCAAAACCACACCACGATCCTTGACAAACACGAGCGTATTAGCGGTTCCCAAATCGATACCTATGTCGTGAGAGAAAAATGAAAATAACTTGCCAAGCATTGACATATTTGCTTAATTTAGATAAAATTGAGGCATTCTAATTTGCATGGTAGATACACTAAGCGCTTTACCGTAAAGATAAAGAATTTTTAATCAAAAAATTTAAAAGGTATGGAAGCAAGCTATTTAATTCAAGATCTGGCGGCCGTCGTGGTGGGAGCAAGTATCGTATCCATTATCTTTTCCACGCTAAAATGGCCCAGCATTTTAGGATATTTGCTTACGGGATTACTGATTGGTCCACATCTAAGTCCAAACATTTTTATACACGACAAGGCCAGCGTTCAGGAAATTAGCGAATTAGGCGTTATTTTCTTGATGTTTTGCATTGGACTTGAATTCGATTTGAAGAAATTGCAACAGACACTTTTCCCATGTTTATTGGCCATGTTTCTTCAAGTGGTTTTGGCTTTTTTCATCGGAGCCTTGATGGCACGCTTTTTGGGATGGACCGCATTAGAGGGAACCTTTTTAGGAGCCGTATGTGCCATTAGTTCCAGTATGGTTGCTATACCCATCTTGAGACAAAAAAACGCTCTCAAGAAAAGTTTTGCACAATTTACGATTGGTATTGCTATCCTAGAAGACATCTTTGCGGTTGTTTTGCTCGTCATTTTTTCCAATACCGGGCAAGGCCGTTTCAACTGGAATCAATGTTTAAGCTTAATTTTTTGGATGACCTCCTTTATTGCTAGCATGCTGGTGGTAGGGCGTCTGTTTGCCCAAAGGTTTTTAAAAATACTGACACACATTCACAGTGAAGAAATTATTCACGTATGTGTTGTGGGACTCATCTTACTCCTGAGTGAGTTGTTTCATTCTTATTCGAATGCTCTGGGCGCTTTCTTGGCGGGTGCCATTTTTTCCAGTACCCACATTACAGGTCGTCTTGAAACGATGATTGCCCCAATTCGTGATGTATTTACGGCCATTTTTTTTGTGTCCATAGGCATGTTGATTGAACCCAAGCTTTTATGGGATCAAAAGTTTACCATTTTATGTTTGTCAATCGTCGTTGTCACTGGACAAATGACAAGTGTATGGCTAGGTTTTTTCTTGAGTGGGCAAACAAGTGCCAATGCATTTAGAGCCGCTTTACCCAAATCGCAAATAGGAGAATTCAGTTTTGTTATTGCCGCATTAGCTCAAAAATTGGGAGTCGCCGATGGCAATTTAATGGCTATTACGGTAGGTACAGCGTTGTTTACCATCGTATTTGTTAATATTTTATCGGCAAAGGAAGAGGATTGCCTGCAGTTTTTTGATAAAATAATTCCTTGTAGCTTAAAATCTTGGAGCTCCCTGTATCAAAACGTATTGGTCTCCATTCAAAATCATTTATCCAAAAGTCACTTTTTAGCCATTGTAAAAAAGCCGCTTCTAAAGATTGCCATCCATTTCTTTATCATTAACGTGATTGTTTGGTGCAATGCCTGGTTGTGTAATTTTATTGGACACTATGCATGGCCTTACCTCATTTGGATTCAGAGAGGCCTGTCCCTGTTGGCTTTGCTGTTAGCATTGCCATTTATGAGTAGCACGGTTAGAAATTTAAACCTAATCATATTAAACATCTGCAAACACACTTTAAAAGGCATATTTCAGCGCATGAGTCATCATCCCGCAATGTATCAGATTTTTCAACTGCTGGTGATTACCATCGCCACTTTGGTTTTTGCCTGGTTATTCTTAACGGCTTCAGCACAATTTATACCCATCTATATGCCTGTTTTAATGCTTGCTATAATAGGCATTATTATTGGTTTTGCCTTTTGGCGCCAATTTAGGGAAATCAATTCTCAAATCGAATGGATGTTTTTGGAAAGTTTTAAAAATGAATTGGAATCTAATAACGAAAAACGTAAGCGGGCTATGGTAAAAATTATTACCCAAAAACATCCATGGGATGTCCAAATCAGCACCGTTGTTCTCAATGCCAATTCTCACGTTATTGGACAACGTTTATCGGACACACATTTGCGCAACAAAACCGGCATAACCCTCCTGGGAATTAGCCGCAATGGTTTTTTATCGTACGAGGTTAATCCAAGTATGATCTTTTTCCCAGAGGATAATTTAGTCCTCTTGGGTAATGAATCTCAACTACAGGCAGCAGCCGCTTTTCTCAATCAGCCTCAAACCTGTGAAGAAGAATTTGTACACAACGGGTTCGATCTTGAACAGATTGTTATTACTAGTGGCCATCCTTGGGCTAATGAAACTATGGAAAGTGTGGATGTTAGAAAACGTTTCGGTGTCAATGTAATTGGCATTCAACGCAACGAACAACGTATTGACACGCTGCAAGCCAACGACATTTTTAAAATTGGAGATATTGTATGGATTGTGGGACACCCCGATTACATTCGACCCTTAAAACTAGATGGATAAAATAGCTTATGAGGCTCACCAAATATTGCGCTTTAGGAAACGACTATTGGGTGATAGATCCTGTTGAAAAGAAGCATCTTTCTATTAAAACAGTTCAATTTCTTTGCCATCGGCACCAAGGATTAGGAGGAGATGGTGTTTTGCAAGGCCCCACGTTTTTAGATGCAAACTCTTATGGATTAAAAATCTGGAATGCCGACGGAAGTTCTGCCGCCATAAGTGGTAATGGACTCACTATTTTTGCACGTTATTTGGCCGATAAATATTTAGATAATGACACTGCTCAAATTAATTTGATGCCATCAAAATTGCGCAAAGTTACGTGTCATATTACACCGCATTGCATTGAGCTTCAATTAGGGTTAGCAACCTTATGTTCAAAAAAATTTTACGAAATCCCCAAAAACATAAAAAGCACATTTGATTTACCCGACGTATTGCCTTTGTTTGAAGTGGATATAGGAAATCCCCATTGCGTTGTTCCCGTAAAAAAGCTTTCTCCAGCATTGGCAAAGACTTTAGGACCTTTATTGGAAAAACATCCTTGGTTTCCTGATAAAACAAACGTCCAATTTGTCCATTTTTATAAGCAAAATCGAGGCAAGATTGAAATTTGGGAAAGAGGCTCGGGATATACACTTGGATCCGGATCGAGCGCATGTGCCGTTGCTTTTATTTACGGCATAGTATTGGGTCTTACAACGTATTCAATCGGTTTAACGATGCCGGGAGGGAAGCTGCAGGTAAATTGCAATCGTGGCTACTGTTCATTCCGAAATCAAGCCCATCGTGTGGTTGAAATCGAAACAGCATGTTTATAATGCTCCCATGAAAACCCTGTACCGCATGTGGGTTTGCGTTTTGAGACTTATTTGAAGGCCTGTAATCAGTAAGTGCTTTTCGATGGTAGAGATCGAGTCACTCAATAAAAGGTACCCAAGATAGGTACGTGGCATCACTACAATATCCATTGATAAGGACAGTGAGACAGTAATTGGTAGCCTGTCGAAGTAACTTGGACAACGTCTTCGATGCGAACGCCGCCCAAATCGCGAAAATAAAGGCCGGGTTCAACCGTAAATACCATATTGGGTTCCAATACAACAGAATGGATGCCCACGGAAGGATATTCGTGCAATCCCAAACCGAGTCCATGTCCTATGCTGTGAATAAAACCTTCGTAAATACCATTTGCCTTCCGCAGACCAAAACCACTTTGCTCAAAGTAATTTTGTGCAAACTGCATTAGGTCTTTGGTGTTGACCCCAGGCCGAATACGTCCAATAAGTTCCCTTTGACAAACTTGGACGCACGAAAATAGCTGCTTTTGCCGTATAGAAGCAACGCCTTTTAGAAAAGTTCTCGTCATATCTCCATAATAACCGCTTTGATTCAATCGGGGAAAAACATCTATCACGATGAATTCGTTTGCGTACAATGGTCCTGTGCCTTCGCAGTGAGGATCTGCTGCTTGTTTGGAACAACTGACAATCGTTCCCGTGCAATGTCCTCCTTTTTTTAAGCAATAGCATTCAATGGCGCTGCGCAATTGTTCAGAAGTTAACACTTTTCCCCGATAATACAAAAAAGGTTGGGTAGCATCCGTATAACTCTTCTTTAAGATAGTATGTGCGTACAAAATAGCCTGACTCGTCAATTGACAAGCGGTTTTGATTTGTTCCACTTCAGATTCGGACTTGTATTGCCGTTGCGTCTGAAAAAAAATGGTATCAAACCTTATGGGCACAAATTTTTTTAAAGTTTCGTATAAATGGGCAGGGAAATCGTCCGGAATGACGAAAGAAGAAACCTCGTATTCTTTTTGCAGGTACAAAATAACTTTACAGACATCGTCCTCAACCGATGGATCCGCAACTATTTGTAGTACATCTGACCATAATAGAACTTCAGAAAATGTGCTGTCTTGCTTGCATCGCCCGTATTCCAATGTGGAAACGACTGCGATGGTTTTCTCATTTATTTTAAGCGCAAGAAATGGGTCTGGCGCCCTAAAGTACCCCCAGTAAAATAAATTCGGATCCCGATCTGAAGACGCGTAAATGAGATAAGCTTCGGTCATGTGATTTTAGGGTATCCGTTATAAGAAGAAATGCAAGCCGTGTTATGGTAAATGAAATGCTATGACTCGTCTCAATAGATTGCTGTAAAGCGCACATTCTATCTTCTAGTTATTAATAGCGCGACGGTTAGGCTCTATTTTTCCGGGTGGAGGTTAAAATAAAAAAGATGCAAGCGAGACACAAGTAGGCGTCGGCCAAATTGAAACAAGGCCAATGATAATTTTTGTAATGAAAGTCTAAGAAATCTATAACACCCGAACGATAGAATCGGTCTATCGAATTCCCTATAATCCCACCCAAAGCACCGCTAAAAGCGAGCTTTGACACGCAATTAGGCAAAGAAATCTTAGGCCTACAGAGGCACAAGCCCACAATGGCTGCAACACCGCAATAAGCTAATGCACGTGAAGAATTTTGGAAAATTCCCCACACAGATCCCGTATTGACAACGTAACAGATGGAGAATATATGAGGTATAATGACGTACGGTTCGTTCATTGGAAAACATTTTACGATGCTTACTTTGCTCAATTGGTCGAACAAAACCAACAATAGGGTCCACACAAAAATGCAGATGTTAGTTTGAAAGCTTTTCATGATTCCATGTTACTTACCCGCCATAAGACAAAGTAAACAATACTTGCAAGCATTTGCTCTGTAGAGAATAAAAAAACTAATGGCGCTCTCGTCGGGACTCGAACCCGAATTTCTGGCTTCGGAGGCCAACGCTCTGTCCATTGAACTACGAGAGCTAAGACTTTCTAAGCACACTCTGGGAACGCATGCTTTGCAACCTTAATTTGACGGTTTATAAAAATTCTAAAATAGAGCAACCTAAAATCAACCTCCTAGGTTTTAAGAATTTGAATTTGCGTACAATGGCCTTATTTTTTCGGATAAGATCCAGCCTTCGGCAAGCTCTGTTTTGATGTATACAAATCGATCGCGTTGATCGGATATTTCACACAGAGTACCTTCAGGTATACTTTGCCGAACGGGACTCGATTCCGTGGGCGCAAAGCGAATGGGATTTTCATCGATGAGGACACCCGTACGAAGATCATTTTTGTGAACGTACAATAAAATACCCATACATAAAAATAACGTTCCACAAAAACAACTCAGACGCATGTATATTTTTCTACGAGTAAAGCAAACGTAGATGATAATTGAAAAAACGCTTATCCAAAAACAAACGTCCAACAATAAAACCCACGTATTTAGGGTTACAACCTGGACAATCGTGTGATACCAAGTTGATTTTAGAGGTGGGAGGGTAGGATAAGATTGATACAATAATTGAATCGTTTGATTAAGTTCGGTCCACTGAGGACGATATTGTTTTGCCTTAAAGAAATAAAATAAAGCGTATCCTGGACGTTTCAAAGAAGCATACGTATTCCCTAAATTAAAATACACGTGTGCACTGGGTGCGTATTGTAGCGCTTTTTCATAGTAATCGGCCGCCAATGCTAAATTTTTTTCTCCAAAACATTTGTTGCCTTCCTGGATGTGCATTTGGGCCGTGGGTAAATCGATGGCGTGAACCATCGATACACTTATGAACAGTAAGGTTAAAATAATGTGTAGGTACTTTGGTTTCATTTTATTGCGCGTAGTAAATCTTTTAAATCTTGGAGTGAGTCCGGGCATTGCTCATCACCGAATTGACCAAATTGGCACTGTCGATACTTTTGTTCGAGCGATTGCAAGTATTGCAGTTGTTCGTTAGGTAACCGAATACCTAAATTTGCAAGTTGTGTTACCAAATCGTCTACTTCATTTACGGAAACATTTTGTTGTCTACATTTTAGCAAAATGGTTAGAGAAACGATTTTGTAAGCGCAGCTGTAAAATGCGGTTACATCACGTGCATCAAAAGCTTGTTTTAACGCGCTCTCGGTCTTTTTGTACAAATGTTTATGCTGTATTTTGCGTTGATATTCTTTATCATAAGTACGTCTATGGTAACGAACACCCATAAAGCTTAAGCCTAAACTTATTAAAAATAGTATCCACTGAAGAAGGTAAAAGCCCCTTCTTTGCCATAACCACTGTTGATTTTCCCAACCAATATTTTGCAAAACAATTTTACTGAACAAGGGTATAGACGGTTCAGACGATGTCTTGACTTCACTGGACAAGGTCTGCGTTTGGGACGATTTTATAGGCGGTTTAACGTTGATTTTAAAAGGGTAAGCTTTTTTTAGATGGATATAAGATTGCGTTGTGGTATCAAAGTAACAGAAATGCACAATGGGCAGTTCTATTTCGCCCGATTTCAGCGGAACGATGAGGTATTCATAGTGCATTTTTCCCGAAAAGCCCAGCTTATCCGAAGGTTCAAAATTTGATTTTGGTAGATAAGTTCGCCATTCTTCCGCATCAAATATTAAAGTGGGTTCTTGAATTCTTTCGAAATTCCCCGATCCCTGCAATATAACTTGAAATGTAATGGGCTCATCTTGGATGGCCTCCTTTTCTTCAATTTTTGGACTGGCCAATTGAAAATATCCGATGGCCTGATGAAAAGGTTGCGGTTGTGGCGTAGGCAGTGGTTGGATAACTACTTTGAGAGGTGATGTATCGACGGTCACGGCTTTAGGTTGCGCAAAAACACTGCTAAAACTACGGTTAAAAAATGATAGTAAGTCATTGTTATCCTCTTCATCGGGTTTTTGATTAAATACAGAGGGCTGTTCTATCATCAAATCCAAATTAAAACTTAAAGTTTGTGGACCTGCTTTGAGAGGTGTAATGAGTGTTGCCCAAGAGATGCATTGATAATGCGTGCCTTGAATACTTTTGTAAGTTTTTTCAGGTGCATCTGTTAGATGTGTAGCCGCAAAAGTGTCTCCATTTTTTTGAGGCAAATTGGTGAGTTGACCACGTATATTATCTGCTATCAACAGTTGGATTTCCATTGGGCAACTTTGTCCAAGATACCAAGTGTTAGGCATTTTATGTTCCAAATGCAAAAAAATAGGTGTAGACGTACCGGTTATACTTTGTTGCGTACGGTTATCTGCAGGTAATACTGTGAGCGTTGAAGTGGGAATAGTGTAGATTTGTCCTTGAATATCGATGCTAATTTCTGGTATTCGGAAGGTACCCGTACTTTTGGGAAAAGCGGAAAAACGCCATAGGGTGGATTGTTGGGAAATACCATTTATAATTTGTGTATTGAAAGTCCCACTTTCGTATCTGAGTTGTAAATTATCGACAATGGGTTGAGGGAAATTCGCCTGACGTACAATGATATTCTTAGCCGTTACCATCCACGTTGCATGTTCACCCAAGTGAATGGTCGATGGATGAAACATTGCTTCAAACACGATACGGTTGCTACCTAAGCCTTGACTGCAGAAAAATAGGACACAACACCATTGAAAATATTTTTTTGGCAAAAGCATACAATCACCAATCGTGTAAAACCTTTGGATCTTCGGGTAAATTTTGAGAATCATTAGAAAAATTCATGGGCAGTACTTTTTCATCACCTTTGGTACTATTAAGCAAAGTCTCCATTTCTTGTTGAGATTTTTCTTGTTGGGGCATTGGAGCTTGCGGGGGAGCACTTTCATTTGTTCGGTTTGGTGGCTGTTGTTGCTGTTTTTCGGGTGCTTTATTCTCTGGTTCCTGCGAAGGTGATTCGTTATTGGCATTGGAGTCGTTGGACGTATTGTTCGAATTATCTTGCGCTTGCTCTTGGTTTTGTTGTTCTTGGTCTTTCTTCAGTTTTTCCAAGGCTTTTTTTGCAATTTCTAAATTATGCCGGGCATCTTCTGCTTCGGCATTGAGTGCAAGTGTACTTTCAAAAAATTTAATACTTTTTTCCAAACTCGCTATTTGTTGCTTGGCATCTTGAGTTTGTTGGAATTGACGGTAGTAAGTATTACCTAAATTGTAAAATATGTTTTCTTGCTCTTGCGGACGTGTACACTTTTCAAGTGCTTGTTCATAGGATATTTGCGCTTCACCAAATGCTTCTTCTTTATAATGAATATTGGCTAAGTTATAGTGTCCCTGCCAAACATCTGGATGTTGCTCGCAGTATTTTTGATGGCTGGCTTTTGCTATAGCCAATGTACTTGCTTCACCTCTTAAAAAATTTGTAAAGCTATAGCATGTGAAAAGTAATAAACATTTAATTTTCATCTTAAAATCGCATCTTTCCTTTTCTAAAAAATAGGCAAGGCTCTAAAAGTAAAAGCAAGAATGCCACTCCCGCAAACCCATGAAAACGTTCTATCGGAATCTTTTCTTCACTGTCAAAGTTTTCTTTAGGCAAGTGTTTTAAGGCTACGTTGTAAATTTGTCGCAAACCTTCTCCGGCATTACCCAGAGGAACATAAAATCCCTGTGTTGTTTGCGCAATTTGTTTTAACGTATTTTCATCCAAACGGGTAGTAACTATTTTGCCCTGAGCATCTTTTAGGTATTCAACAATGCCACGTTCATTTTTAATGCCAATGCTCGTTCCCTTCTCTGATCCTATGCCGACCGTATGGATAACAATGCCATTTCGAGAGGCTTCCTTTGCAGCCTGTATCACATCTCCGGATAAGTTTTCCCCATCCGTCAACAAAATGAGTTGTTTGTAGCTTGCGTGGGTATCGAAAGTACGAATTGCCAGTTGAATGGCTTCCGATAGGTTGGTACCTCCTCGTGGTATAACATTCGTATCCAAGGCACGCAGTGAAAGCTTAAAAGCACCGTGATCCGCCGTTGTCGGGCACTGCAGAAATGCATTTCCGGCAAACGCAATAAGGCCTACTTGATTACCCTGTAAAGACTTCAGTAGTTCCTCGATACTCAATTTAGCCAGATCAAGACGATTGGGCCTGACATCATTGGCCAACATACTTTTAGACGTATCAATGGCAAACAGTACGTTGAGTCCCGTTTGCTGACGTTTTTCAATTACTTCGCCCCATTGGGGACGTGCCAATGCCACAAATAAAACAATAAGCCCTAACCGTAAAACCCAACGACTTATTTTGTACGAAATGCGGCGCGTATATTGAATGGGCAAGAATTTTTGCTGTGACCACACATGCAATAACTTATTTATTTTACGTTGAACAAAAAGTTCTACCACGTACAGAAAAGTAACGTAGATAATTCCCAAAATCCAAACGTAGGAAGATTGAAATTTCATGGTAGCGTGCGATAACGGCTATTTTTTAAAATTTGTTCTACAGAAAAAAATGCGAGAGCCAACCACAGACATAGGGTAAATAGCTCTGAATAGGTCGTATAACCCCCTAGCGAAATTTTTGTTTTTTCCAATTGATTAATTTCTTTGTAAATTTGTTTCAGTGTAGATACATCGTAAGCTCGATAGAAACGGCCTCCGGTTTTTTCAGCTACCTGCACAAGCGTTTGCTCATCCACGGGGAAAAACTGGTCGTTACCAACAACGATGGTGTAAATTTTTGTTTGAAAATGTTCTGCCGCTTCCGCAGCCATAATGGGAGCAACATTACCACAATTGTTGACACCATCCGTTAATAGGATGATAACGCGGGTCTTGGCCTGCAAATCTTTCAGTCGGTTCACACACATGGTAATGGCACTGCCGATAGCTGTACCATCCTCAATGAGTCCCGCATTTAAACGATCTAAATTTTTGAGTAGCCAAGTATGATTCAATGTGAGTGGGCTTACCAAATAAGGATAACGTGCAAACGTTACGAGTCCAATACGGTCGTGTTGCCGTTGTTGAATAAATTCTGCGATGACGGCTTTGGCAGCTTGTATACGTGTAACCCTTTGAAATTGGTTGACCATAAAATCTGGGACTCGCATAGAGCTTGAAAGATCAAGCGCCAAAATTAGATCGATACCACTGCTTTGACATTGCCGGTGCGTACATATTCTTTGCGGTTGAGCTATCCCCAATAAAATGCTTGCCAAACACAAAGACCTAAAAAACAACGGAATGACATGCGGTGGGATTCGTATCTTAGGATGATTATTGGCAGTTGTATAAATTAAGCTCTTGGGCGGTGTCCAGGTTTTTAACCAGTATACAAAGATCAATGGAATCCAAAATAGATGAATAAGGATCCAGGGGTGTTTAAACGCGAATGTTTCTTCCATACACGTGATTATGCGAAGCCTTCAGTGGAAGATTGTTGTTGGCTTTGGTGCAATTTTTCTGCGTAATTAATGATCTGCTTTGCTTCTGCGTATAAAGCATTTCTGGATTCATGCTCTAAAGGTCGTTGAGTAAATTTGGCTATGTCGCATTGTTTGAGAAACTTTTCAATGCACATTTGTAAATCGGAGTCAAAATAAGAAATCTCACGAATGCGTTCCAAAACTTCTTCGGTAGTGCATTCGGGAGCAGGGAGATGAAATACCAGTGACAAATATTGGCGGACAGCATCTGTGAGTAGGTTTGCAAATGTTTTTGGACTTTTTTCCTGAATATATTTTCGAGCATTTTCGATACCACCCAACGCTTGCGCGTAAGGATCTATGGGGACCAAACTTTTCTTAATTCGATGGGTTTTACGCTTGTAAAGGATGTAAATCATGATGAAAACTACAATCAGTCCCAGTAGACTCCAAATCAGAACATGTTTCCAACCCCAAGGTAACGTGACGATGGGACGAATATCTTTGATATCATCATCGATGGAATCTTCCGCAAGCACGGGCGTTGTTTCATCATTGATGACCGTATTTTGCACCGATTGCGTTACGACAGTTGGTTGGACAACGGAATCGTCCTCTTGAATTTTTATGGCAGTCGTTTCTTTCGAACTCTCTTCTTCGTAGACTGATGGAGTACGTTCATTCACAACAGAAGCGCCTTCATCCGCTTTCGCAACCGCATTAAAATAAAGCATAAGTAGTAGAACTTGTACCCATTTCATCGTTTTAATTGCTTTCGTGTGTTAAAAAAAGCTTGCAATAGAGGCAAATAAGGGTGTCCATTGTGTAATTGAATGACATCAATACCACATTTTTGGCAATTACTTTGGAAGTTTTTAATTTTTTCTCGAGCCAAATTTTCAAATTGTTGTCTCGTTTGCATAGAATGCGTATTGAGGTAGAACAATTGTTGCGTTTCCGCATCCTGCAAAGTGATGTGGCCAACATCCGGTAGTTGATATTCTCTTGGATCATCCACACGTATACAAATTAAATCGTGGCATTGATTCAGTAATGACAAAGATTTGATGGTTTCGTTTTCCAGATTGTTTTCGAGATGTGTCGGGACAAAATCCGAAATAATGCCAACAATCGCCTTTCGCTTTTGAAGTTGCCCAAGGGCGCTTAAAAATTTTGGAATATGCGTGGACGTATGTTGGGGTTTAAAAAATAGAATTTCCCGAATGATACGCAATAAATGTTGATGTCCTTTGCGTGGAGGTATGAATAGTTCAACTTGATCAGAAAACAATACTAATCCTACCTTATCATTGTTTTTTGCTGCCGAAAAGGCTAGAACGCTGGCAACCTCTGCGGAAAACTCTCGTTTAGTTTGTTGCTTGGATCCCCATTCATTGGATCCGCTGATATCTACGGCCAATAACAAAGTGAGTTCGCGTTCCTCACGAAAGATTTTGATAAAAGGGTGACCCATTTTGGCTGTAATATTCCAGTCAATAAAACGAATTTCGTCGCCAAAATAATACTCACGTACTTCTTCAAAGTTGACACCTTGCCCTTTAAATACGCTGTGATAGGTACCACTCAGCACTTCATTGAGCAAAACACGTGCACGCAGTTCAATTTGACGCACCTTGCGCAAAGTCGCATATACTTTGTTTTCGTCAGGCATATTAGGGGACTGGCACCGTCTCTAAAATATTTGCAATCACTTGATCGCTCGAAATTTCTTCCGCTTCTGCTTCGTAAGTAAGACCCATGCGGTGCCGTAATACATCCGGTGCAATACTTTTTACATCCTGAGGAATGACGTAGCCGCGATGTTTTAAAAATGCAGAAGCCTTAGCTGCCAACGCTAACGCGATCGTTCCTCTTGGAGAAGCACCGTAGCGAATAAGATTATTGATGGATAAATGATATTTTTCGGGAGTTCTCGTTGCATAAACAATGTGAACAATATAATCTCGAATTTTATCATCCATATAGATTTTATCGATCCACTGCCGACTTTCCAAAATGATTTGCTGAGCAAGGAAACCGTGGACTTCCTCACTCGGCTGAGTGGACGTTTTCGCGTCCAAAATCATACGTTCTTCCTGCCAAGAGGGGTATTGTGTGGTAATTTTTAACATGAATCGGTCCAATTGAGCTTCAGGTAAGGGATAGGTCCCTTCTTGTTCAACCGGATTCTGCGTTGCGAGCACCAAGAAAGGGTTTTCGAGCGGGTATGTGGTATCTCCCAACGTAACTTGTCTTTCTTGCATACCTTCCAATAAAGCACTTTGAACTTTAGCGGGAGATCGATTGATTTCATCGGCAAGCAGTATATTGGTAAAGATGGGACCCTTCTTTGTGGTGAATTGTCCTTGATGAGGGTTGTAAATGAGCGTTCCGACAATATCTGCAGGTAGTAAATCGGGCGTAAACTGGATACGTTGGAATTTCAATTGGAACAATTGTGCCAACGTCTTTATCAACAAAGTTTTGGCAAGACCCGGCATTCCTTCCAATAAAATATGCCCATTACTCAACAAACCTATTAACAATCGATCTATAATGGTCTTATTACCTATCACCACCTTCCCAATCTCTGTTTTTAGTAGATCAATCCACGCGGTTTGTTCTTGAATACGTTCATTGAGTTCCGATAAACTCATCTGCGAATTCATCACTGTTTCCATAATAATTGTTCGTTACTGTACATGTGTGAACGTTTTTTGTCAACGTTAACTTGACTGTAAGGTAACTTTTAAGAATTTCCACCGGATAAAATGGCTTGATTCTTGGTAAAATTTTTTGTTTAAAGGTTAGGTGAAGACACTCAAATATGTGGGGGTAGTAGTTCTATTTTCAACCCATTTGACTTCCGAAGCAAAGGTTTCCATCATGGGCAAAGCCATTTGTACACGGGAACAAATGGAGCGTTATTTGCTCAGTAAAAATCCAAAAGCTTCAAAATACGCATCTTATGTTCCCATTTATTTGCAGGAAGGTGAAAAAGAGGGCGTCCGAGGTGATATTGCCTTTGCGCAAAGTTTGGTGGAAACAGGATTTTTTCGTTTTGGCGGCGACGTAAAACCTCAACAAAATAATTTTTCAGGCTTAGGGGCTACCGGCAATAGCCAACAGGGATGTCGTTTTCAAACACCCCTGGAAGGCATTCGTGCCCAAATACAACATTTGAAGGCGTATGGAAGCAAACGGCCCTTAAGGCAACCATGCGTGGATCCACGATTCCAAAAAGTTTTAAAAAGAGGGTGCGCTTTGTGCGTAGAAGATTTAGGCGGCTTGTGGGCTTATCCGGGATATGATACAAAGAAGTATAAATCGCTGAAATTGGCAAAACGTGCTCATGATTCTTACGGAGATCATATTGTGAACCATTGGCACGCTATGCAAAAAATCAAAACATCGAGAAAAGTTCCTTTTCTTAGACGTATCGCACGACGACAGTCTCCATGATGCCTAGCGGTCATCCGGTGTTACCTACTGAACATTTTGCCGGAAAGATCGGGCCAATAGAAGGCGTCATGGGGGGCATAGTTTTACCCTAAACGAAGTGCCGACTTGGAAGTAATTTTCTATACGTAAAACGGCAATGGAATGTTGCAAAAACGTAAAATCTTTTGAGTTTTTTATGTCAAACAATTGCCTTTAGAGTTTCAAGTTTTCATAGAGTACTTGCGTAATGGATTTTAAACCTTACGCACTACATTTTATCAACGGGCATCCGGGATTTTTTTAAATTTTTTCGGAAACGTAGGGAGGGGATCTTTTGCCAAGGTAAAATTCCATGCTCCGTGATGGTTTGCCATCTACGTATTATTTTACTTCCCTTTTGGGATTGAATCCACTACTTCTGAAAAACAGTATGCAAGGCAGAAACCCCGAACACTGTACCGATCAACCTTTTCATTACCACGATGAGTTAACGGTCGACATTCAATCTCTCAGCAACGAAGGGCGAGGTATTGCGCGTATCAACCATTGGATTGTTATGGTCCCTTTTGTAATTCCCGGAGAACGTGTACGCGTACGTATTTTCAAAAACCATACAAATTATTCGGAAGCAGATTTAATTGAAGTCTTGCAAGCATCCACGGATCGTGTTTCACCTCCGTGCCCACTCTTTGGGCAATGCGGTGGATGTCAATATCAACACATGGTATACGAAAAACAACTTGAGTGGAAGCATCGACACGTTACGGATTGTTTGGAGCGCATTGCAAAATTGTCCGCAAAAGTTAAACCTGTGCAACCTTCGCAAAAAATTTATGGATACCGTACTAAAATAACGCCGCATTTCAAACGAAACTGTACAAATAATTTTCCTATTGGTTTTCTAGCTTACGGCAGAAAATGTTCGCTGGTTGATGTTCCTCGATGCTACATTGCAAGTGACCCCATTAATGTTTATTTACCCGAAGTACGTACCCAAACGAGACAAAATTTGCGAATGAAAAGCGGTACATTGTTGCTGCGAGATTGTAGTCAAGGTGTCTTAACAAACCCTAAAGCAGTTGCACAAACACAAGTATTGGGTTGCAATTTTCTTTTCCAAGCAGGCAGTTTTTTTCAAAACAATCCTTATATCTTAGAATCTATGTTGCAATACTTACAACAAGTACGCTCACAATTTGGACAAATCCACTACCTCATAGACGCTTATTGTGGCGTAGGTATATTTGGAATCATGCTTGCAAGGTCGATGCGGCAATTTGTAGGCATCGAAGTGGATGAATCCTCCATTACACTAGCACAAAAAAATATGCAGCTCAATCACGTTGATAACGGCTTTATGCAACATGGAGAGGCCGAAACTATTTTCAAAGGTATTACGTTTCCCAAAGACCAAACACTCGTTGTTGTAGATCCACCTCGTAAGGGGTGTTCCGAAAATTTTCTGCAACAATTAATTCAATTTCAACCTGCTGTCATGATCTATATTTCCTGTGCTCCTGATACGCAAGCCAGAGACTTAAAACGCATTTTGACGTTGGCACCACGATACAAAATTCTAGAATTGCAAGCTTTTGACATGTTTCCTCAGACAAAACACTTGGAATGTGTGGCCGTTGTGTCGCGCATGTGGCAAAAATAACCTTTCAATATTTTAAACGTCTGTTACTTTATATGCTTATGGTTCTTGAATTTTTGGATAATCTTCTGTGGAGCTACATCGACTTTTTTCTAATCCTGTTCATTGGTTTTTACCTGACACTAAAATCCAGATTTTTTCAATTTCGCACAATTATAAGACCCATAAAGACATTTAATGCACTTATGGGTGGCACAAAACAAGCAAGAGGCTTGGTACCCATTCGTCTTTATTTTTCATCGATGGGGGGCTCCATTGGCATCGGCAACGTTGGAGCATGCATTACGGCCGTGTCCATTGGCGGCCCCGGAGGACTTTTTTGGATGTGGGTCGCAGTTTTTATTGGAATGCTTGTTAAATATTCAGAAATTTTTTTGGGAATCAAATACCGCATACAGGATGGTAAACACGGATACGATGGCGGTGCACCGCATTATTTAATGCGCGCCTTTAACAAAAAATGGATTTCCATTATCTTTTGTTTACTCATGTGCATTTATGGAGCTGAGATTTATCAGTTCAAAGTTATTGAAGACGTTTTTGTCAATGCGTTTGGATTAAATAGGTGTTTGGCCATATTGATTTTGCTGTCTGGGACAACTTATGTAACGCTTGGCGGCATTAAACGTCTTTCCGTCATATGTACGGTCCTCATGCCATTTTTTCTATTAACCTACACGGGGGTATGTTTGTATACCATATGTCACAGTAATGTTGATTTTTTTGCATTGCTTGCCACCATTTGTAAATCAGCCTTCAATGAACATGCTGCCGTTGGAGGATTTGCGGGTAGTACGGTTGCTATGGCGGTACATCATGGCATGGCAAGAGCGGTATATTCCGGAGATATCGGTATTGGGTACGATGCCATTATTCAAGCCGAAACACGGATAACAGATCCATGTGTTCAGGCACGAACCGCCGTTTTTTCCTTATTCACCGACTGTGCAATCTGTACGCTCACCATTCTTTTAGTACTGTGCACAGGACAATGGTGTGTCGGTCACGACAATGCCTTTGACTGCGTTGTAGCGGCACTCATGGGGCATTTTCCGAATGCTAAGTTGCTCATGGCTACATTTTTCTTTTTGGTTGGTTGGACGACGGTCCTCGGTTATTTAGCCGTTGGTATGAAAAGTGCAAAGGTAATTTCTTTCGGGAAAGGTCAATTTTTTTATCTCATCTACGCCATATGCGCATTTACAACATTTTCCTTTGTGGACCAAAGCACGGCATTGATGGTTATGTCCGTATCGGGTGGGTTACTTTTATGCATTAACCTTTTGGGAATTTTTAGGCTTAGAAATGAGTTGAAATTCTGCTAAACGCTTATGGGTAATGAGAATAAAATAATGGCCTTACAGCATTTCAGGCCTGAAGATTTTAGCTCCATTGTTGCAGACAAAGTATGTGGCAGGCGTGACCGTTTTATGACATACGTTATCGTTGCTTGAAAAAATACGAAGGTAATTTTTGAAAAATTTGCAATGCGGCTTGCATAAGGATTTTTTCAAAATGTAAAATTTATGGCAAAAGTGCTTACATTTTCGTCAATTTTCTAACAGTACATGGGTCACGTTTTTCAGCAAGACTATACTATACCTTGATGCGTACTTATTAAGTTGCACAACTGCTGCCAGCGTTCCATTTGCGATAATTGACCCTTTGCAAACAATTTATCAAAAATTGCCCCCTTTTGTTTTTGTAAAATTTGTATTTTAGATTCTATGGAATTTTCTATCAGAGGTCGGTACACTTGCAGCGGAAATTGTTGGCCCAACCGATGTACACGCGCAATCGCTTGTTGTTCAATCGCCGGATTCCACCATGGATCCATTAAAAAAACGACCTGTGCTGAATGGAGCGTAATACCTGTTCCTCCAGCTTTTAAACTGATTAGAAATGCGGTTTGTTGCTCTCTCTGAAAATGCTCGATGAGGCCGCGTCTTTGTTGTACAATTATGTTTCCCGTTAAGAGGAGTGTACGCGGATAAAAAGATTTCACAAGGGGAACAATGCGTTCCAACAAACGTCTAAATTGACTGAAAATAATTATTTTTTGTCCATTTTTTACGCAAGTACCCAGTTGTTGCTGCAACCACAGTAATTTTCCACTTGCATCGCAAGACATTCGCTCATGATGAGGAAGCAAACCTGGATCGCAACAAATTTGTCTTAGACGTAGAAGCAAAATAAAAAGTTGCCCCCATTGTCCCTGTTTTAGACGAATCCCTTGATGTAACCACGTGTCATATAAAGCTTGTTGTTGAACCGTCATGGGGCAATAGACGGTATGCTCTTCCTTTTTAGGCAAATTTTTTAAAACTTCTGATTTTGTTCGACGTAAAATGAAGGGTGCAATTTGCACCCTGAGTCGTGTACATTCCGATTCGGATTGCATAAGAGTTTGAAACTCCTTGTAATTTCCCAGTAACCCCGGCATCAAAAAATGAAAAATCGTCCATAAATCCACGAGACTATTTTCGACCGGCGTACCGGTTGTCGCCAATCTAAAATGCGATTTCAAGTTAAAACAAGCATGCGCGGTCTTCGATTTAGGATTTTTCACGTACTGCGCTTCATCCAAAATAACGCAACGAAAGTTTATCGTTTTCAACGTATTTGCGTGCAATCTCAACTGGGAATAACTGGCAACAAAAATTGCATCCCCATTGGGGATAAAATTTGCAGCAGTTTTATGAGGAAGTACCTGCAAAGGTAATTGCGGGAAAACATTTTCTTGTTCACTTTGCCACGAAGCAATCACACTGGCAGGGCATAAGATCAAATCCGGTAACAAATCCGTATCCTCGCTTCTTAACCATTGGATTAAACTCAAAATTTGGCGTGTTTTTCCCAATCCCATTTCATCCGCTAACAAAGGATGACAATGCAAATCCAACAATTGCTTCAGCCAAACAACGCCTTTTTTCTGATAATTTCTCAGCGGGATCTTGAAAGTAAAATTTAAGTTTGCCGGCCCATGGGTTAGTTTTTCCATCCACTGTCTTGCCTGCTCATCCAAGTGCGTTGTATTGAACGATGACAGCAATAGGTAGGCGGGCAACTTTTGGTCAAGACGGTTTTTCCAATCGTTTAAACGTTGCATCCAACGGATATCTGCAGGATTCCAGCGCAGCAATCCATGTTTTTCTGACCAGCAAAGACTGCGCTTCGTGGGTAAGAAATTTTTTAGTTTTTCGTCGCATAACAATGATTTTTCTACAAAAAAATGCTGTTGTAAGCAGTGTTCTGTATTCATGTTCAAAACCACCTGCACCTGTTTTACGCCTTCTTCCAATTTGCGTACACATTCGGGAATTTCAACAAAGTACTGACGTGACAATCGCGGTATTTCGTTTTTGACAAAATCTGCCCATGCCTCTTGATCGTTGCTTTGAAAATGTGCACTCACCCAATGAAATCCATATTTTTGAATTGTGTGCAGCAAAGATAGTAGGTATTCTCGCTCATTGAGTTTCAAATGTTTTTCCAAAGAGACGAGCTTGACGAGTTTGTTTTGTCGTCGAAAATGTACCTCAAACGCTAAATTTTGGTTACATTTAAAAAATTTCAAATTTCCCAAAGGACTAACAATTTTTGTTGGGTTAATACCAGTCTTTGCTGGTATACGAGGAGATTGCGGATGCTTGCTTTCAGTTTCTAGAGGTATACTTAATTCAAACAGATGTTCCTCGATCAGTTTTTCCAAAATTAGAAAACCAGCCGCTAAAAAGGCTTTTCCAATGGAGATACTGTGTTGTGAAACTTGCAAAGTTATTTGGCCATTCGCGTGTAGATCACCTATCGAATAATAGTTTTCGTCATTTAATCGACCGTGTACCAAAATGAAGTTTTCTTCTAGAGTAATGGATTGGACTCCATGACTCAAAAATTGAACACCTCGTCTATAATCCGAATGCGAGAAATAGGTACTCCACCAACTTTTTCTGTAAGCTTCGAACCAAACTTTTAAGGAAGCCTGCGTGTACTTTTTTTTAATAGGTAATACACTCATTCACCACAATTTTATAATGTTCAAAATCTAGTCGAGCTGCATGCATCCATTGAGCCAAAATTTGCGTGCACAGTGCATTTGTTTCTGCTTCCACCAAAAAACGCAATTTATTTTCTGTCCCCGAATAACGCATATACATTCTGTTCGCATCCCGATGGTGGTTTTTTTCAAAAAGCCGTGCGCATTTCAGTTGCGTCGTGGGAATTTTCGCAGCAATATTTAACGCGCTTTCGGCTTTTGGGAATAGAGTAATTGCCTTCCTACGCTCTGCCAAAGGTTTTTCTAAAGCCATGCGCATCAATTCGATGGCAATCCGAAGACCATCGCCCGTTTTTGCAATATCGCGTAAAATAATATGCCCAGAACTTTCTCCACCCACATTTGCATCGTGAGCTACCATGCCGTAATAGACTTCTCGGTCGCCAATATCCGTCCTAATTGTTTGAATGCCAAAGTTTTTTAAAGTCCAGTCTAAACCCGAATTACTCTGTTCCGTAACAACCAGTTTATTGCGATTTAATTGACCCTTTTTGAATTTGTCTAAAGCTAGGATTCCTAAAATTTGATCCCCGTCTAGCCGATTACCTCGTTCGTCAAATAGGACAACTCGATCCCCATCTCCATCGTGTGCAATACCCAACCATGCACCGCTTTCTTGCATTTTTTGCGCGATACCATCGCAACATTCACTACCACAACGAAGATTGATATTCTCTCCCGTAGGTTCATCGCCTACGGCAATAATCTCAAGCCCCAAGGATTGAAGTATCGGTAAACTGGTAAAGACGGTAGCGCCATTGGCCGTATCCAAAACAATTTTTCTGCTTCCAAAATTTAGGGAGTCGTAATCCGATAAAACATGCTTGACGTAATAATCGCTTCCGTTGATTTCATGGATGCGCGGTAAAGTTGATGGAGCAACCACTTGCGGGTTCATCCATGCTGCAATGCAAGCTTCTTCTTCTCTTTGCAATTTATATCCACCTCGGTGAAACAATTTAAGGCCATTATCCGTAAAGGGATTGTGAGACGCCGTGATGGCAATGCCCAGTGAAATATCTTCACGTGCAACAAAATGTGCAATGGCAGGTGTAGGCGCTACGTTTAAGAAAGTGACATACCCCATGCCTGCGTTTAAAAAACCTTGCGCAAAAGCATGCGCCAGCGCATATCCCGAGGCACGCGTATCCCATCCAATGGCAACTTTTAAATCCCAATTGTTTGCCTTCAACCAAGCAAAGCATGCTTGGCCTATACCCTTGAAGGCTTCTACGGTAATGGGCCATTCTCCAACTTTCCCACGAATGCCATCCGTACCAAAATGAATGCTATGCATGTTCTGCAAACACACCTATAGATCTAAATTTGCAATACCTTTTTTCCAGTAAATCTTTATCCGATTGCTTCAAAAGCTCTGTCAAATGAGCTTTCAATGCACGTCGAACGTTCTCTATGCACGATGCAGGATCCGTGTGTGCGCCTCCCAAAGGTTCTGGAATAACTGCATCCACCACATTGAGATTTTTTAAGTGGGTGGCAGATAATTTGAGTGCATTGGCAGCCTCCGAGGCTTTAGCACGATCTTTCCACAGAATGGCGGCACATCCCTCCGGGGAAATGACAGAATAATAAGCATTTTCAAGTATTAAAACTCGATCAACAACACCAATCCCCAGGGCTCCTCCCGATCCACCTTCTCCCAAAACGATGGCTATGCTTGGGATTTTCAGTGTACTCATTTCGCGCAAATTAATGGCAATAGCTTCGGCTACATGGCGTTCTTCGGCACCGATACCTGGATACGCCCCAGGTGTGTCAATCCATGAAACAATGGGCATCTTAAACTTTTCCGCGAGTCGCATCAGTCTCAGTGCTTTTCGATAACCTTCCGGATTGGGTGATCCAAAACAACGTCTAATATTTTCCTTTAAAGAGCGTCCCTTCTGCTGAGCAATAACCATAATAGGCTTCTCTTCAAAAAATGCAGGGCCTCCTATCAATGCCTGATCATCTCCAAAATAGCGATCACCGTGCAATTCCTGAAAATTTTCGAACAATGCCCGAATGTAATCCAATGCATAGGGACGTTGTGGATGACGTGCTATCTTTATTTTTTGCCAGGGAGTAAGGTTTTTGTAAATCTGTTCCTGCGTTTCTTTAATTTTAATTTCAATGGCATGAATTTCATCATCCATCTGCACTTGATTTTCGTCGGACAAACGTTTCAGTTGTTCCAATTGCTCACTCAACGCCAGCAAAGGTTTTTCGAAATCAAGCGTGTACTTAACGGATGTTTCCATAATAAGCTACGCATCGTAGTATCTCCAACGGCAAATTCAATGCTTTTATTTGTAAATATCCCTCTTATATGTTTACATTTTCACCGTCCATAAAGGCAACTGACAAGATGCCACTGGAACAGAGTTTCCTCATAAAAATGCGAAACAGCAGTTTAAAAACAGAGTACTAACCCTGAGACACGTTTTAAATTGTAGTCAATCCATTTTTATTTTCATACTGTTACACTGTATATTGGCTATTATCATGCTGGCAACGTAAGAAATTGAGAATACGTATAGGCAAAGTAAAATCATTGACAAACTTTTAAGTCTACCCCTAAAATTAGGCATTTAGATTGTAATCCATGGAGATTAACGCAGGGTCAATAATATCTATTCTCATTATTTGTCGTTGGGATATCCGGGAATCGATAGAAAATATCAATATCCTTCTTTAAAGAAGCATCTTTAATGTTAAATAGGTGCGTCTTATGATCGTTCAAGGACTGTAGTTTTTCCCAAGCAAGCTTGAAATGGGTACCTAGCTCGCGCGCCGTTAATCCCATCGTTGCCATTACACGACCATCGTTTAAGGCCCAATTTTCGAAATCAAAGGCAGCACCGCTTTTTCTCAGAGGCTTGTATATAAAATTATTCCCCTTATATAAATGATGCTGTAAAAAGTGGCGAATGTTGCCGGATGGAATTACATTATTACTAACATCTGCCGGCCATTCATTAAAAATCAAATAATAAGAACGAAAAGATTTGATTAAACTGTCAAAATTGCATGCAAATTCGTTGAGACGAAAGTCTTCGGTGGCTTTCTTAAATCCTGGAATGGCGATGGTGGAAAGAATGGTCACAATGCACAGGGCTACCATAATTTCTACAAGTGTAAACCCACACGATTTTTTATGCTTCAAACGCATCATGGGTACATTTTACATCAGCTATTCCATACTGTCAACATTTCACCTTATAACAACCTAGATACCCAGATGGCACACGAAAGAGACGGCAAAGTCAGCATACCTTCTTGAGACCACGATGTCAGAGGTGGATTTAATCCATCTAAACATAATCGTTCTGCGTCGGCTATTTGCACAAATGTGTCTGCAGAAACGTTGTCTAAAAACCACTCCACAGGTGCTTCATGAGGATTGATGGCAAATAAAATTTGGCGGTCTCCCTCCGCATGATCTGCATTGTACAGGATAACCAGCGCGGAAGAATTTTTTGCATAAAAACACCTAAAATAATGGGCCGATGGGTGCCCTGTTTTTAATAGTCTACCGTAAGCGGATTGCCTTAATTCAATGAGCCCTTTCACGTACGCATGTGTACCGGAAAACTGTTCTAGGCGTAAATAATCCAATCTATTGCAATCCTCACGATTGTAGGTATTGCGAATTCCTTTTTTCGATTTCAAAAAGTCTTGCCCTGCACTTATCATGGGAATACCTAAGGATAGGTAGAGAATCGCCAACATACAATGCGTTCTGCGGCGGTCTTTCACCGTAAAATTTTCGCCATTGCAATTTGCATTTTCCGTAACGCGATCTATCCAGCAATGATCATCGTGCGATTCCGTGTAATTAATCGACTGCTGAGCCGTTTCGCACAGGAAATCGGTCGAACCTTTTATAAAATATTTTAGTCCATCCACATTGCCTTGTCCACGCACATACTGCAGTACAAAATCGCGAAATCCGTCATTCCAGCAAGCGTAATCTGTCCCTTTCAGATCCAATGCCACATGACTTCTAAAACTCCATGGTTCAGCTATTAAAATAACATTCGACTTTACAGCCTTTAGGCTTTGCGCGATTTCCTCCAATACGGAGACACCCAGTAATTCTGCCAAGTCAAAACGGAAACCATCTATGCCATATACGTTTAAAAAGTGTAGCAAACTGTCCAAAATTAAGCGTTTTGCCATGGGAGCTTCGGAGCGAAAATCGTTGCCACAACCACTAAAATTAGAAAAAACTTCCCTCGTTGAACGAAAATAATAGGCCTTGTCGATCTTTTGCAAACCGTTAAAAACACCTGCATGGTTGTACACAACGTCTAGAATAACGGCTATGCCTTTCGCATGACATACTTCTACGAGTTCTTTAAAATCTCGTACCTGAGATCCGCAGTCGCTTTCAGTATAAGACGAGGATGGCGCAAAATAATGAGCAGGCATGTAGCCCCAATGATATTCTTCACCGTTTGAAGCATCGTATTCGTTGACGGGTAGCAGTTCCAGCGCGTTGCAATGGAGCGAAGTTACGTAGTTGTCCGTCTGTAGGAATTTTGATAAATCGTTAAAGCCACTCTTCCCCGTTATATCACGTACGTGGCCTTCCAAAATGATTAGGTCACACATACAAGGTGTCTTAAAATTGCCGGTGTACGCCGTTAAAGGCACAATTATTCCGGGACCTTGAGGGCTTACCAAGACCTTAGCATAAGGGTCTACGACCTTCGTTTTCTCCGGATTGTAGATGAAAAATTCATAGTAACAATGGACATAATTGCCCGGTAAATGAACAGACCAAATACCTTCTTCATCTCCTTGCAAAGGATATACATTATCAATATTTGCTTGCTGGTTGAAAATGTGAACTTCAACTTTCGAAATGCGAGGGGCAAATAGAGCAAAATAAGTCCGATCATCTTCCATCCAACAACCCAAAGGCTTGCCCGAATACAGCTGTAAAGCCCAAGGTAAAGTATCCATACCCATGGACTGATTCCCAAATTTCAACCAAGGTTGCGTTGAAAGATCATAGCTGTGGGAACATTGAAATGCCACCCAATGTGCACCCGTTTGCCGAAGATTGAGTTGAAAATTGACATGCCCACCATTGGCTTGAACGCGATTCGGACTCTCTTCAAAAGGATTTATCCATAGATTGGATTCGTGTACAAATTTGAAGTGACTTACCTCGTGGAAATGGGAGATGGGCATTTTTAATTCCAAAGCGCTCTTATCTCGCGTTAAAGCCATAGGCTCAGTGCCTTGCCAAAACCAACGATTGAAGTCGCCGGCTACGTAAAATTTTCCAGGCAGTTGTTTCAACTTACGAGAAAGTTTTGAGCAAGCCAAATGAAAGCAGACAAAATCTTTATCTACGTAATAACCCGATACATCTGCAAATTTTACCTTAGAAAAATGCTTTAAGACAATGGGATCCCCTTCAATGATACCCATAGGCAGTTCTTGAAGACGTACATCTTTGTTAAAACATAGAATCCCCGAAGACGTTGTTTCCCAAAAGGCATGCAACAATGTCGGAGTTTCCACCGCAATTCCTTTACAATTCTGACAAAACCTCTGGTAATTCGCCGCGGTACAGGTGTATCAAATGTTGCTGCCAAATTTCAAATTCTCTGATAAATGCTTTAAAAATGTTCTCAAATAACGGCATATCCATGTTCAAAGCAGGCACGTGGTATCCCAACAGCATTTTTAAAGCATCGGGCCGTTTTGATAACGTCATACCATGCGTTAACTCCCAGTCACAGTTCGCTTTTAAAAAACAGTTGCAAGATCTTTCAAGATAATTCTCATTGATGTCTCCCAATTCTGTCAAAAATTCAACCTCCAAACGTTCTCTATTAAAACGGATTTGCACATTCTGTTTACCATCTAAACATACTTCGCACGCATTTTGATCGTCCAACATCAATGGCTGTAAATTAATCGACTCTCCAAACTTTCGAAGTACAGAAGCAAAATTTTCAAACATGTCCATAAGCTATTTATACACCACTTTCCCACGCCATACAAGGCTAAAATATATTCATGTTAAATGCTTGCGGCCAATAAATGTTCATTTACAGGACGTAATTGCTTGACTTCGCCCACAAGAAAAATTCTACTCATGAAAAGATTTAAACGGGTCATGGCGCAGCCTGGTAGCGCACTTGCATGGGGTGCAAGGGGTCGGGAGTTCGAATCTCCCTGACCCGACCATGAGAATGTAAAGTTGGTATAATCCATGAAAAAGTTTACATGTTGAGTAGTTACGTTATTTTTATGCGCTTGTTCAAATCATAACTTACGGGATACATTGTGGGAAAATATACCGCGGAAGACGTTTTGGGATACACCTAAAACAGGGACGAACATGTTTAATGCGCGGGTACTACAGGAGGATATAAAGGCTGCTAAAGAGTATAAAATAGAGTTCATTCGACTAGCCTTTGACAAATTTCCTACAAAAAGAAGAGATTTTTTAATGGGGAACGCCGACCACTATGAAGGTTTAGACCCAGATAACCTGTTGGCCTTGAAAAAAGTTCTCGATGCCTGCTTGGCAGAAAATATGCCGGTTGTCATCACTCTCCTCAGCCTTCCGGGAAGTCGTTGGACGCAAAATAATAGTGATGAAGACGATTTAAGGATTTGGCAAGATGCTAATTTTCAAAAACAGGCGGCAAAATTTTGAAAAGATCTGGCGTCTGAATTAAACGATTATCCCATTATCGTTGGGTATAATATTTTGAACGAACCACATCCGGCGAGGATATTTGATCGCCAAAGTATTCATATTGAAAATGTAAAACAAAAAGAAGTTCAACACATGTTGTCCAATTTTTACCATTCAATCATTCAATCAATCAGGCAAGTTGATGGAGATACCTCGATTGTCGTGGATAGTTCTGCTTAATACACTTAAATATCTCAACCCGATAAATGATGTAAACATTCTCTATTCATTTCATATGTATGAACCCTACGAATATACCAATCACAAACATAACCACGGGCAGTATACTTACCCTGGAAAAATAGAAGGTCAATATTGGGATAAAAAAGCTCTCGTAAAATACATGGAAAGCGTAAGTGAATTTCAAAAGCGCAACAAAATTCCTGCCAATAGAATTTTGGTAGGCGAGTTTGGATGTTACAGAAAGCAAAAGGGATTGCCCAAGTATTTTTCAGACCTTATATCCATTTTTAATGGAAAATGGTGGCTATTGGGCTTTTTACGCATTTAGAGAAGATGCTTGGGATGGTATGGACTATGAATTAGGTGACAAAAGACTACCTTGGAGTTACTGGGAATCCGTAGAAAAAGGTGAAATGCCTATCCTCGACAGGAAAGGCACTCATCTTCAATTTTCAGTGCTAAAAAAAGCGCTCATTCGGCATCCAAAGAAAAAACTAGAAAAAGTAAGACTTACAAAAGTATTTATAGGAATCTTTTACTCTAAACATTGTTGCAAAATATGCTTCACATCTTCTTGTGTTAAATGTGCATAACTTGTCGGGAATGGATGGATGGTTGCCGCCATTGCATCGATAGCTTTCGCGGAAATACCAATTTCTTGCAATGTTATCGGAGCGCCGATGGACTTAAAATAAGCACGTGTTTTTTCAACGCTCTCTAAGGCAATGGCTTCTTCCGTTTTCTCCAAGGAATCCAAATGCCAAATATGCTGCGCGTAACGAACAAATTTTCTAGGCATTTTTCGACAGATATATTTTAAATAAACGGGGTGTACCACCGCTAATCCAGCACCATGAGGCACATCATAGAATGCCGAAAGAGCGTGCTCAATTTGGTGTCCCATCCAATCTTGTTCCTTTCCCAAACCGAGAAGTCCATTGAGTGCCATTGAACTGGCCCACATGATATTGGAACGTGCCGTGTAGTCTTTTGGGTTATTTAAAGCCACAGCTAGGTTTTCCATAACGCTTTTCATCAACGCTTCCGCAATATCATCGCTTACATTCGACGTATCTGGGGAGGAAAAGTAAACCTCGAAAATATGAGAAAGAATATCTACGCACCCAAAGATCATTTGAGATTGGGATACAGAATACGTATAAATAGGATCTAAAATTGAAAACTTGGGATACAACAAGTTGTGTTCATAGGCAAGTTTTAGGTGTTTTTGCCAATGGGTAATCACACAGGTCGCATTCATCTCACTCCCTGTTGCAGCGATCGTCAACACAACGCCCAACGGCAAAGCTTCACCAATGGGTTCCTGCTTAATCAGCAAGGTTTCCCAAAAATCATCGTCCAACTTTGCACCCGCGGCAATGAACTTCGAACAATCGATCACGCTGCCTCCTCCAACGGCTAGGATAAAATCGATCGAATGATCACGGCACATACGAATACCTTCGTAAACTTTTTCTGTCCGTGGATTTGCCATAATGCCGCTCAGTTCAAATACATTTTTGCGAGCTGCCTTTAGACTATCCAAAACCGCCTGATAAATACCATTGCGTTTAATGCTACCCTCACCGTAGGTTAATAATACGTTGGGGCCGAATTTTTCAAGCTCGCAAGTCAACCTCGAGATTGAATTTTCCCCAAAATGAATCCGTACAGGATTGCAAAAGTTAAATGCGTTCATAGTTTTTTAGCTAAATTTCTCGCCACCATTTTCATTATCTTGCAACCATTGCATAAATCGACAACTTCGTTCATCAAAGAATCCTTTCTGTTTTTTCGATAACTAAAATGCACATAAGATTTTTAAGACTTTTGGTTCAATTGGATTTCAATCCATGTGGATATTTTTCTTTGGGGGTTCCCCATGAAGGATCCTCCGACAAAAACCGTTGATCCGGGTGTAAGCATCCGTATATCCCTAAAAGTATTGCTCTCTCCTCCACCACCGTGGGTACAAAACGGTATAATTGTTTTTCCGGACAAATCATGTGTGGATAAAAATGAGGTAACTGCCGGTGCTATTGTGCCACACCAAACGGGCGATCCCAGGAAAATCACATCATAATCATCCATATTTCCCAGTCGCTTTTTCAATGTAGGTTTGTATCCGGAAGCCAGTTCTTTGTTGGCTAGTTCTAAAGTAGCGTTATAACTGGAAGGATATGGCTCTAGGGGTTCAATTTCAAAGATATCACCGCCAACTTTTTCTTTAATAAATTCAGCAACTGCCTTTGTAATTCCTGAATGAGAATAATAGACAACCACCATTTTTGATTTCATATTCATTTTTACTCCTCTATATCCGTAGATCCATTTCTCAACGAAACCGGCCTACTCATTACGCCTAAAATGTACTTCCAAAAATATCTGCCCTATTGCATCTCATAAAAAATAAAATCTTGTTTGCTTTAAGGTTTTCCTTTTCGTGCGGATATGACATTGATTCTCGCAAGATGGCTCTCACAATACTCCAGTCCGCTGGGTTGCGCAAGAGAAATTTTGCGGATAAATTACCTCCAAATGTGCGCGATCTGTAGTTAAAAGTTATATTACCACCACGCATCGAAATGCTGATCTGTGTCTTTAATATTTACCTTTTGCCCTATCATGGGTGTTAAAAGACGTACATCCTTATTTTTACACAACCGTGAGATCTCGTTAAGGGGTTCGTCCCATGCGTGGGTCGAAAGTGAGAATTTGGAGTTGTGTACCGGCAGTAAAGCC
>JAITAV010000021.1 GCA_031283895.1 Puniceicoccales bacterium | reverse complement strand
CGTCACGTCTAATTTCATTAGATGTTTGATAAAAGTAAAAGGGTCACACTGCTTCCATAAAACCCATCGAACAGGGTTGTTTTTGTCCTAAATGAATGTATAAGGCATTTCAATAACTTACACTTCAATCGCCGCAAAAGACAAGCATAATTCATTCAAACCATTGTATAATCCAAGAAAAGTTTTTGGCTTAAACGTATTCACTTCAGCTTAAATTTTACGATACGAACACAATTTTAATAAAAACACCTCAAGTGCACTTGCGGCACTTAAATTTGCTTCCGTCAGCTCAAAAGCTTTTTCTAAGTTCTGAACCCACTCGGGGTACAAATACATCTTTTCTAACATCTGATTACGTTTAAAAATTTCGCCCAAAGATTCTTCCATTGCCAGAAAAAATTGCTGCACATACCGTTTTTCGATACCCGCTTTAACGGCCAATATTTCTTCCGCATTTAAGTATTCACTCTCGGAAAGTTGTATTTTCTGCGTTTCGACTTCGATATGAGATTGAAAATGGTACAGTAATCCATAAATCTGCATTAAAGATACTTTGCTGCCTTGCAAATACTGCTCAACACAACGCTTAAAGGTTTGCATCCACGTCTGGACTTCATCGCAGGGATGATGGGTAACACTTACGGGAATTGAAATCCACCAACAACGACTTCTCAACGTGGGTAATAAATCGTAAGGGCGCGTTGTTAGTAAAAATAAAGACGTATCCAACGGAGGTTCTTCCAAAGTTTTTAAAAAAGCATTTGCCGCCGATCTCGGCAGGCGATCGGCCTCATAAATGACAAAAACTTTACGATCGGATTGATGCGGCGAATTAAAAACGTTTCGACTGAGTTCTCTGACCGCATCCACGCTAATTTGACGCATCTTATTGATGGGACGTACGCAAAAATAGTCGGGATGATTTTCAACAACTTCCTTCGAACATTGCAATAAACGAGCTGACCAATTCAAAAGAAATTGCTTGGCAGCATCCAGCGATAAGCTTGTCAATAAAACACTCTGCGGTACGCGTTCCAAAAAAACATTTAAATCCATTATTTTAGCAAAAATCGAGCACTCACAACTTCCCAAATTTTTTGGGAAAGCTTTTCAACTTCCAACGAACCATCGACGAGGACAAAACGCTCCGGATACTGCTGGGCAAGACACAAATATCCTTCACGTACCTTTCTATAAAAATCAATACTTTCCTCTTCCATTCTATCGAACTTACCTGCTTTTCGTTTTTGTACGCGTAACAAACTTTCATCGGCCGAAATATCAATGACAATCGTCAAGTCAGGCATCAATTCACCCACTGCAAAAGTATTGATCGCACGTACAGGTTCACTCGCCAATCGACGGGCTACACCTTGATAAACGGTCGTAGAATCCAAAAACCGATCGCACAGAATAATTTTTCCTTCCTTTAAAGATGGGAAAATAATTTCACGTACCAATTGTGCCCGGCTTGCCGCAAAAAGTAACAGTTCTGTCTCGGGGAGCATGTTATCCGCACCTGAAGATTCAATTAATAGGTGCCTCACCATCTCACCGATTGCAGTACCTCCAGGTTCACGCGTTACCACAACCGACCTGCTCGCTTTTTGTAAATATTCCGCTAAAAGACCAATCTGCGTCGTTTTGCCACAGCCTTCGCAACCTTCAAACGTAATAAAAATGCCCTTTTCTTTCATACGCTATGTTCAACGATTCAAATACTTTTGGATGTTTTCATCCGAAGGTACACAACCTGTTTCGATATATAAAACAGCGATACTATGTCCCAATAATAAACTCTGTTCAAGGTCAAAATTCATCAAACGGCCGCACAAGAAACCTCCGTTAAAATGATCCCCACTGCCCGTCAAGCACCGCAGTTGTTTTGCTTTAAAAGCAGGGACAAAAGTCATTTCATCTTGGTTGACGGCTACGGCTCCCACGTGACAATGATAGACGACGCAGTCGATATTGAGTTTCTCTTTTAAAGTGCATAACCAACGTTGAAAATCCATGCGATCACCTTCAATCTCCGAATGGCAAGGGATCCCTACAGTTTCACCTACAATTTTGGCCTCACTTCGATTGAGCGCCAAATAAACTTTTCCTTTACATCCCAATCGAGGTAAAATTTGCAGCAATTTTTGCAGATCCTCACGTGTCCTTTTTGAAGGGTCTGCCAGATCAAAAAACCAAATACGGTGATCATTGGGAGATAAATGAGGCAACCATTCGTCGGCAATTATTTGCAGCAAATGGGTCATGCCGTACAACATGGTCCAATTTTGAAAAGCAATTAAATCCGATTTTGAAAATTCATCTATCCAATACTTTTTACTTTTTTGCCTCAATAAATTCTCGTAATTCACTTCATCCATAGGATAGGTATATCCCAAAAGCAACTTACCGTCGTGACACTCTAAGGCTTGCGTCCTACCTGGGGCTCCCAATGAAATTGCCTGCGTCTTTCTTGCAAACGTCTCAAAAAGTGGATGTATGGGATTACCTAACGTACCCACGTAATGTACATTGGCACCCATTGCCAACAGGACACCCGTTAGAAGAGGTCCATTGCCACCTATTTTTTCACATTTTGGGAATAATTCTAAATTCAAATTACAACCCGAAGCCTTGCAAATACGCTGCCCCAGCTCCGTTAAAGTAGAATACGCCTCAAACTGATTACCTTGACCTTCACGACGCTTAACCACCGACACCAACCTGTCAACAAAACCATCCAATCCAACCCACGCTCGTTTTTTATTTAAAACAGTTTTCCACCGAGCTTGCATTGCACAATCATCAAAATTCATTGCATATGTTAAAGGATGAATGTGTAAAAAACAATCTTATTTCGTATCAATTGATGGTGGACGTAACTCACATGTCAACCAATTTAGGGGGAACAAAATCTGGATTATAAGAATTTAATTTAAAACACCGAAGGGCCTTTCGTCTCAGTATAATGCACACTCTTTTGTCCTAAAAATGACCCCAAGTAAACTAAAAATCCTCCCTTAGGTAAACTTCTAGCACTATTTGATAAAACTTATCAAAGGATGATCAGGCTTGCACGCTGGAATATGCAGAAGTCTCTTTGGGATTTTCTTTTGTACTATGCTGTAAGATCTTCAAATTTTGCACCCAATATTCAAATGTATTTACAAAACACTCCAAAGATTTTTCAAAAATTTCGTAATCACAATTTAAGAGAGGTGTATGTTGAACCAATAAAACTTTATCGCTGAATTGCTGAAGACCCAAAGTGGCACCATACGTCTCCCTCCATTGTAAGTTTGCCTCTAATAACCGTGGATAAATGCGTTTAATTTGCCATTCATTTACATTCCCCAAACTGGCTTTAAAAGAAAAAACACTCTCTGCTGTATTTAGCTCTATGGTTACCAACAACGCTTCATCAAACATTAAAAAACATTGCTGCTTGTCGTCCAACACCAATGGTTCCTCCAAATTTACTTCCGACGCTAATCGATTGAGCCACTGCTGAAATATTTGCATAAATTACAAAACCTATGGTAACAAAAATGATTAAAAATATCAAATAAAAACTTACCGCTCCACTGTATGCCTTCAAGCGTTATTGTCAATGCAATAAGCTCAAACTGGCATGTTCACAAACTACACAAATAGCGATATTTGATTAAATAACTGGACCCCGAATACGCTGTCAAACATGTAGTAACGACAAGATTTACGTAATTTAGATAGGTTAATCCTACCAACCAAGAAGCCGGAAACCAGCGCGCGCCATCTATTTTTAGCATTTCTATCAACAGAAAAGATCCCATAACAACGATCTGCAACACCGTTTTTACCTTACCTAAATTTTCAGCAGCCAAAATATTTCCCGACTTTGCAGCGATGATACGTAACCCCGTCACCAAAAACTCACGACAAACAATTAACAATACACAAAACACACCCCATAAAGGCACCAAATGTTTACCAATGAGCAAAATAAAAATGCCCACCGTAAAAATTTTGTCATTCAAGGCATCCAATAACTTCCCTAATTCTGACGTTTGATTATATTTTCTAGCCACATACCCATCTAACCAATCTGTAATCCCTGCCAAGACGTATATAATGAATGCCAAGGTTATGGATCCCGGGAACGAGGCGTAAAAAAATCCACCGATAACAAATAACAAGGGTATTCTTACTAAAGTAATCCAATTGGGCAAATTCACAAGCTATGTATTTTTTTACCAATTCATTGATTTTGCAAGCGTTTTCATACAAATAAGTTTTAGAACCGTGTGCTGAAGAAAATTTCAAATACCTGTTACCGCAGGCACATGCGTAGCACAGTACTTACCTAATTTTATGCCAACAGCCATCGGACGAACTTTTTACGCAAACGCAATTTTTTATTTACTTTCCCAGTGTATACCCCTAGAATATAGGCTGGTTATGGCGGTTTTAACGACAGGACAAACAAAATTTTTATATCTGCTCGCCTACATGTATATGCAGCAGTCAAAATACGCGCAGGCCTTGCAATTACTTCGTATTTTGCGCTTACATACGGCGGAAAATATGCAAATAGCACTTACGTTGGCTTTCTGCTTATACAAAGCAAGTCGTTTGGAAGAAGCTACCAAAGTTCTAAATTCTCTGGATATAAATAAACTCTCCATCAGCCAAAAAACTGCTTATTATTTCATTAGTAGCAAAGTTTTGTGGGATTTAAAAAAAGTTACGGAATCGCGGGAAATGCTACACAACTATTTAAAATGTAGAAAACTAAATTCATGAACTTTGTAGAGTCCATAGAAAAAACAGTTTCCAAAGTTTCACGCTTCAACGACGTTTTATTGGCTGTCTTGGTGGTCATGATCATTGCTTTAATGATCGTTCCCGTTCCAAGCTACGTACTAGATGGTCTAATAGCGCTTAATTTCACCATTTCGATCGTTCTTCTCATGATGGCGCTTTACATCCCCAATGTGCTTGCATTTTCTACCTTCCCCAGCATGTTATTGTTCACAACGCTCTTTCGATTGGCCCTCAGCATCACAACCACACGTATGATTTTACTGTACGCCGACGCCGGTGAAATTATTTTCACGTTCGGGCAATTTGTCGTTGGGGGTAATTTCGTCGTCGGTGCCGTTATCTTTTTGATACTTTTAATTGTCCAATTTTTGGTCATCACAAAGGGTGCCGAACGTGTTGCCGAGGTGGCAGCAAGGTTTACTTTGGATGCGATGCCAGGAAAACAAATGAGTATTGATGCCGACATGCGGGCAGGGACCATTGATATGGATGAAGCTAAACGCAGACGCAGCGATCTCGAACGAGAAAATCAACTTTACGGTGCTATGGACGGTGCCATGAAATTCGTCAAAGGGGATGCCATTGCGGGACTCATTATTACCGCCGTCGACATCATTGCCGGATTGATTATTGGTGTTACCCAAAAAGGGATGGAAATGCAAAAAGCGCTTACAACGTATTCCATTTTAACTATTGGAGATGGTCTCGTTTCTCAAATTCCTGCGCTGCTGATTTCTATTACGGCTGGTATTATCGTAACCAAAGTAGGAGCCGCCGATGGAACTATCTTAGGGCGCGACATTGGCAAACAAGTTCTCGGACAACCTAAGGCGCTTCTCATAGGTGGTTTCATGGTCGTCGGGATGATGCTCATGCCCGGCTTTCCAAAAGTTCCTTTTATGATTTTGGCATCCATGGTCCTCGTTGTAGGGTACACGCTCGTTAAAACGCGCGGACAAACGGGCAAACCAAAACGCCAGCATTCTCCCATGTCTTCCGCAGCCAATCCTCCACGCAAAGCTCCAGAAGTTACTCACGAATCCGAAGACTCTGGTGATGAATTTTCGGTCACCATACCACTCATATTGGACGTAGCACGTTCCGTTGAAGAAACCATCGAACCCGACGTTTTGAACGAACAACTTATTCAAATTCGTAAGGCTTTATATCACGATCTAGGCGTTCCATTCCCCGGAATTCACCTGAGATTCAACGAAAGTTTGGAAGATAATTGTTACAGAATTTTGCTGAGTGAAGTTCCCATCAGCCAAGGGAAATTGATGGGGACGCATGTTTTAGTGCGCGAATCAAAAGAAAACCTCGACATTTTGGGTATTAATATTGTTGAAGCCGAAAACTTTTTACCCAATATCCCAACTTTGTGGGCGGCCGCTTCCGATATAGAGACTTTAAATACAGCCAACGTTGCATACATGCGTACGCCACAAATTCTCACCTATCATTTATCCTTCATTTTAAAAAAATATGCGGGTGAATTTTTAGGCATTCAAGAATGTAAGTTTTTATTGGAGAATATGGAACAGGATTTTCCTGAAATTGTACGCGAAGTACAGCGCGTTTTGCCCATCCAAAAAATTACAGATATTTTCCAACGATTAGTACAGGAAGAAATTTCCATTAGAAATTTAAAACTTATTTTACAGTGTTTAATTGACTGGGGACAAAAAGAAAAAGAACCCGTTTTGTTGGCCGACTACGTACGATCTAATTTACGTCGCTACATCAGTTACAAATTCAGCGAAGGACGTAACGTCCTTTCCGTTTACCTATTGGATCCACAAGTTGAAGAAATCGTTCGAAAAGCGGTTAGACAAACTTCTGCAGGAAGTTACCTTGCGCTTGATCCACCAACCGCCAAAAAACTGGTCAAAGCCATTAAGGATGAAGTGGGTGAAATCCATCTTCTAACTCACCGTCCGGTCCTTCTGACATCCATGGATATTCGACGTTACATCCGAAAATTGATCGAATTAGAAATCTATGATTTACCCGTTTTATCACACCAAGAACTGACGGAAGAAATCACCATTCGTCCCCTCGGTAGGGTCCATATATAGAGTCCTTTTCACGGCAAATACAAAATTGCCATCGCATCCAAGATCTTAGGTCTTCCTAAATTTGGCCCATTGTTGTTAACCTTAAACGACAACCCTGTAAAATGAATTAATAGGCCTATTACAATCCGTTTTGCTCGAAAAAATAGAATGCAATGGTTTTGAAAGTTACTCAGCGATTTCGTAGCTCGTAGGACTGAATTATTTGCACCCTATGGAAGTTACGCATTGCATAAAATCCTATGACCATAAAACATGTTGTAACGGAACGTGCCTGCGCGTCGTTACGTACCCTTTACGAACGTAACATGATTGTAACGATTTGCTTTCACAACGCGTTTTGTTAGTATGCGTTTCCGATTTACAAGGTTTCACTTTCGGTACCTCTTAACTCGAATATCTTTCTAAACCCTTACGCTGGTAGTATGTGCATACTTTACCAATTTCAACTTTTATGCTTTCGCAGAAATCCTTCTGCCTTTTTTCTCTTATGGAGTAAGAACCCAACGTCTCCATTATTTGTTGTATAAATGGTGCTCTAAAAAGAGCGAATTCCAGATAAAATTGTGCTTTTACTGAAGTTAGAACAGATTGCTTACAAAAAATTATACCAAGATCCACATCAAGCCAAAACATTCAAAAAGGTGACACGATGTAAAATTGCTGTTAACGAACCAAGATATTGAGATGGTGCGTTCATCGTATCATACCATCACTGATAGTATCAATCATACTATCAGTGTACACTTGATTTTGAATTTGTAGGGCGCTTTGCACCCTGTGCCTCTCGCGATCAAAATCTACAACCCATATGGCTCCAATCCATAAAAGTCTTCAATACTCTACAACCAATGTGGGGTTGATATTCTATTCTGGAAAAAAACATGTAAGCGAAAATTCGAACAAATGAGAAATCGATTTTTAATAGTAGCGATTTTCCCAAAGAGCATTGCTATTAGGCTCTGTAGAGCCCGGACATTCGGGTAAGAGGCAACACATGCGATCACCACGACTCATGATGTATCTGCTTCCAATCACAGGTTGGAAGTTAAGATAGCATTTATCCCAAGCGGCAGTACCAGGTCTAATACCGATAAGGGATACCCCAACACTATGAGGTAATGTGTTCGCATAGCTCAAAAAATTTTCCCAATCGTACTTGTAAGCTGTACTATTCAATGGCCTACGATTCCACCGCTTGCTTGAATTTATCAAATGACTAGGCACAAACGGACACAGTTTATCCGGTATGTTATCGCTACAATCCGGCGGCCATTCATTAAAGATGAGGTAGTAAGCGCGGCAAGCTTTCATGATATCCAAGGTATCTTCCAGGGTGGAATTGAGGCGAAAATCTTCGGTGGCTTTCCTAAAGCCCGGAATGGCAATGGCGGAGAGGATGGCCACAATGCACAGGGCAACGACGACTTCGATGAGCGTAAAACCGTTTCGACTTAGGGATGCGGACGAATACTCAGATGTGTGGAATGGACCCGGCGTTCGGAGGGGAACTGGTGTCCCAGGATGCCTTGCTGTTCGGCCAGGTATCGCTTTAGGACTTACGGTTGCGATTAAGCGGTCAGACGCCTTGGTGTCTCGGTGAAAACCGTTTCGACTTCTGGAGGGACACTTCTTTGGTCCTTGAATGCATTTACCTGAAAACGGCGGCGTGTGGGCGACCCGGGGACGTATTAAACGAACCGTATCGAAAAGAATAATACGAAAATATGTAAGCCCGTGAAATAATCCCGAACATCCCAGGGACTTCAACCATCCCAGTCTCCGGTTCGATCTCAACTTCCGGACCGATTCTGATCCTAGACACAATTCTTGACCTGGAATCGACTTAGGACACTCTATTGCAGTTAAGCGGTCAGAGGTCTTGGAATCTCGATGAAACCCGTTTTGGCTTCTGGAGGGATACTCTAACCCCTGGACCGGCTTCAATCTTCGACGAGACCCTACTTCCCGGCTTGGTCCCAATTTTCGACCGGGGTCTGAACCCCGATCCGAGCTCAATTCCCGGGTTGGTTCGGATCTTCGAGCTAATCCTCCATCCGATCTTCGACTTGGTTCCAACCTTTGGATTGGTCGCAAAACGGGTTTCAACCCTTGGACCAGCTCCGACCCTCGATGAGATTCTAATTCCCGATTGAGTCCTAACCTTTGATTGGGTTCTAACCCTCGGATTGGCTTCAACCCTTGCCCTGGGGTCCCGACCCCCGAAATGATCTCGGAAACTAAATGCTTAAATGTCTTGGGTCTTGGGTCTTGGGTCTTGGGTCTTGGGTCTT
>JAITAV010000030.1 GCA_031283895.1 Puniceicoccales bacterium | reverse complement strand
GATATAACTATAGCTACAGACTTAGATCCTGGAGCCACTATACCAGCCTTAATTGCCAGAGGTTCTCCTATTATATTGTTATACAGACCTGGCCACTGGGAAGCTATTCTTCCTCAGGAGCCTGTACCTCGTCTTGATGCTTTAGAACCCGTTCCGCTTGAAGAACCACCTCATCGACGTTTCTGTTGTAACCCTTGTAATGTTGCTTAATCTTTGATAAACATTAAAGCAGAAGACACTGCTTTTGTCCAGATGATAACTTAGCTTGTCTTATAGATGGTTGAGATTGGATCAGTTGAAACGTAATTCCCTTTATAGCTTCTTTAACATCAACATATTGAAGATCAGGACATAGTGTTCCCAGTTCTTGTTCAAATAGATTTAGAAAAGTGTTTATTTCTTGCACATATACCTCACTAACAAGTATTCTATTTTCATATACATGAACCAACCAAAAGGCCATTTGGTAGCAATCTTTATGATCCCGATCATTGTGGTAAAAATAGTGATCTATAAGATCCAAAAAGTGTCCTATAATAGCTATGCCGGCATTTGAAGTATACCAAAATTTTGCTTCGTCAATATGCTCAAAATCGATTTCGGAATCTTCATATTCTAGATGTTTGTTTTTTAACGATTCAAAAAATCGATGACTTTCCTCATTCATATGCAGTGTATAGTAAGTAGAGTCTCCAAAACATGATAATGCGCGGATTCCGAAAAATAAGCATAATAGTAATTTAAAAGTCTTCATAGCACTCACCGATACGATCCTCCTAACCCATGTCAAGGCAAAAATTCTAACTTTATTGGTGTTTAAACAGCAAATGCAAGAAAACCTTAAAATATTCAAATTGCCTCTTATTTATAGTCTTTTTTGGTGTAGGGATTACAAGGAAACCTGCAGGTTATTGAACCTAGTGACCTTGTGTAAAGAGATAGGCAAGTGTATGTTAATCGAACATTGAAATGAACACTAAGAGGTCGAAGGGGTTATTTTTTACTTTTGTTAGCTTTTAACTGAGATTTATCGAAAATTTTCGTAGTTTTTTATAAACGTAGAAAAAAGTTCACAAGACATTTCTGGATAAATATTTATTTTTAAAACCAAAATTTTAATGATCCAGAGTTAGATATTTTGTGAGAAAATTTACTCGGCGGTGCGACACAGTTGGGCTCCCAATGCCTGCAGTTTTTGTTCGAAGTGTTCGTAGCCTCGGTCTAGGTGATAAATGCGGTGCACTTGGGTTTCACCACGAGCAATGAGTCCTGCCAAATAGAGGGCCGCACTTGCTCTCAGGTCGGAGGCCATGACGTCTGCTCCCGATAAAGTTCGCCCGCCATGAACAATGGCCGTGCTGCCTTCTAGGGTGATGCGTACCCCTAACCGCTGCAATTCGGCGACGTGCATAAAGCGCTGGGGATAGATGCGTTCCGTGAGTAGGCTTAAATCGGGTATGCAAGCCGCCAATACGCACATTTGAGCTTGCAAGTCTGTAGGGAAGCCGGGATAGGGTAGAGTAGTAATTTCGAACGGAGTCAACTGATTTAAGCACGGGAAAACTTCAATTTGATTTGCCGTAACGTTCATTTTTACCCCTGAATTTTCCAAAACATGCAAAAGAGCCCCCAAATGTTGTGTATAAAATTGATCGACGATTAAGTGGCTATTTGTAACGAGACCTGCAATTAGAAAAGTACCCGCCTCGATACGATCTCCAATGATGGTATGGTCAGCTCCGTGTAACTTTTGTTGACCATAAATGGTCAATTGGGGACTGCCGATACCTTCGATGCGAGCACCCATGCGTGTGAGAAAATGGCAAAGATCAACAATTTCGGGTTCGCAAGCCGTATTTTCAATGCGCGTAATTCCCGAACTTAAGGTAGCTGCCATGAGGATATTAGCGGTACCCGTAACGGTACTTCCAAAACGTCCTCCCAAGAAAATGTGGTTGCCATTTAACTGTTGCGCGCTGATGTGTACGATGCCATTTTTTAATTCGATGGTACATCCCAATTTTTTTAAGCCGTGTAAATGTAAATCAATGGGACGATTCCCGATCACACATCCGCCCGGTAGGGGTAACGCCGCCTGACCGAAGCGGCCTGTCAAAGGCCCCATGAGACAAATAGAAGCACGCATTTGACGCACTAAGTCGTAGGGCGGATGTGTGTGAATTTTTTTGGCTTGTATACGCCAAGTATTGGAGGATAGAAGCTCAACTTCTGCACCCAAATTTTTGAGAAGTTTGACGAAGAAATTAACATCCCGTAAATTGGGAACATTACGTAAAATACAAGGTTCATCCGTCAGCAGAACTGCAGCCAACATGAGAAGGCTTGCATTTTTTGCCCCACTAACATGGACCGTACCTTCCAATGGGCTACCGCCTTGTATTAAAACTTTATCCATCCAGATTTAACCTTGAGGTCTCCGATGCAGATTTTTCGATCTTTGACGGTGATAGGAGCGCTTTCTGTAAAAATGATGATTGTCTTGGCAGTTTTCGTCCTTTTCTGAACATTTCCCCCCAAAAAGTTTACAAAAAAATCGCTTCACTTTACTTATTAAACAACACTGCTTGTGGGCTACTTTATTGTAATCACCTTCTGGCTTCTTTTCTTTTTTTAAGCAGTCATGACGTGGGATGGTGAGTGCAGCATTTTGCTTTTTGTCGCAGCAAGGCTTATCGCACGCGCATTTTGCCTCATTCGTTTTAATTTCTTTAGGCATGTTTTGAGAAACATTACTTTGTGGCCCTTTATCGTGCGTACGCTTCCAACGGCCTCTTAAGTTAGAACGATGTTGGTTTTTTTTGGTTGATTTTTCAACCGCTCTTTGCATAACGTTTGTCTCTATAACCGATGCTTCCACCGCATTGGATCTTTCTTCTTGTATCATATATGTTTAGATTTTGCTATATTAAACTTCAGCACTTACCAATATTGCCTTTAACCTTAACTCATTTTCAACAGGGCTCAATGATTTTTTACAAATATCACTCAAAAGGTAGCTTTTTCACAATGTCTTTAATGGGGTTTTATTATTTGGTATTTATAAAGCAAAATAATCGGGTTAAATCATCATCCCATTGGATCGATGAGTATTTGAAAATGCCACTGTTTTGAAGCCATTGCATCCATGTTTTGAAACTATCTTTAGTGATTTCATTGGTAAAAGTTAATCTTTGGAAACTCGCCAATATTGGATCTTTGGGAAATTCTATAGTTGTTTGATATTTGAGTTCTGCTTGGAGTCGTATGGCGGCCTCTTCCACATGTTCAGTAATCCAGTGGGTTAATGCCTGATGCGCTTGGGTAAAAGCCACCCTTATCTCTGGACGATCCGTACAAAAGCGTTGGGAAGCAATTAAAATGGTTGTCCAATTGTTTTGATCTAAAAAATGTAGTTTCCCTTGTCCTGCTTGAATGAGTCGGGAAAGCCACGGTTCAACGGTCCAAACACCCGCAATTGCTTTTTTCTTAAACAATGTGAGCTGATCCGGATTGGCCGTGGGTAATACGATCACATTTTTTTCAGCAAAGCCAACATGCACACCTTGTTGCATAAACCAAATACGACAGGCGATGTCTTGCGTATTTCCATATTGTGGACTTGCAATACGTCTTCCAAGCCAATCGGCTGCTGTTTTTATTTTTAAATCAGGTTGTATGACGAGTCCCGAGCCCCCTTTAACGGCACCAGAAAGAATGCGAACTTCTTCACCTTTCGATCTCAGGTAAAGATTGAGTGCAGGTACAGGTCCAACGTAAGTCATATCTAGACTGTGAGTTAACAAACTTTCCATGGTCGAAGGTCCCGCATTGAAACGATGCCAAATTAACTGAACATTGTTAGGTAAATATCGTTCAAACCATCCTTTCCCTTCGCGTTGGAAATTTTGGGCTATCAATGCCTGTGCATGCGTAATATTTGGGAAAAACCCTACATGTAACGTAATAGGTTGAGATATGTTGGCATTTACACTGGTTGAAGCAACTGCAGTATTACTTTGTTCTTGAGAATTACTTTGTTCTTGAGAATTACTTTGTTCTTGAGAATTACTTTGTTCTTGAGAATTACTTTGTTCTTGAGAATTACTTTGTTCTTGAGAATTACTTTGTTCTTGAGAGAGACAAGTAATATGGAAGCATGATAAAACAAAAACTTGAATTACCAGATGTGTAAGATTTTTGACTTTCATTAAGGCAATAGTGTAAAAGTAATTGCTTACAGTGAAAGCAAAAAATATGTAAAGCGCGTAAAAATATAGTTGGGAACCTTCCACTGCAACGATGTATACCCATTAATCGGCTCCTTTTATTTTACATGATTGTATATGCAATTGTTATAGAGAGGATAAGTGCGAGAAAGTATTTTATGTGGTTGCGTTTACAGTTGAAAATTAAGTTGACCGCAATGGATACTGTGAATTTTACCGATACTGGATGGGAGTTTTATGTTTTGAGAGTCGTTTTAGCGATAATCAAATCGGTAGGGTGACAGACGCTGTGTCAATTGAAAGAAAAATGCATTTTCCTGTTCTATGGAAGGTGCTTCAAAAGTTACAGAAAAGCGTAAAAAGGATCCGCATTCATCCCATGGGATTGTTACAATATTTAGGTGTTCGAGTAACCAATGCGTGCATGCCGATGCATTGGAAAAGTTGGCAACGCATTGTCCCGAAGTATCGAAGATTTTGTTTGGGGCGTGCGTGTAAACAAAAAAACCACCTTGAGGAACATATACTTGAAAGCCTGTTTGTTGTAAAATGAGAATCAATTTTTGGATACGCCGTTGGTAACGTTCAATGTTGATGGGGACAATTTGATCTGCACGTTGCAATGCCGTTGTGGCAGCGTGTTGAATGGCGAGGTATTGGCCTGCATCCGAATTATTTTTAAACTTTGTGCACGCTTTGATGATGGTTTCATTCCCACAAATCCACCCAAGTCGCCACCCCGTCATGTTGAACCCTTTTGACATCGAATGAAGTTCAACGGAACACGATTTGGCCCCAGGAATACTCAAAATTGACAGAGGAGCATTAAAATTTAATGCGGCGTAAGCGGCATCATGAACAATAATCCAGTGATAACGTTGCGCCCACTCAATCACGGCTTCAAAAAATTTGCGAGAAGCGCCTGCCCCTGTTGGATTATTGGGGTAATTAAGCAGACAACATTTGATAGAGTACCGTAGATTTTCTGGAATTTGCTCAAAGTCCGGTAAAAAGTGGTTTTCAGGAAGTAAAGGTAGCGTGAGTACTTGTCCACCTAAATATTGAGTTTGCGTTGGAAATACAGGGTAACTTGGTATGGGGCAAACAACGAGATCTTTAGGATTAATAAGGGTTCCAGCCAGGAGTGCGAGCCCAGATTTTATGCCCAAAATAGGTAAAATTTCATCGGAAGTACGCAATACAACTTCGAAAGTGGTTTGCATATAATGGGCTACGGCCACCTTAAAAAAATCAGCTCCATTGTTTGCGTAACCGCGATATTCATATTTCTCACAGGCTTCGCGTAAGCTTTCAATAACGAAAGGATGTGCACATGCATCGGGTTCACCAATACCGAAATCCAAGCATAGTAAATGTGGAGAGCGTTGTTTGGCTCGTTCTTTGAGTGTTTGAATAATTTCGAATTTATAGGCACCCGATTGGTCAAATTGGCGACCGCCAAGACGGTGGGCAATTTTTTCTCTTATCCAGTTCATAAACTTTAATTAAGGACTTAGTTTTTTACGCTGATTTTTCGACTTAGGCGTGAAACGGCAACAAACCAAACGCAGGAGGTGAAAAGAAAAATGATAAAGGTGTACGGCGCAATACTTTCGTAAGTTGCTTGAGTTCCAGAACACAGGGTTACGCACGTCAGGAGCACAACTTGCAAGCCAGACCCCCCTGATTTGCCGAATCGATATCCCAATACATCCACAACAGCTTTACCTTTTACTTTCATTTCTTCGTCCAATGGAATATAAGCCATTTCTTTACTTAAATCAAAAAAGGACATTTTTGAAGATTTTATGCCAATGAGAACCGTAACACCTGCAAAGATGATGAGCGTTTGATGGGCAAGTGCTGATCCCAAACATTGTATGCAGTAGTTTTTTGCAAAAATACTTCCAAAGATAATGACGCCACCTAACGTGACAATGCATGGGGTAACCATGGCTCCAATACCCCATTTGAATCGACGAAAAATATTACCTGCTATGATGAGGATGAATATGGATAATAAACCGTAATGCATTGTGTATTGGCATATGAATGTATTGTATTGATTAATATTTGGGAACCGGTTTTTGAGTTCATGTTTCCAAAAGTTTTCCAAAATATTGTCGTTAATGCCGTAGCAAATAACCAGGAGAGCAATTAAGCCTAAATAAGGAGATGTAATGGCCATTTTTAAGCTTTGCCATATGCTGCTTTTCGCCTTTTTTATTTTTATACCCGGCAAATGAGGTTTGTTATAAAATCTGCGATCCGTTAAGACATGTTTGTAAATCCAGTGGTACAAAAACATAACGATGATACTTGTGACGATGACGGTACCAATAAGATAATTGAGGGTCATTTGCCATAGGTCTTGAAGCTCGGATGTTTTATTTTTAATGTTAGAGGCGATTGTGCCAACAAACCCGGATAGGGCAACGGCGCCTTGTCCTATGATGGCTAAAAATGCGTAGATACGTTTCGCTTCCTTAAGTTCGGTAATTTGATTCACAAATTGCCAAAAAAGCAGAGTCAGTACAAAACTACTCCACAATTCGGCTAGAACAAAAAACACTGCGTAACTCCATACGCCTAGAATAGAAAAGACCCAGAAGGCACTGGGAAACATGACTTGAAGGCGTACGATCGTATCATGAGATGGATGAAAAAAAGACCGACAAGGGTATAAACAAAACGTAAATAAAGCAAAAAAACATAAAAAAGATGACAGTGTAACGTAAAACAGGTGTTCATTCTTTAGTTTATCGCTGAGTTTTGTATAAAGTAGCATGCATAGAATTGTCCCCGGAGGAACGCAAAAAAGCTTGATAAAGGCCAAAGCCTCTGCACCTATACTGGTAACGATAAGAGAATCTTTTATATTTTTTAAACAGTAATGATTAAAAAGTGTTATAAATAGGATAACCCCCAGAGGAATAATTTTTTTCAATTCATAACAGTGAATGGGGAAAAAAATGCTCCGCACTGTAGAAAATTCGTGATCAACGCTTGCTTTCACTTTTTTAATGAACTTGAAAGCCAACAAGCCTTATAAATTGTTAAATTAATTGTCAAGCTTTACCTTATTGTTAATGAAAAATTAAGCAAGATAGTGTAAATATTAATATTGACATCTAAAAATGACCTCTCTACAAGCTTAAAGCATGTCTTTTATAGATGCTGTAATTGTGTGTTTCTTTTTAGGACTCACACTCCTTGTTGGTTTTCGATCCAGCAAGCGTACTAAGACACTCAAAGAATACGCTATCGGCAATCGTGATTTTACCGATTTTGTTATTTTTAGTACGGTAATCGCCACAGTCATTGGAGGTAATTCTACTATCGGTCTCATAGGTCAAGTACATAAAATAGGGGTAACACAAATTTTAGCACAACTGGGTACCCCTATTTCTTATATAATTATTGCATTTTTTGTATCGGGTCGTATTAGGAAATATTATGGCTGCCTTTCCATTGGTGATATTTTGTACAAAAGCTATGGTAAGCCCGGTAAGATGTTGGGTGGTTTTGTTTCTTGTTGTTACGAATCGCTGAACGTTTGTTTACCATTCATGAGTATGGGCATCATACTTAATATGTTTACAGGTATATCTTATATATCATCTTTGCTGATTTCAGGTGTAATTATTCTTTTTTATACGGGACGTGGGGGTATAAGAGCGGTAACATTTACGGATGTTTTGCAATTTACCGTTTTGATCATCGCTATTCCTGCTTTATTGAGTATTTTATTGTACAATATTGGAGGCGTAAAGGTGCTTTTCCAATCTTTACCCAAATCCCATTTATCCATTAGTGATGAAAATTTGCATCGTTATATGCTGATACTGTGGACATTTTGCTTACCTTCTTTATCTCCGACCGTGACGCAACGATTACTGATGACAAGCGGTAGAAGGCAAGGATGGAGAGCATATTTTGGGGCAGGTTGTGTGTATTTTGGTGTAATTTCGGTAGGGGTTATGATTGGATTATGTGCTCGCGTACTCTATCCTCAATTGACTCATTCGGATCAGGCGTTGCCTATGATGATGCGTCAATATTTATGTGTTGGCATGTACGGTTTTGTTATTGCTGGATTTTTAGCCGTTTTTATGTCTACCGTAGACTCGCTTTTAAATGCAAGCAGTATTAGTCTAGTAAATGATCTTATTTTACCTTGCACGAAACGGCCAATGTCGGAAGAAAAAAAGTTGCTTATGGCCAAGAGGGTTTCTTTCGGCTTAGGGGCTCTTGCAATCTTGTTTGCCGCAAAATGTGAAGGTCTTTTCGAAACTAAAATTTTATCGAGAAGTTTATGGTTTCCGCTCATTGTTGTCCCCTTGTATTTTGCATTATGTAATCGAAAAATTTCAAAGACCGGCCTTTTTTCAAGCGTACTTATTGGTTTTGTGACCGTGTTGTTGTGGAATACATACATGAAACCTACAACAAAAGTTGATGGATTATTCCCGGGATTTTTTGCAAATTTTATAGCATTTACACTATTTTACCTATTCGGAGGGCACAGTAACACCTTTTCGCCTCAAGAACTAGCGAAGATGCAGCAAATGGAAGAGGAACGTGGTGGGCGTTTGCGCTTGGATAAATATGATGAAAAAAATTTTCACATAAAAACCAGTTATTTGCTGGGAGTGTTTTTAATCACTACACAAATCCTTCCCTTGCTATTTTTCTGTGAACATGTGACAATTGACAAAGTTGTACTAGCCATCCTCAATGGTTTCATTGCTATGCTGTTGATTTTTGGTCCTCATGTACCAGGGTTTTATCGAAAATATTTTAAGTTATGTAAACATTATGGGTTAATTGTTTTTTTCCCCATTTCTTCGTTATATCTTGTGATTAAAGACGTTCATTCTAGTGGCTTCTATCTTTTAGTTTTCTTAGTATCTCTTGTCTTAAATCTTATATTAGCGGAGGAAAAATATCGAAAGTGGATGAAGCTTGCCTTGGTAAGTTTGAGTGTAAGTAGTTGCGTTTTGTTTGTAAAAATGGATCTGACTTTTGAATTCCCAGAGTCTATGCGTTTGGCTTATGGACTATACGTGTTTAGCTTCTTTGTGGTAATGGGTATCTTATGGTTTCGTATGAAGATGTTTGCGTTAGAAAGAGAACAAGCGGTCCTAGAGGAACGCTACAATTTAGCTCGCAGTCTTTCGCATGACATTGTAACGCCAATAACAATTGTGCGCCTGATATTGAAGAAGCTAGAGAAAGAGCCTTTATTGGAAGAGGAAAAATGTTTACTGATAAAAAATGCAAAAGAGATTTCGGGTGTTGTCGACTCCATTCTGCCAGGTGTTTCCAAACAATATGAAAATTTATCGGCTGAAAATATTGGTTCTATTATTAGAGAGTGTATTGAGCAAAAGAAAGTTGTACACAAACATTTACGTTTTCGATTAGAGATTCGTGAAGACGTTGAAGCTCGTGTCGACGATTTACTTTTCTTAAGACTCATTTCAAATTTGATCAATAATAGTATAACAGCAACTCAGGGAATGGGAAGTGGTACCATTGTAATTTCGGTAGGTAAGGATGTTTTAGGCAACGTACAAGTTACCTTAAGGGACAACGGTTGCGGTATTCCTTTAGAACAATGGCGTAAAGCTTTCGATCAAAAAGGACAAAATGAAAAGTATGGTCTAAGCATTGGCTTATGGGAAGCGCGTAAAATTATAGGGTCGTGGCATGGTTGTCTTGAGTTGAATTCTTCACAGGAAAACGACACGTGCATAACCTTACTGTTGCCTGATAAAAATTGTTCTCAACTAGTTAAAGAAGGTATTTATGAGCAAGAACTGCTTCAAACAAGGAGTGCTTACGATCCTAAAAGTGCCTCAGGTTTTGTTCTGATAGATTCTGATTTGGATTATCAAAAATCGTGTGAAAAGGCGGCACAGGCGTTAGGTCTTACGTTAAAAACTTATTCAACCATAGATGATGTTTGGAAAGATCTGCATTGTTTTGATAAGAGAACATGTTTTTTTATTGAATATGTACCCAATGATGAGTTTAATGCAATAGATTGTGCTAGAGACTTATATAGTAAAGGATATGAGAATTTGGTGATTATTGCTTCGTTTTTACCGGAGGTGCCCGAGTGTTCCATTGTTAAAAAAATAGTATCTAAGGATTTGCCTGTTTTTAAGTAATGGTGGATAAAACGTCTCTGGATCAAGAAAAAGCGCGTAAGTATTTACGCGCTTTGTGCGTACAAATAGAACGGCATGATTATTTATATTATCGTGCAAATCGTCCTGAAATTTCTGATTTTGAATACGACTGTTTGCAGGCTGAAAAGCAAGCATTGCTAAAGTTGTATCCAGAATGGCGCCAAGATGAAGGTCCTGGCAGTGATTTGGGAAACTTACATTTTCCTACGGCTAAGCATTTGCTTCCAATGTTAAGTTTGAGCAATACGTATTCTCAAGAGGCGTTATTTGAATTTTTCCATCGTGTTGAAGAAAAGGTACAAATCCAATGTTCTTACCTATTGGAACCTAAAATAGATGGCGTTGCCATTAATTTAGTGTACAAACATAGGCATTTGGAAAAGGCAATCACAAGGGGAAACGGTTATATGGGAGAAGTGGTTACCGAGAATGTAAGGACAATTAAAGAGATTCCTTCGACGTTGCCTGAAAATACTCCCGAAGAAATTGAATTACGCGGAGAAATTTATTTAACCGAGAAACAATTTACTCATCTGAATGATGAACAAGAGAGGTTGGGACTGGAGACTTATGCGAATGCGCGCAATTTAGCTGCCGGTAGTCTAAAATTACTAGATGTAAATGAGGTTGCAAGACGCAGGTTACATTTTATAGCCCATGGTATAGGCTTTGTCAGTAATGACATAAACTTAGATACGCAGGAACATTTGTATACTTTTTTTAAGCAATGGAGAATCCCTGTTGTTCCATGTATTGTATCAGGAAGTAGTGCGGAACAAATTTGGAACCTTATTGTGCGTTTTCATTTAACGAAAGGAAGGTTACCTTACGGTACAGATGGGATTGTCGTTAAGGTCAACGACAGATCATTGCAGGAAAAATTAGGGGTAACCGCAAAATCGCCTCGCTGGGCTATTGCCTACAAATTTGAACCTGAATCTGCAGAAACTTTGCTGCAAGAGGTAACTTTTCAAGTAGGGCGTACCGGTGTAATCACGCCAGTAGCCGAATTAATGCCGGTGGATTTAGCGGGGTCTAAAGTCACACGCGCAACTTTACACAACTTTGATGAAATTCAAAGAAAAGATATTCGTAAAAAAGATATTGTGATTGTTCAAAAAGCAGGAGAAGTTATTCCGGCCATTGTAGGTGTGAGCAAGGATAAACGGAGCACATCTGCAGAGAAAATAAAAACGCCGTTACAATGTCCTGCATGCGGTGCACCTCTACTAAAAATTGTAGGAGAGGTTGTAATTAGGTGTACATCGTTAAATTGTCCACCGCAGTTGAAATTAAGAATTGTTCATTTCGCATCAAAAGATGCCATGGATATAGATGGATTGGGTCCTAAAATTGTAGATACTTTGGTTTCACAAGGATGGCTGAAGGACGTTGCAGATGTTTTTACTTTAATTGATCATAGGGACGCATGGATACGTTTACCTGGATTTTCGGTTACGTCGGTGGATAACGTGCTGCTTGCCATTGAAAAGGCCAAAAATAGACCTTTAGGGTGCCTATTGTACGGATTAAGCATCCCTCATGTTGGGGTTGAATTGGCCAGAAAATTAGCCAAATATGGTACCTCCTTGGAGCAATTAATGCAATTATCGGTAAAGCAACTGCAAGAAATTCCTTTGGTAGGAGAGATGACAGCGTACAACATTGCGGACTTTTTTGCAAATGCAAGAAATCAAAGTGTTATTGAAAGGTTGTTGCAATTAGAGATTAAAACAAATTTTTTGGAAGAGCCAACAAATGACCCTTTGAATGGACAAGTATTTGTTTTGACAGGATCTTTAACGCAGTGGACACGTTCCGAAGCTGAACGCGTTATTGCGTCTTTAGGTGGGCATGTAGATCGTATGATGACAAAACAGACTTCCATCTTGATTTGTGGCACGAATCCTGGAAATAAACTAGCGAAAGCAAAAGAATTGGGAATTCAAATTTGGAGCGAGGAGGAATTTTTACATCACGTAGGTGTTTTGCATGCAGATAGAAGTTAAAGTCGTTGCCGGTGCATCGAGGTGTGAAGTTTTTCCTTTGAATGAAGAGAGAATGTCATTGCGAGTTAAATTAACGTGTCCCGCATTGGAGGGACGTGCCAATAAGCAATTGTGTGAAATTTTATCCAAATATTTTGGAGTCTCTAAAAAACATATTCGTATTGTCTCGGGCGAACGTAGTCAGCACAAACGTATAGAAATTACTCAACCGTTTTCGCCGTAAAAGGTTGCAGCAACCTAGAATTGCATTGTCGCATTGAGAACGGATATATGTCAGAAATTAATGGTGTAAGATAATTATGTACCAAAACATATCTTCACAAAGATATAATCTAGCGTTATCTAAAACCAGAGTAGATAGTGAAAATTTAATCGAAGTCTATTGTATATTTTTATGCTGAATTATCAGTAAAGAGATAAACTTTTGAGTAGTCCTACAACACACTATACAGATAAAAATGATTTTGTTTGGCAAGCTTGAAGTGGTAATCGATAAGGCAGTGAAAGATAAATTGTGGCATGACAGCTTGGAAGTACTAAGTACTATAAAAACGGAAAAAATGATGAGTCGTACGGTGTTTTGAAATTTATTTCAATTGAGTGTAAATATTATATCTATGAAAGTAGAGATTCACAGAGAAAAAATGAAGGAAGATTTTAAAATATTTCCTTCCTAGATGGTGGCATGGTGATCTATACTTCCTATTTTGCATTTGTTCCAAAATTGCCTGAGAATATGCTCAAAATCAGTATTGCTTTATTTACGCCGCAGTGGGCAAAAGTTGACGAATATTTTCCATCTTTAAATCCAACAGAACTGCTGCTGAGAGAGGCAAAATCTGGAGCAATTCCTATTGAAGAAGCCATGAAAAAATATCAACGTGAAATTTTGAGCAAGCTGTCTCCGATCAAAATTTATAAAGAGCTGATCGGGGTGCTGAATAAAAGTAATAAACAACACCTTGCGCTTTTGTGCTACGAAAAACCAGGCGAAGTATGTCATCGCAGAATAGTTGCCAAGTGGCTTGAAATTGGAAATTCTGTTTCAGTACCCGAGTATACGGTCGAGAATGACCAATTATCGTTGATTTTATAGGGAAAAAGAAATCGCATAAGCAAATGGCAAAAATTGCTGTGAGTATCACCACCAAAGAAAATTTTATGAAAGTTTCAGTTGCGCATCTTGTTTCCTGCTTTCATTATGGCATTTTTCTCCACGATTGTTATAGAATTTGTACTTTCCCTTGTCTTCCGAAAAGTTTCGTGATAGTGTTTTTCACATAGGCCTCATTGTGGAGAAGTTTGATTTTGTCCTTCAGTTTCGAAAAAAGATCGTACAAGCATCCAATTCTCCTTTATCTCAGGTTTTGAAAGAAGTCTATTTTTATGTTAAAGGTAGGTATTGTTGGGTTACCCAATGTGGGTAAAAGCACACTATTTAATGCGGTGACACGCACAAGAAAAGCGGAGGCTGCCAATTATCCTTTTTGTACAATAGAACCCAATGTGGGTATTGTTGAGGTGCCTGATGAACGTCTTGAAATTCTTGCAAAACTGGTTCACACCGAGAAAATTGTCCCTGCGGCCATCGAATTTGTAGATATTGCCGGTCTCGTCAAAGGTGCATGTGCGGGCGAGGGCCTGGGGAATCAATTTTTAGCGAATATACGTGAAGTTGATGCCATTATTCAGGTAGTTCGTTGTTTTGACGAAGCAGACATCTTACACAATATGGGTACGGTGGATCCTGTGCGAGATATCGAAGTTGTCAACACAGAATTACTTTTGGCCGATTTACAATCTGTAGATCAGCAGGTCGAACGTTGGTCCAAAAAGGCAAAATCTTTTGACAAGGAAGTTTTATTTACCTGCCAATTGCTACTCAAAATACAGCAGCATCTCAATGCCGGCAAACCTGCTTATTCCATGGCACTGGATGCGGAAGAAGCTGAAAAGATAAAACAATTTTGTTTGCTCACTTGCAAACCTACACTCTACGTCTGCAACGTTTCCGAAGATGACTTGCGGTATCCGGAAAAAAATCGTTACGTTTCCGAAGTGCAGCATTACTTGGCGCAAAATTCAAAGAGCGATTATTGTGCGTTATCGGCCAAACTGGAGTCGGAACTTTCCGAATTATCTCTCCAAGAGTCCAAAGAGTTTTTGTTGGCGCTTAATTTAGAAGACAGCGGTGTTTCGACCCTCATTCGTAAGGCTTACCAACTTTTAGGCTTGGCTTCCTACTTTACTGCAGGAGTACAAGAAGTGCGCGCTTGGACTTTTCTACTTGGTATGACGGCACCCGAATGCGCGGGCATCATCCATACCGATTTCCAAAAAGGTTTCATTAAGGCCGAAGTGACTGCCTACGATGATTTTGTAAAATTGGGAGGGTATGTTGGAGTCAGGAAAGAAGGTAAAGTGCGCTTGGAAGGAAAAGATTATCTTTTTAAGGAAGGTGATATCGCTTTGTTTAAATTTAATGTGATCACCTGATCTACGTGCATACCTATCACGGTTGTTTATGATGGCGGTTTCCTTTGTATTGTAATTATCGGTGAGCAATTTAAGCATCCATAAAGTGAGATGTATGGCTTTGATTTTTGAGAAATTCATCGCTAAAGTAAAAATTTTATGTTGATCCAGAGCATGTTAGGAGATAAAATGTCTTTAAGAAATGGTTTGTATGACAAAAGAAGAAGTTAAGCTCGCCCTTGAACGACATTTAATTCAAACGCTCGCCCGAGATAAACAGACTGCGACTTGCCGCGATTGGTGGTTGGCGAGTTGTCACGTCGTACGCGATCAAATTTTACAGCGGTTTATTGACACGCAAGAGCGTCAACACCTACAAAATGTAAGGCGTGTTTATTATTTGTCTTTAGAATATTTGATGGGGCGACTACTCAATACAAATGCGGATAATTTAGGCCTTAAAGAAGTACTCAAAGCGGCTTTAGAAGACTACGGATTGGATTACGAACAAATACGCCAAGAAGAAGTCGATATGGGGCTCGGTAACGGCGGATTAGGGCGTTTGGCGGCTTGTTTTTTGGATTCATTGGCAACTTTAAATTATCCAGCGATTGGTTATGGCATTCAATACGAATTTGGTTTATTTCGTCAAGCATTCATTGATAACCGTCAGGAAGAACTACCGGATGATTGGTTGCGTTTTGGCAATCCTTGGCGTATTTTACGTGCCGAATACATGCAACCCGTTCATTTGTACGGACACGTTGAGCAATGCTACAATGATAAAGGGGATGCACATCCCAAGTGGGTGAATACAAAAACTGTTTTGGGAGTTCCGTGGGACATTCCTATTGTAGGATATGGCGGAAATACTATTAACTTCCTACGTTTATGGGAGTCAAGAGGTTCTGAAGATTTTGATTTAAAAACTTTCAACGAAGGAGGCTACATAGCGGCCGTTCAAGAAAAGACGGTCGGTGAAACTATTTCAAAAGTTCTGTATCCCAACGATAAGACGGAAAATGGAAAAGAACTACGGTTGGTGCAACAGTATTTTTTTGTTGCCTGTTCTTTGCAAGATATCTTGCGTCGTTTTAAGGCTTTGAACGGAGATCATTGGAATGCATTTCCGGAAAAAGTGGTGATTCAATTGAATGACACGCACCCGGCCATTGCCGTACCAGAATTGATGCGCATTTTAATAGATCAAGAAGGGTTGGATTGGGCGTACGCTTGGAAAATTTGTCGAAAAACTTTTGCGTATACAAATCATACGCTGTTGCCTGAGGCTTTGGAAAAGTGGAGTGTTCCGTTGATGGCCAAGGTGCTTCCACGCCATCTACAAATTATTTACGAAATCAATCTTTGGTTTTTAAAAAATGAAGTTGAGAAAAAATGGCCCGGAAATGTGGACATGCAGCGATGTTTGTCCATTATTGAAGAGGGCAGTCCCCAATACGTACGTATGTCGTATTTGTCGGTCATTGCCAGTTTTTCGGTCAATGGGGTTGCAAAGTTGCATACGGAGTTGTTAAAAACGCGCTTATTTGCAGGTTTTCACGCATTGTATCCAACAAAATTTAACAATAAAACGAACGGAGTTACGCCCAGACGCTGGCTAAAATCGATTAATCCGCGTTTAAGTCAATGGATCACGAAATGTATTGGAAATGAGCGTTGGGTAACGGATCTGGAGCAGCTAAAAGAGTTGGAAAAATACGCGGATAACACCGCTGCAATTGAAGCGTATGCGCTGATTAAAAAAGCAAACAAACAAAATTTGGCTCAATATATTTGGAATGTGTGCCACGTAAAAATTTCTCCGGATGCTTTATTTGATGTGCAAGTTAAACGTTTGCACGAATACAAACGCCAGCATTTAAATTTACTTCATGTTTTGAAACTTTATCGGGAATTGTTGCATGGAAAAGTCTCAACAAATTTTCAACGTGTTATCATTTTTGGGGCAAAAGCGGCTCCAGAATATTATTTGGCAAAAGAAATTATTCACGGTATTAATTTGTTGGCTCAGCACGTTAACTCTGATAAAAGGGTTAAGGATGTGCTAAAAGTTGTTTTTCTCCCCAACTACAATATTACTTTAGCGGGGAAAATTATTCCCGCTGCCGACCTTTCGGAACAAATTTCTACGGCAGGGAAAGAAGCTTCGGGAACCGGTAATATGAAATTAGGCCTCAATGGAGCCTGTACTATTGGTACTTTGGATGGTGCAAACGTTGAAATGCTGGATAAGGTTGGAGCCGACAATATATTTATTTTTGGTCATACGGTGGAAGAATTGGAACAATTGAGTCAAGATGGTTACCGCCCATTTGAATGGTATCAGGCCAATGAAACCTTGAAAGTGCTGCTCGACTGGATGGAGTCGGACTTTTTTGCCCAAAAGGGACATAACCCCATGCAGGTGATTCGGAGGAGCTTGTTGGAAGGCGGGGATCCATTTTTTGTTTTGGCTGACTTTGAAAAATATTGTACTGCGCAGAAGAAAGTCGAAAAGACGTACCGTAATCCTTCGCAATGGTTTAAAATGGCTCTATTGAATACGGCTCGTCTGGGATATTTTTCCAGCGATCGAACCATTCGTGATTACGTGCAAGACATTTGGAAGTTGTGAGTTGGGTAATATGTATTATGCATTGTTTCGTTTTATGCTCATAACGATGAGGTAGGATCAATGAGCATTGTAACGCTATGACAGGTAGTGCAATGGGTAGATTGAAACTTGAAACAAATGAAAAATAAGTTCCATTGTACCAATTTTCACATTTTAAGATCGATCGTAAAAGGTATCATACAAAAAGCTACTACTCGTGGAAGAAACAGCATCTCCCTCTGCCGTTCGTGTGGCTTGGGATATACTCTTATTTGAATGAGATAGGACATCCGTCTGCAGCATTTAACATTTCCTGCGTCTAGTGATAATCTAGGGGAAGATTTTCTTCAACCGGCAGGTTCCTTTTCATTCCATTCGGTGTTGAAAAAGGCTAGTGTTCCATTGCAGAAAATAAAGCGCGCAGGAAAGAATCAGAATAAACGAGGAGTTCCTTTAGTAATATCGATTTTCCCAAGTTGCACTGCTGTTAGGATTTGCGGATCCAGTAGACTCAGGTAAGACACAAAACATGCGATTATGCCAAGGAGAATCAGTTATATATCTTTCTCCAAGACACGATTTGAATTTATTATAACACTTATTCCAATCGGCAGTGCCTGGGCTAATACCCATGAGTGACACACCCATACTGTTAGAAATACAGTCTAAATCGTAATTGCACGCTGCTTTCCCCAATGGTCTATGACTCCATCGATGTAGGTGGTTACTTTGACCACGGTTTGGATCGATCAAATGATTCGGGACAAACGGACATAACTTATCGGGAATATCATCCCACACATCCGGCGGCCATTCATTAAAGATGAGGTAGTAGGCGCGGCAAACTTTCATGATATCCAAGGTATCTTCCAGGGTGGAATTGAGACGAAAGTCTTCGGTGGCTTTCCTAAAACCCGGAATGGCGATGGCGGAGAGGATGGCCACGATGCACAGGGCAACGACGACTTCGATGAGCGTAAAACCGTTTCGGCTTAGGGATGCGGACGAATACTTCGGTGCCCGGCCAAGTCCAGACGTCCGGAGGGAAACCGATGTCCTGGAACACCTCGCCGCTTGACTTGGAACCGACTTAGGATGCTCTATTGCAGTTAAACAGTCAGACGCCTTGGTGTCTCGGTGAGAGCCGTTACGGCCGACGGAGGGACATTGGGGTTGTCCTTGAATGCATTTACCTGAAAACGGCGGCGTGCAGGCAGCCCCAGGACGTATTGAACGCATCGTCCCCCCAAAAACGATGCGCAGGCATGCAGTTCTGTGAAATAATCCCGAACCTCCCGAGGGCTCCCATCCCTTCAAGCTCCGGACTGATTCCGATCTTCGACCGGTTGTTAACCGTTGCTCAGGTTTTAGATCCCGGCTGGGTTTCAACCTTTGTTCGGGTCTTAACCTTTGACCCGACTGCCACCTCCGGTTGGGTTTTAATGTTCGGTTGAGTCCCAATTCGCAGATGGGCTTCGGATTCCAGTTTTGGTCCCATTCATGGCCGGATCCCCACCGTTGTTCCGGCTTCGATCCTTGACGAAATTCTGCTTCCCGATTGAGTCCTAGCCTTTGACGGGATTCTAATCTCCGGCTCGTTCCTAATTCCAAGGCCGGCTTCGGATTCCGATTCGGGTCCAATTCCCAGCTGGATCCCCACCGTCGTTTCGGGTTTAACCTTTGTTCCGGATTAGATTCCCGGTTCAGTCCTGGGTTTGGACCAAATCCAAATCGTTGTCTGGGGCCCTCCGGCTCCGGAATGCCATTGGCAATTAAGCGCTTAGCGCCCTTGAGGTCTTGGGTCTTGGGTCTTGGGTCTTGGGTCTTGGGTCTTGGGTCTTGGGTCTTGGGTCTTGGGTCTTGGGTCTTGGGTCTGGGGTCTTGGGTCTTGGGTCTTGGGTCTTGGGTCGTGGG
>JAITAV010000019.1 GCA_031283895.1 Puniceicoccales bacterium | reverse complement strand
ATGAATAGTCAATTTGCTTGTGCCACAAGTGAACGGACAGATGGCATAACAGATAAGGCTTCAAATTCTACCAAAATGGTGGCTTGTATCAAAGTAAAACCTTTACCTAAGTTTTTGAATGAATATGTTAAGCTGCTCGAAACGGTAATTCCTCAACATGCATCCTTAGTTTCTCTATTACTTGTAGGATCGATGGGAGGCATAGAATGTCCCGGTATTTCGAATGAATGCCCCGTATATGTAGGTTTATTTTCATTGGATGCTCATTGTGTCCCGCTCTGCTTTTTTAACGCTGGCGAAGATGCGTATCTGCTAAAAATTTTGCAAAATCTGCCACGCGAAAAAAAAGATGTTTGGAAGTTACAAAACATTCCGCCTTCAAAAATTATTGCAAACAATTGGTATGTCTTTGGACATGCCACTTTAATCGATAAAATGCAGCCGCATTTGGATGCACTTTTCCAATTCTTTCAAGAACCTTTTGTCAATGACTTGCAGATAAGGTTATTCGATCATATTTTATCTATGCTTCCGAAAATAAGTGGATTCTATGGAAATCTAGTGAAATTTTTGGAACTTTCCTTTTTGGATGATATCCAACTTATTCAATTGGATATAAGTCGTTCAGCGGATGAGATTCTTTCTGTGCATCCGTCTGTTTTTTTTACAGAAAAATCGATGTGTACCAAATTTTTATTGGACAGTCAAAAGCCAACTACATCGTTAAATTTGCCTAGATTTTATTTACAAAATGATACCTACAAGGTTGGTTACTACAGTGCGAATGCCTACCAAAACCTTCTGAAGCTTTGGTTTGAAAAAATGGTTGCATGGCCACTTAAGGAATTACCGGAAACCTTCCAAGTTTTTACAGAGTTTTTTAAATCAGTTCAAACTTTGCTGGATCCGTTTTGGATTTTTTCTAAAAAACATTTGGTTGGATTTTTTAGTAATTCCACCATGTTTAAAAATGAAAATACGCGTTTATATACGCAGGAGACAGGTATGCTGTTGACACAATCCATGCAGGATACCGATTTGGTTCAATTTTTAACCGGCTTTGTTAATGAACAACTCAATGCGTGGATTAGAAGCTTACCTAGCATATTAAAAAATAGTGGATGTGAGCCCATAGAGAAATTTTGTACGGATTTGCAAGCGCATGTTGTGTGCCGTTTTGATGAAGCCGTATTCACGCATAAAGGACATACCGTACATGCTTGTACAATAGGGGGTAAAACCGAGCCTATGCAAATTCAAGCGCAATTTTTCTTAACCGTATCGAACCACGGGTTATTGTATGCCGATAATCGCAGTTCGATGGAGCAACTCATCGAAACATATATGGATAAAAACCTTTGCGAATCCTTTTCTTTGGATGCGAATGTATTGAGTGAAACCAGAGTTAATTTGAATGTTTTCATGGCAAATTGGGTGCCGCATAAACTGGTACCCACCGTTTCCAACGAACAATCTCGTTTAACGTGGAAAGCCTTATTAGGTACGCAGGAAATACAACACAAAATCGATTTACCTGTAAAAATGTTGTTTAAAATAATTGCTGCGTTGACCGAAAGTAAAACCCATGTCTCTAAAGACCTTCCCCCGTCCAACGAAGGTAACGGTAGTCAATCTTCTGAAGCAAAGGTCGAACAGAAGGAATCATAAAAAATCCTGCTTTTCTGACTTTCCCCATGGAGCGTTGTTTCAGAATGTCACTTTCTGAGTCTTTTTATGTTAGGCTCAGTATTTGGAGATTTGTATTTCTTTGTACGCGCTCCAAATCTTCAAAATATTTCATCTTCGAAGAGTTCTGACGTATTTTAAAATGCCGCAGCCGTGTTTTTTATGCTTACTTTTTAAGGTGCTCGGATTGTAGTTTGCCTTTCATGGGTGAAGTTGGCATGAAATCAGACTTTAAAAATGGCCCCTAGGCCTTTACCTAACAAAACAGCAGCGCTTATAATCGTAATGGCAAGAAATGTCATCGCCCAAACGCCTAAAGCGCATGATAAAAAGGTACCGTGCCCAAGTAAATTTAAAAGCTCGTAAATAGATTTCGTAATAGGATAAAAAGATTGTTTTTGCGCTAAGATGAGTGAATCGGATACCTCCAGCATGGCTTGGGAAAAAACAAGTATGGATCCGGCCATTAAGTTGGCCATAATGAGCGGCAGTGTAATTTTGCGGACGGCTTTAAACGGAGGACATCCTAAGCTTTGTGCCGCTTCTTCGTATTTAAACGATGTCTGTTGTAGTCCTGCCACGCCAGAACGTACCATCAAAGGCAGTTTTCTAATTGCGTAAGCAATAATCAACAAAACAGTTGGGTTGTCGACGGGATTGAGAAAAGAAAATACGCGTCCTTCTTGGGACATGGCCACAAAACCAAAAGCCATGACAAGTCCGGGTACGGCTAATGGCATCATGGCGCAAACATCGAGTAAATGTCGTCCCGGTAGACGTGTTCTGACCACCACAAAGGCAATTCCAATCCCTAAAAATATACTTAATAGAGTGGCACAAGATGCATATATTAAGCTATTTTCAATGGAGGGTATTGTGAGATCATTCCCCAAAGCTAAGCGATAGTTTTCCATGGTCCAAGCATTGGGCAAAATGGATTGATACCAATCGGAAGCGAATGAAAACAAAACTACCGTTAGGTGTGGCAATAAGGCTAGTACGGTAACTATGGCAAAAAAGCACACGCACACGCATTGTCCACCCATCCCTAGGCTTTTACAAACACGACCGTGAGAAGCTTTCGAAAACATTTCGTAGTTATTTCTGCCAAAAAGTCCCTTACCTATGAGATAAAACAAGGCTGATAATATAAACATAACGGTTACCAAGGCGTATGGAAATGGATTACCACCGATTTCTTTTAAACCATTGAAAATTTGTACGGATGTCACGCGATTAAAATTAAACATGAGCGGAACCCCCAATTCTGTAAAAGCCCAAATGAAGACAATGGTACAGCCTGCAAAAACACCTGGACGAATCAGGGGAAACGTAATGTAACAGAAATTTTTAAATCTGCGGCACCCTAAATTGGCAGCCGCTTCTTCCATCGCTGGGTCTATATTGGCGAGGGATGCCACTATGTTGAGATATACAACAGGATATAAACTGAGTGCATTTAAAATGATAATGCTTGTAAATTGCCAAGAGCCTAACCAGTCAAAAGGGTGTAAGGCAGACATCCAGCCTAAACGAATTAAGGCGGTGTTAATAATACCGTAAGTTCCCAACAATTGTTGAATGCCTATAGCTCCCACAAAAGGAGGTAACATAATCGGCAGTAAAATTAAACTTGCAAACAGTTTTTTACCCGGGAATGCGTAATAGTTGAATAGATAAGCTAAAGGAATGGCCAAAAATAATGCCAAAGCTGTAGATCCAATACCCATTACAAATGAGTTAAATAGGCCTTCTCTATAGATGGGATTTATGAAAACTGCCTTAAAGTAGGCCAGTGTAAGCCCTTGTTCATAATCAAAAAAACCACTTCTTACAATTTCCCAAATGGGCCAAATGAAAAAACATGAGAAAAATATGATGGAAAATACATAAACTGCAAATGCCAGCCGTTTTGACATGGATGAATATACGATTGTCTAGAATAAAAAAGCATTTTTGCAAAAATGCAAACGCTTTGTACGGCTAATTTGTTGCGCAAGGGAAACGGATTGCTTTAATTTTCGTTTTAATGTTCAACAAGCATAGCGTTTAAGAGTTTAAGATAAATCATCTTCAATATCTCGTAAATCATCTGTGATAATGGTGGAAATAGAAGATTATAAACGAGTACCTGTATAAAAGTGGAAATTCTCCGGGAAGTTAGGCATAAACGCACGTATCTCAAAATGGCTGCATCTGTCTTGCCACGGCCAATTTTGGCTTCTGACCCCGGCTTTGCCGCAGGATGAACATGCCTTGGCCATTCCATTGAACGCCCTAAAAACCTCCAATTTTACCCCAGGGTTAACATGCCCTGGCATTGCACCGAATAACC